>CAZNLO010000030.1:0-27657 GCA_964573935.1 uncultured Parvibaculum sp. | reverse complement strand
GAAAGCTAAACAGCTCACCAACATGCGTGCATCGGGCAAGGATGATGCGGTCAAGCTCACCACACCCAGGCATCTGACGCTGGAACAGGCCATTGCCTATATTGAGACAGACGAACTGGTTGAGGTAACCCCCAAATCGATCCGGATCCGCAAACGCCACCTTGATCCCAACCTGCGCAAACGCGCCGAGCGTGCCGCAGGATAACAAAGGCAGGTTGATGAACGCACGCCGGTCGGGAAAAGTTGCCGACACCCGCCGCTTAGCGTAAATCTGGGCAGGCCTTTTTCTACCGGAAGGGCTTAAAAGGCTTATTGCAAAGGGACGGCCTGTGCGCAACGCACCAACCAGATTAAGCAAAGTTGAGATAGACGAATTGTGCGCTTTTTCCGGGGAGCTGGCAGACGCTGCCGCTCAGGTAACCGGGAAGTATTTTCGCTCCCACATCAAAGTCGACAACAAGCTGGACGGCGGTGCGTTTGATCCGGTGACCATTGCAGACCGGGATGCCGAAACCGCTATCCGCACCCTCATCGCTGCCCGCTATCCCGACCACGGGATTGTTGGCGAAGAACACGGACAACATAAGGGAGAAAGCCCCCTCCACTGGGTGCTGGACCCCATCGACGGGACCCGAAGTTTTATTGCGGGCGTACCTCTCTGGGGCACCCTGATTGCCCTGAACGATGGCACATATCCCACCATTGGGCTTATGGACCAGCCCTATCTGGGCGAGCGTTTCATCGGGTACCCCGGACAAACCACACTGACCTGCAAGGGAGAAACCCGCCCGATCCGCACCCGCACCTGTGCCGATCTCTCAGACGCGATCCTGGGGTGCACAGACCCTGTGATTTTCACACACGCAGCCGAAGCGGACGCATTCGCCCAGGTCCGTTCAAAGGTGCGGCTCACCCGGTATGGCGGAGATTGCTATTTCTATTCACTGATTGCCGCAGGCCATATCGATCTGGTGGTGGAAGCAGCGCTTCAGCCCTATGACATTCAAGCACTTATCCCCATCATTGAGGGGGCTGGAGGCATCATCACCACATGGGATGGCGGAGACCCTCAACACGGTGGGCGCATCATCGCCGCCGGTGACGAGCGCGTGCACGCCCAAGCTCTGACAATACTCTCACGCGTCGGCTGAAGCCTTCTCGCCCGGCAGGCCCAGCACCTCCTCCATAAACCCGTCAAACGCCGACCAGAACACATCCTGGAAAATCTCACGCTCCATAAGAATTTCATGGGCCGAGCCCTCAACAGTCACACAGCGTGCATCCGGTAACTGATCTGAAATCTCGCGAATTGATGTGCCGCGAACGAGCTTGTCTTTGCCTGCTTCAAACAGCAACACTGGAACAACTATTTTTGCAAGATAGGTCGGGTCGGCAATGTCATCAACGGAACGGAAAGCCTCCCGCACCCAGCCAATTGTCGGCCCTCCAAGGCCGATGCTGGGAACCTTCGCAATCACCGCCTGTTGTCGCTGGTATCGCTCACGATCAGACGTCACAATATTTTTCTCAAACAGTTCTTCGTCAGCCGCCCTCGGCCCGCTTCCAGGTGCATAAGCGTTTTCAGCGCCGACCGCCGAAAACAACGAGATCACCCCGCGCATCATTCTCTCCATAAACGCGGTCCCCAGGTTTAACCCCAGCATTGGTGCACTCAAAACCACGCCAGAGAATGTGTCGGGAAGATTATGCGCCGCGCGCAACATGAGGTTGCCTCCCATAGAGTGCCCAACACCAATGAACGGCCCTGAAAACTGAGACGAAACCACTTCCTCCATAAAGGCGGCGAAGTCCGCATCAAATGTTGAAAAGGCGTCGATGTGCCCTTTTCGCGGGTCTGCCAGCATTCGCGTGGACAGCCCCTGGCCCCGCCAGTCAAGTGTCGCCACCGCAAACCCACGCTGGAGAAAAAGCGCAATCACCTCAAAATATTTTTCTATAAACTCAGCCCGCCCAGCAGTCAGCACGACCGTACCTCGCCCCGGAGCCGCCGCAACCGCCTCTGACCAGACCATCGTCCGAAGCAACGCACCATCGGGACGTTTAAGCCATCCAACCACACCCCCTGGGGGACAAACCAACTTTGCAGCCTCAACACCAGTCATTGCAGAGGCTCTTTATCTGTCGGATGAAACGGTTGGGACAGAAGCGGAGCCAGGCGCAGAGCGACCGAAATGTCTCCGGAAATTGTCATTTGCCCTTGCCGGAAGGCCACAGCCTGGTCAAGCAGAAAGCCCAGCATGGTAACATGGGTCGCCAGCGACAGGGTGACGGTACAATCTGCCTCAAGGTCCTCCGTCGAGACGGAGCATGCAGGAGCTTGGCCATCGATCAGAACGGTCCCTCCCTCCAGGTAGGAAAATTTGAGGACTGCCCCGATACTCTCACCCCCAGCCAGCTCCCGCCTCAGATAGCCGGCAACAGCGCCCACAAGGGCTGCATCACCCGATGTTTGTTTTTTCATAAAGGCAATCATTTATTATTGTCAGGCGAAACACCAGCCCTTTGGACAGGCGTAGTGGATTCTCGATCCATTTCCATTAGGTTTACAAGCATCGGAGAATAATCAGAGGAACCGTAACGCGCATGAGTTGGGAAAAGGAAGCTGCGGAAATTCAAACCCGCCGAAACCTCGCAAAGCAGCAAGGCGGGCCGGAGGGCGTCAAACGCCAGCACGAAAAAGGGCGTCTTACCATTCGCGAGCGGATTGAGCATCTGGCCGATCCAGACAGCCTGCGCGAACTGGGAGAAGGTGCCGGGGTTCCCCGGTTCAACGAGGACGGGACCCTCAAGGATTTTCAACCGGCCAACTACGTGCTGGGTTTCGCTAAAATTAATGGCCGCAGGGTCATTATAGGCGGTGAAGATTTCACCCTGAAAGGCGGTTCACCAAACCCCTCCGGTCTACGAAAAAGCGTTTACGCCGAGGATGTGGCGTTGGATTACAAAGTGCCCCTCATTCGCCTTCACGAAGGCGGCGGCGGGTCTGTCGCCGGGTCCGGGGATGGCAAACCATCCAGGCCGACTGGCGACCCCGTTTTCTCCCGCGCCCGCTTCCTCTCAATCGCACAGGTTCTGGGCACCGTTCCCGTTGCAACGGCGGCCCTGGGGCCTGTAGCCGGAATGCCCGCCGCAAGGCTGGTTGGCGCACACTTCTCGGTGATGACAAAAAATGCCCAAATCCTGATTGCCGGGCCACAGGTCGTCAAACGCGCACTGAACGAAGATCTCACCAAGGAAGAACTGGGCGGACCGGACGTTCACGCAAAGAGCGGCGTCATAGACAATGTAGCAAAGGACGAAGAAACAGCGCTGAGCGAAATTGCAACCTTCCTGTCTTACTTGCCCGACAACGTCTGGCAGCTTCCCCCCTACATCGCCTCAGACGATGATCCGGAGCGCAGGGACCCAAGCCTGATAGACATTGTGCCACGCGACCGGCGCAAACCCTTCCAGATGCGCAAAATTGTCAAGGCCGTGGTCGACCAGAATAGTTTTTTTGAAATGACCAGAAAGTACGGCCCCTCGCTCATCACCGGACTTGCGCGATTGAACGGCCATGCCGTGGGCGTGATCGCCAACGACTGTATGTATTACGCAGGCGCCATGACAGCAGAGGCCGCCCAGAAAATCAGACGCTTCGTTGACATGTGTAACACGTTCAATTTGCCCGTCCTCTCCTTCGTCGACGAGCCCGGTTTTATGATCGGTTCTGCATCAGAAAAAGCCGGTACCATCCGGTACGGCACGGCGGCCATTGCCGCTGTCATGCAAAGCCGCGTCCCCTGGGCAAGCGTCATCGTACACAAAGTATTCGGCGTTGCCGGAGCTGCCCATTTTGCGCCAGACGGATTTGTCCTTTCCTGGCCTTCTGCAATCACCGGTGCCTTGCCCGTTGAGGGGGGCGTCGCAGTCGCCTTCGCCCGGCAGATAGCAGAGGCTGACGACCCGGATGCTTTGCGCAAGGAACTGGAAGAAAAACTCGCCTCCACACAATCGCCCTTCCCCCGTGCGGAAGGGTTTGGCGTGCATGAACTCATTGACCCAAGAGAAACCCGCCCGCGTCTCATCGAATGGCTCGACTGGTCACAAAACGGACGCGAGCTGACCCTAGGCCCCTACCTCACAACCATGCGACCATGAGCGCCGGGAGCCAGACAGACAAAAGCCCCGCTCAATGAACGGGGCTTTGCCTGCAACCGGAGACTACAGATAGGCGGAGTGCAACACCCGCCCGGTCCGGGCACAGACCCGAAGCTGGACATTACGTCCCCTGCGATCGCGGGCTGCAACCTGATAGTAATCATCAACGCGCGTGGCCTGGCCAAAACGGCTGTAATGTTGCTGCTGCAAGCCGGAACGCCACTGACCAAAACCTTGAACAGGTTGTCTGTAGTGAGCAGGGCCATTATAGCGGCGCGCCTGATTGACCGATATAACATGGCCATTGCGGGCATTGGCAACAATCCGCACCGGTGTTCCGCGACTGTTCAGGCCTCGCACCGTGTAAGTCCGGCCCTCCCGCACAACACGGTCAAATCCATAATACCCCCGACCGCGCAAACCGCGTAAAATCCTAGGAATAGGCTTCCCGTTGACTGCCTGATAGCCGTGTCCGGCGCCATGGCGGCGCTGCACATCAAATATCTCTCCCGTGTAGGCGTTCGCTTTAGCGGTTATAGCCCCACCTCTAGGTCCTACACCTTCGATCCGGTAAACACGACCATTCCGACGCAACCTCACTGAGGTGACACGCCCTCCTGTTTCCCGCTGTATCTGCCTGACAAGGCGGGCGATGGGAATAACACGGCGCTCATCGCGCCATCTCTGCCCCTGGTCGCGGGTGCGTGCATGGTCTCGCGCATGCACATGGTGGCGGGCGTATCCACGGTCAGAGGAACGGACGTCGCCGCCAAATTGCGACAGCACCAAGGCACGAAGTACATCTTCAAAGCGCGGGGCATTATTGTTGGTATCACCGGCAGAAGCCGGAACAGCGACCACAAGTGGAACAGCAAGGCTGCATAGGGCAAGAAATTTTTTCATAAGGGTTCTCCAGAACAAACAGGAACAACTGACATGTTCACTCTGGCAGGACGGCGCTGAACCCTATCTGGGAAGGCCATTCATGTAGGGTTTAGCTTGTATTCATCCGGCAGTCATGTCGCAGACGGGGAAACATCTGCATTACCCGCCCAGAAACAGACGCCCGACTTCAGGGTCTTCAAGAAGTGCTACCCCCTTGTTGGCCATCGCCACCCGGCCCGAAACCAGTACATAGCCAATGTCAGCAAATGCCAGCCCCTTCTTGGCATTTTGCTCCACCATGATGATGGTCTTGCCGTCCTGATCCCTCAGATCACCCAGGATTTCAAAAACCATGTCGATATAGCGCGGCTCCAGTCCGATGGAGGGTTCATCGACCAGCAGCACCTGCGGGTCCATAATTAGAGCCCGGCTGATTTCCAGAAGTCTGCGTTCACCACCCGACAATATGCCCGCCCGGTCGGCCCGCCGCCGCGCAAGACGGTCATAACGCCCCAGAACGCGTTCCACAGCTTCCCTGGCCTCGTTTCGCGAGCCGAGCAAATATCCCCCCATCAAAAGGTTCTCTTCAACACTCATATCGGGAAAGACAGAATTATCCTGCAAAATGTAGGCAACCCCGGCCCGCGAAAGCCGTTCGCTGGGGGCAAGACTTGTTACATCAGTTTCCCCCACCCGAATATGGCCCCCAAAAATCTGGGTGAACCCAAAGATGGAATGAAGGATAGTAGACTTGCCCGCGCCGTTAGGCCCGATCAAGCAGAGGCTTTGTCCTTTGGACACGGCAAGGTCAATACCATGCAGTATCTCCATGCGGCCATACCCCGCAGTGAGCCCCTCAATTTCCAGAAACGGGGCGCCGCCAGCAAGGTCGCGGATGTTCTGTTTTGTAACGCTGCTCTCAAGCGCCTCAGCCTCCGCACCAACCGTATCCACCGAGAGAACGGCATCAGCCCCTCCCACACCATGGCCGCTACCGCTCACCTTCTCTTCGTTCTTCGTGTCCATTAACCCGCCCCCAGATATGCATCAACAACGCGCGGGTCATTGCGCACCTCATCCGGCGTCCCGCTTGCCAGAACTTCCCCATGTGCAAGACAGGTAATGCGCTCCGCCAGGTTCATAATCACACGCATATTATGCTCAATGACCAAAAGCGTGACCCCAAGCTCTTTGTTTGCCCGCTTCAACCGATCGATAAGCCCGTTAATCAGCGTGGGATTGATGCCCGCAGTCGGCTCATCAAGCAGCAGCAGTTTCGGTTCGCTCATCAGCGCCATTGCAAATTCCAGCAGTTTTTGTTGGCCGAAGCTCAGCGTACCGGCCCGCAAAAACCGTTTAGAGACCAGTCCGACAAAATCCAGCAACTCCTCAGCCCGCTTATCAACCTGCGGTGAAAAGCCCCTAAACAGCGAAACCGCCGCCCCCCGCGCTTCGGGGGCACTGATTTGCATATTCTCCAACGCCGTCATCTCCCCATAAATACAGGTCTGCTGAAACGTTCGCACCAGCCCGCGACGCGCAATGACAGGAACCCGAAACGTGGAAATTTCTTCTCCCTCAAATTTGATAGACCCCTCATCAATGGCATGCTTCCCGGCGACCGAGTTAAACAGCGTCGTCTTCCCAGATCCATTTGGCCCGATCAGGCCCGCAATTTCGCCGGTGCGTACTTCGAGGGAGATCCCCCTGTTGGCAACCACCCCACCAAAAGTTTTGGTCACATTCTGAATTTCCAGAAGCACACTCATGAGCGCTCCTCAACCCGTTCGCCAAACCATTCCGGGAAACGACCGCGCAGCGTCCCCAAAATTCCGTTTGGAAAAAAGACCACAATCGCAACGATCAGCAGGCCAAGAGCAATACGCTGCCAGCCCAGCAGATAGGTCCAGAACAATTCCTGGGTCACATGAAAGACGAATGCCCCGATCACCGGCCCCCACAACGTTCCCTTACCCCCCAGCACCGCCATCAGCACCATCCAGACGCCAAATGTCGCTCCGGCAAACGCTGTATCCCTCGGGTCGATAAACCCGAGCAGGTTGCCGGCAAGCCCCCCGCTAACCCCCAGGAAGACAGCAGCAATCGCCCAGGCTATCGCCTTGATCTGGATGGTATGCAGACCCATCGCTTCCGCTTTGTCCTCGTCGTCCCGGATCGCATTAAGCGCCAGACCAAAACGTGTTGTATAGAGCGCGCGCAGCACGGCAAACGTCAAAATTGCAAGCACAAGCATCGCGAAATAGAAAAAAAGCTCCCGCCCTTCAATGTCTACCGGATAGAGCGGCGGCACCATGCCCGACCCCGCCCCTATGTAATCCCAGCCGCCTGCAATTTCCCCGGCCGCGATACCAAGGCCCAGCGTCCCGATGGCAAAATAGTGCCCCCGAAGCCCCAGCATCCCAGCGCCAAGAACAATCGCCACGAGCGAGGCAAGAAGGCCGGCTACAAGCAATCCCGCCGCGAGACCCGGAAAATAGTCGAGACCCAGGTCACGTTGAATAACGGCGCAGGCATAGGCCCCAATGCCAAAGAACACGACGTTACCAAATGAGTTGTAACCCATCTGCCCGCCCAACACGTCCCAGGTAAGAGCAAAGACAACCATCAGCCACAGCATGGTGAGTTGTGTTGCGAACTGCGGCACCACGAAGGGGGCCACGAGCACAACCACAAGACCAAAGCCAACCAATCCATACTTCTGCACATGCGTCACTTCAGATATTCCCGCTTGCGGCGCAACAACAGATTGCGCACGACCAGGATCACAACCATCAACACAAAGACAAAAGCAATTTGATACTCAATTCCAAAAATGAAACCTGCGATGTTTTCAAGTGCACCCAGCCCAAGTCCGGCCCCGATCACCGCACCAACATTGCCCAGCCCTGCCACAATCACCACAAGGAAAGAGCGGACGGTGTACGGCAACCCCATATAGGGATGGATCGTCCATGCCATAACAACCAGAGCTCCTGCCGCGCCGCACAGAGCGGCATTCAAGGCATATGTGGCAGCGTAAACCCGGTCCGTATTGATCCCCAGAATACGTGCCGCGCGCGCGTTTTGCGCCGTCGCCCGGATCGCCTGACCCAACCGGGCGCGTTTCAAAAACACCCACAGCACAAGCCCGACAATCAGAGCCGTACCAAAAGCCACAATTTTTATCTCCGGCAAAACAATCTGCCCGTCCAGTAGATACTGTGTACCAAGTCCGGTCTCCAGTGTTCGCACATCGGCGCCAAAAATCTCATTCGACAATTGCTGCAAAACAATCGACAGCCCAAAGGTCGCAAGGAGAGAAACAAAAAGATCGCAGTCAACAACACGGAAAATCACCAGCCTGTAGAGGCCCCAGCCGATGATAAATAAAGCCAGCGCGGCAACAGGGATAGTAGCCAGAGGGGTCAGCCCGACCCCGGCGGCGGTCAGGGCAACGAATCCCCCAAGCATCACAAACTCGCCTTGCACAATGTTGATAATGCCAAGCACACCCCAGACAAGGGCCATGCCAAACGCTGCCAGCGCAAAAATAGCGCCGATCATGAGGCCATTGGCAATCAGGTCTCCCCCCAGAACCGGGTAGGAAAAAAGCAGTTGCAGGTTTTCAAGCATTGTGGCGCAGCCTCATCGATCAGCCCACCGGGGCGTGGGATAGCGGAACGGTGCCTCGGCAAACTCCTCAGGATAGACAACCCGAAACGCACCATCTTGCACCTGATAGAGAACCATGGGCTTGGCAATGTTTCGACCGGTATCATCAAAATCAATCCGACCATAGAATGTCATGAGGTCAGTATCGGCAAGGGCATCACGCACAGCAACGGTGTCAAACGTACCCGCCCTCTCAAACGCATCTGCAAACACCATCACCGCCGCCGCAGACTCCGCCGACTGATAAGGGGGCACATACCCGTAAGTCGCTTCAAAAAGGGTGGCAAAATCGCCCGCAGAGCCGAAGAGTGGATCAGAGTAGGTAAGCCCCGGCGCCCACTGGGACGCACACAGAACATATTCAGCCTTCGTTCCGAATTTTTCTATTATCTGAGCCGAATCGCAATGGGTGAGTGCCAGCATGGGAACATCCACACGCCCATCGGCGATTTGCCGAATGGCAAGAGCTGCCCCTTTCGCATGGCCTGAAACGACCAGAAGGTCGGGCTTCAGCACACGAACCTTTGCAAGCGTTGCAGACATATCGCTAAGCTCCGGCGGCAGCTTGTCATCAATCACAATTCGCATGCCAAGACGTTCCACATCATCCAGAACCCCGGCGCGAACATCCTGCGAGAACGGGTCGTTCTCCATGGCCAGTGCCACACGCAGGCTCTCCCCTTCCCCCGCCGTTTGTGCCGCCAGCTCTACAGCCCCTTGAAGGTATTGCTCAGTCGTTGAAAGCACCGCGAACAGATATTTGTACCCCTGCTGAAACAGCGAAATCGAGGCACCGTTCGCCTCAACCATGGGGATACCATATCTCTCGGTTATCGGGGCTATCGCCCGGGTAAGCCCTGAGGAATAGGGGCCCAGGAGAAAGGTCACGCCATCCTGCTGGATCAACCGCTCGGCAAGCTGAGCGCCCCGCGCCGGCGTTGACTCATCATCGTAATACACGATGGCAAGCTTGTAAGTTTTCCCATCGACCTTGACGCCCCCCGCAGCGTTGATCTGCTCCACAGCAAGGTCATATCCAAGTTGGGTATGCGCCCCGTTGGTCGAGTATCTTCCAGTAAGCGAAATGGCCGCACCCAGGTAAATCGTATCCCCCTCAACCTTCGCATCCGCCTCCCCCGACAGGGTTGTGGCAAGCACCATTCCAACAAAAGTCATGCCTATGCGCCGCAAAATAACATTCACTCGTGACATATGCCCATTCCCCTGTCCCCCGAAAGATCAACATCTTAACCACCAGGGCCGCAGCTTCAATGCCCCGTGTACGATAAACAGAAAACGGGCCGCCCACGACAGCAAGAGAGCCTTAAGGGGGCTTTAACCATACAAGAAACCCTGCCCCCTCGCTTAAGGGATGATTTACAGCAGACCACTAGCATACCGCGGAAGGTCGGGTGGCAAGGGTGGATATCAACCATGAGTACCAAAAAGGGTATTGAGAAAAACCCCTCGCCGGGAATTGGCCTGCACCGCATTCTATGGGTCTCCGCCGCCTCAATTCTGGCTCTCACTTTTGGGCCCGCCACGGTTGTGTACATCGCAGAACACCTGAGCGCTTCTCCAGAGACACCTCTTCTCTCCCCATCGATGACATCCAGCTTCTTCGTCGCAGGTTTTTGTTTCCTCGGCGCTATGGTCGCAACATCAGGGCTGCTCGTGTTCTGGAAAAATCGTCTCCTCGCACCTTGGAGTAAAATCAACAATCTGTTGATCGCCAACCGCAAGGAGCTTCACAAACGCATCATTGACCTGCAGGAAGCAAAAAAAGAGCTGGAAGAAGAGCGCGAAAAACTGCGCAATTTTGCAGAGGAACTTTCTTCAGCAAAAGAAGGAGCAGAACAGGCCAACCGCGCGAAGTCCGAATTTCTAGCCACCATAAGTCATGAATTGAGAACACCGATGAACGGCGTACTCGGCATGGCCGAATTGTTAATCGACAGCGATCTGGACACAGACCAGCACAATCTCGCCACAACAATCCACGAGTCTGGAAAAAACCTGCTCGTGCTCCTGAACGATATTCTCGACCTTACCCGCCTTGAAGAAAATGGCCTGGAACTGGAGCATGTCCCTGTCCGTTTGGCAGATGTCGTCAACACCGTCGTCGACATCATGCAGGCACATGCGAAAGAGAAGGCCCTCAACTTCCACGCCGAAATTGACCCCGCAATCCCTCCTGTCATTCTGGGGGATCCAACCCGGATGCGTCAGATTATGTTCAATCTGATAAGCAATGCGATCAAATTCACCGACACCGGCGAGGTCAAAGTATCGGTCGCCCTCGACCCGGAAGCCGGTCCCAATTTCATCCGCTGCGAGATATCTGATACAGGTATAGGTATCTCGGACGAAGCGCAGGAAAAGCTGTTTCGGCGGTTCTCTCAGGCAGACAGCTCCATCTCACGCACACACGGCGGCACTGGCCTCGGACTGGCCATCTGCCGCGAGCTGGCGACTTTGATGGAAGGTACCATCAAAATGCGCAGTCGCCTTGGTGTGGGAAGCACGTTCACAGTGTCGTTTCCTTTCGAGGTGCCTGAGGAAAAAAAATCATCCCGGCCAGAACAACGGCCCACACAACAGTCGTTAGCCTGGTCTTCCGCACGCTCACCGGAATGGCGCATCCTCATCGCAGAGGACCAGCCCATCAACGCCAAATTGATGACGGCCATCATGGAAAAACTGGATCACCGGATTACAATAAAACCCAACGGTGTCGAAGCAATCAGGGAATTGCGGGAAAACAGCTACGATCTCATACTGATGGATATACAAATGCCTGAAATGGATGGCATTCTGGCGACCAAGGTCATTCGCGCCTCCGACG
The DNA here is from genome assembly GCA_964573935.1 of uncultured Parvibaculum sp. Classification (GTDB taxonomy): domain Bacteria; phylum Pseudomonadota; class Alphaproteobacteria; order Parvibaculales; family Parvibaculaceae; genus Mf105b01. Next base: position 16,094 of record CAZNLO010000030.1, on the reverse strand, counting down.
AACCATGGAAAGACATTCCGATCATCGCCCTCACGGCCCATGCCATGGCAGGTACCCGCGAGACCTACATGCAAGCAGGCATGAACGGGTTTGTCTCCAAGCCCATCAGCATCGATTTTCTACTCGACGAAATGGCAACCGTGATGGGTGAACAAAGAGAAGCCCGACCGGACCCGGAACTGGCTTCAGAACCGTTCCCCTCACAAGACAGGCCAGAACAAGATGAAGAGGCATTCTTGTCTGATTTGCTGGATGATCTGGAAATGGACGACGATCAATCTGCCGCTTAGAACATTTCATATGACATCAACGGCCATCACCGTTTCTCTGACAGAGTTTGCAGCGCCTGAAGGATTTTTGCACCTACTTCACCGCCAGACCCGGAAATGCCGTTGTCAACAATCCGGTTGAGGGCGCTGACATGTTGCCCCACCGCTTTCATTTTTTCAGACCTAGCGCCCTCATTCAGCAGCAGTTCGCAAAGGGAGTCGGCCACAGAGGTAACCAGATCATACCCGAACGTACCGGCCTGTCCTTTGAGATTATGCGCAATGTCGAAAAGCGCATCCATACGCTCAACACCCGGGTTCGCGGGGTCAATCGCCTTCCAAATACTAGAAAGCTGTTTGGCATCCGCCTGCAACTGTTCTTTATATCCGTCCTTCATCGCAGACACAGCCGCTTCCGCCATAGCCAGGCGGTTGGCATGGGGGGAAGCCGCTTTGCTATCAGCCATGGCCAAAGCCCTCACCTGAATTGCCGACATTGAGACCATCAGCTTAGGCTCTGCGCTATTAAGAACCGCTAAACAACAAGCACATGTTCATGGCTCAACGAACCCGGCCGGACAACGCAAAGTCAGGAAAAGCGGCGCTTAATGAGATGGTCTATCGACATCACGCCAGCTCCCCGCGCAACAATGTAAATCAGGATAGAGGCCCACAGCAGATGCACTGCCCAGGCACCGGGATAGACAAACACCTGAATAACCAATGTCATCACCAGCAGCGCTGCCGCACTGAACCGCGCCGCAAAGCCAAGCACAATCAAAATTGGGAAAAAATGTTCTGCGTACGTCGCCATATAAGCCGCAATTTCATACGGCACAACCGGCAAGGCGTACTCATACTGAAACAAAAAGAAAGTGCTTTGCTTCAAAGTAAGAACATCTTCAACTTTTGTGCGCGCCGACCGCCAGAAAACCATCGCAACACTGACCCGCATCGCAACATCAAAAGCAACAGCAGGAATGCCATCGGCTAACACAAGAACTCTACCGATCAGTCGTTTAACCTGACCGGGGAAACCCGAAACCGCGCGCATTTCGCTCATAATATCACCCCGTATTTGTATTTGCTGAACGGTGAACACGGGCGAACGCGCCACCAGCTAAAAGAACATGTAAAGCTTCGACAAGATCAAAATCTTCTGAGACTGCAAACGCCGCCTCCGCAGCCTTGGCCAGCGGCAAACCCTCCCCAATGGCCTCTACAAACGCCGCAATTTCACGCGTGGAATTATGAACCACCACCTCAAGAGCTGGGCGGCACAACAGAACAGTTTCGCCACCGGCCGCAAGATCAATGGCACCTGGTTTTTCATCCCTCCTGTTCGCCAGCCAGATCAACCGGATCGGAAAGGGCGAAGTGAGGGTTTGAACTGCCCCATGAAGGTCAAAACGAAGGCCCGCCATCTCTTCAGCAGGGATGGTGCCAAGCTCATTGGGATCAACGGAAATATCATTAACCGCGTGATAGGATATCAGCCAGGCAAGCTCCAGCCGGGCAACATCGCTAAGGTAAGGCAGGGAAACCACCGGTTCAAACTCATCCAGAAACCGCGGCATCTCACCGCCAAAACCAACCAAAGTCCCTCGTTCCGGCATGTGAGCCCTTAAAAATTCCCGGCCCATTGCCCGAAAAAATTTGACACCCACAAGACGCGTTACCACCGGAAAGGTGCTTTCCAATGCATCGATCAGGCTGGCGTGAATATTGTTGCGATAAACGTCCAGCCGGCGCTCAAAGGCAATACCGCCTTCGCGCACAACATCACGCACCATGACAACCTCATCTGAGGAAGAAGCCCGCATCGCCTTACCAAAAGCAGTTTGAAACTCACGCAAGCTGAGCATCACCATGCCTCCTTCCAAGCAGGAGGTCATTCTGCCCGAGGATCATCTGGGCTTTGTCCGCCTCCGCTTTCAGAATATTCCAAGCGGGAACGTTCGTATCCCATTCGATCAGAGTTGGTTTAGGCCCAACCCGCATAATCAATCGCTCATAGAGTTTCCAGACATCGGAGCAGACCTGCGACCCATGGTCGTCAATGCGCAAGTTCACATCCCCAACCGCCTCGACAGCATGTCCGGCAAGGTGTATCTCACCGATCAGCCCGCCATCCACCTCATCAATATAGGCCTCAGCGCCAAAGTCATGATTGCAGGCCGATACATAAACATTGTTGACGTCGAGCAGAAGACCGCAGCCCGTACGTGCCGCCAGAGCGTGCAAAAAGGCTGGCTCGCTCATTGTTTCCCCTTCAAACGCGAGATAGGTAGAGGGGTTTTCGACAAGAATTGTGCGCCCAAGGACTGTCTGCATCTGGTCTACATGCTCACACATAAGCCTCAGCGCCTCATCGGTCAGAGGCAACGGCAGCAAATCGTTAAGAAATGCGCCCTCATGAGTTGACCAGGCGAGATGCTCTGAAACAAGACCTGGTTCATATTGACGGATAAGCTTGGCGAAACGTGCAAGGTGATCGGCATCCAGCGGCGCCACGCCGCCAAGCGACATCCCCACCCCGTGAAGTGACAGTGGGTATTTTTCACGTATCGCACCGAGATAGGCATGAGGACTGCCCCCGTCCCCCATGTAGTTTTCCGGGTGAACTTCAAACCAGCCCACGCGGGGCTCGGTCGCAAGAATTTCGGCATAGTGCACAGCTTTCAGCCCGACCCCGACAGACGCCGGGACCGGGCTGGGCTGATATGCTGGACAATTGGTCATTGGAGTACAACCGGGAGGGGCACCCGGTACCTTTCATCCAGCTACCGCTTAAGGGCGTGATACTTCTTCCAGGCTGCCTTTGCCATGTGGTGTATCCATGGACTCACAGGTACCAGCAGGAACATATTTCCAAGCATTTCCCTGAAAATCAATGGTCGATGTGCCGGCACAACTTGTACCTGGACCTGCAGCACAATCATTTTGGCCGCCAAGCGAAACACCGTAGCATTTCTCCTTGCCTTCCGGGCTGGCTGCTGATGCTGGCAAGGTCGCCAGAACAAGGGCAGCACTCATGGCGCCAGCAATGGCAAGAGCTGAAGTAACAGATTTTTTCATGATTTTCTCCAAGGTAGATTATTAAGATGATTAAATTCACTACCGGACCCCACGGACCGGCAAGGCAAGCCATGTCTGCCTTGCAGGAGCAATAATGCAAAATTTCGACTTCAAGTGAAAGTCACGAATACGCGGTACCTTCCTCGCGGTCACTCACCTTCCCGTGAACGCCGCCCCGGTTTTCTCTGAGGCCGAAATGGTTAACGACCTCGCTCGGGCAAAACGCCGCGATAAGCCCAAAGGAGGGTCACAACCCCAACTTCACGCCTATTTGTGGCTTCATGGCCAGGCGGTCCGGAAGAAGAATTCTACGACCACCCGAAAAAAAGAACTTAACTATCTGATATATATAGGTATTTTATAGGTCAGTAATCCTGTCTCACTCCCTTGATCCCCGCCCCCCTTATCTGGCAATATCCCCCGGCTCCAGACCAACTTTTGTGAGCAGAGAATGTGTTGGCAGGCGTCCAGCCAGCAACACGAGGAACGCCCGGCCCGGGCGCGGTTTAGACAAGGGCGTCTCGCAGAGAAAGTCCGCTCGAAAGGCGGCACTGCAAAGACACGTGGTGGAGCGTTGTGACCCAACTCACTGCCGCGCGTGCTTTCTGCGCGGTAACGGATTGGGGAGTTGGACCACGAGAAAACCAGAGCTGAGAAGCAGCGCTGGACACTGGGATGTATATCAAGTTTGAGATGATTGGGCTGAGATGACAGACATTATGAAGCAGAGCCAGGAAACCGGCGGATCGAGCCGGAAAACAAGCACGCGTGAGCGGACGAAAACCGTTCGCCCGGCAGGTCTTCCTCAAGCGCAAGGTCTGTATGATCCAGCGAACGAACACGATGCCTGCGGTATCGGTTTTGTCGCCAACATACACAATCGCAAAAGTCACAAAATTGTCGCCGACGGCCTCAGGATTCTTGAAAACCTGGAGCATCGCGGTGCCGTCGGCGCCGATCCCGAGGCAGGTGACGGCGCGGGCCTGCTGGTTCAGATGCCTGATACATTTATGCGTAAAGCTGCAAAGGCTGAAAACATCGAACTTCCCGATGCAGGCGACTATGGCGTGGGCTTCTTCTTTCTACCCAGGCAAGAAGAACCGCGCGCAAAAATGGAAGCCCTGGTCGAAGACATGATTGCCGCAGAAGGCCAGACCCTGCTCGGATGGCGGACCGTCCCCGTCGATAATTCCGACCTGGGATATTCCGTGCTGCCAACGGAACCATTCCACCGCCAGGTTTTTGTAGCTCGCGGCGAGAACACGCCAGATCAGGATGCATTTGAGCGCAAACTGTTTGTCATTCGCAAGCGTGTCGAACTGGGCGTTACCGCCATGGCGGACGAGGAAAGCGCAGGCTTCTTCTACGTCCCCTCATTCTCATCGCGGACCATCACCTACAAGGGCATGTTGCTCGCAGCACAGGTGGGGAAATATTATAAGGACCTGACAGACGAAGACTTCGTCTCAGCCCTCGCCCTTGTGCATCAGCGGTTTTCCACAAACACTTTTCCTACATGGAGCCTCTCTCACCCCTACCGAATGGTCTGCCACAACGGTGAGATCAACACCAAACGGGGCAATGAGAACTGGATGTTCGCGCGCCAGGGCTCCATGGTCTCCGAGGTCTTCGGCGACGATCTTAAAAAATTGTATCCGATCATCCTCGAAGGACAATCCGACACGGCAAGTTTTGACAACGCCCTCGAACTGCTGGTGCAGTGTGGATACTCTCTCGCTCACGCCATGGTCATGCTGATCCCCGAAGCCTGGTCAGGCAACCCGCTCATGGATAAAGACCGGCGCGCGTTCTACGAATACCACGCCGCCCTCATGGAACCATGGGATGGCCCTGCCGCAATCGCCTTTACAGACGGTCGGCAAATCGGTGCGACCCTGGACCGCAACGGCCTGCGCCCGGCGCGCTACTACGTCACCGATGACGGCGATGTCATGATGGCCTCCGAGATGGGTGTGTTGCCGCCGGATGAAAGCAAAGTGATTAAAAAGTGGCGATTGCAGCCCGGCAAAATGTTGCTGATCGATCTTGAACAAGGTCGCATCATCGACGATGAGGAGCTAAAGTCTGCGCTGAGCGCATCCCATCCCTATCAGGAATGGCTCGACCGCGGCCAGATCGTTCTGGAAAACCTGCCTGACCCGGAATTGACCCCGACACAGCGTACCGACGCTGAGCTACTCAACTGCCAGCAGGCCTTTGGGTACACTCAGGAAGACATGAGCCTGCTCCTTGCCCCAATGGCCGAGACAGGGCAGGAAGCCATTGGCTCCATGGGCACAGACACGCCCATCTCCGCCTTGTCGAACAAGTCAAAGCTGCTCTACACCTACTTCAAACAACTCTTCGCACAGGTAACGAACCCACCCATCGACCCGATCCGAGAAGAAACGGTTATGTCGCTTGTGTCCCTCATCGGACCTCGGCCAAACCTCCTTGATCTGCATTCCGCCGGAGATCAAAAGCGACTGGAGGTGCGCCAGCCCATCCTGACCGACGAGGGTCTGGAAAAAATCCGCTCAATTGCCACTATTGCCGACAGTAACTTTCGCTCCACAACCCTCGACATCACCTATGATGCAAACGAAGGTGCCCCAGGCATGGAGGCAGCGCTCCACACCTTGTGCTCCGAAGCCGAAACCGAAGTCCGTGGCAGCGGCAACATCATTATTCTCTCCGACCGGGCTATTTCCTCGGAGCGCATCGCCATACCCGCAATGCTCGCAACCGCCGCGGTGCACCACCACCTGATCCGCAAGGAACTGCGCACCGCCGTTGGCATCGTGGTTGAAACAGGGGAAGCTCGTGAAATCCATCACTTTGCATGTCTCGCGGGTTTTGGCGCAGAAGCAATCAATCCCTACCTGGCATTTGAAACACTGGTTCACGCAGACCACCGTCAGTCCGCTGACCTGACAAACGCTGAAGTTCAAAGCCGTTACATCAAAGCCGTTAACAAGGGCCTGCTGAAGGTCATGTCCAAAATGGGCATCTCCACCTACCAATCCTACTGCGGCGCTCAGATATTTGACGCTGTCGGCCTGAATTCAAAATTCGTGAAAGAATATTTCACCGGAACCTCAACCACCATCGAAGGTATTGGGCTGCCCGAAATAGCCGAGGAAACCGTTGTGCGCCATCGCGACGCGTTTGGCGATGTCCCTGAACTTCGCGACGCTCTCGCCGTCGGCGGCGACTATGCCTATCGCACGCGAGGTGAGGACCATGTCTGGACCCCCTCAACCATCCGCGATCTGCAACACGCCGTACGCGGAAATTCCCGTGCCGACTATGATGCTTTTGCAAAAGCCGTAAATGAACAGAACAACAACCTGCTGACAATTCGCGGCCTCTTTGCCATCAAAACGGCAGAGGAAGATGGGCGCAAAACCGTCCCGCTCAGCGAAGTGGAAAGCGTCCAAGACATCGTAAAGCGGTTTTCAACAGGGGCCATGTCTTACGGCTCCATCAGCCAGGAAGCGCATACCACACTGGCCATTGCCATGAACCGGATCGGCGGCAAGTCCAATACCGGCGAAGGGGGCGAAGAGACAGACCGTTTCGTGCCCATGCCCAATGGTGACAGCAAGCGTTCCGCCATCAAGCAGGTTGCTTCCGGGCGTTTTGGCGTAACGACGGAATATCTTGCCAACTCCGACATGATCCAGATTAAAATGGCGCAGGGAGCCAAGCCTGGCGAAGGCGGGCAGTTGCCTGGACACAAAGTGGATGCCGTCATCGCCAAGGTGCGCCATTCGACCCAGGGCGTTGGGCTTATTTCCCCCCCACCGCACCACGACATTTATTCGATCGAAGACCTGGCCCAACTGATTTTTGATCTGAAGAACGTCAACCCGCGCGCAGCAATCAGCGTCAAACTGGTCTCTGAAGTAGGCGTCGGCACCATCGCTGCCGGTGTCTCAAAGGCCCGCGCTGACCATGTTACCATTTCAGGGTTTGATGGCGGCACAGGCGCAAGCCCCCTTACTTCTCTCAAGCACGCTGGATCACCCTGGGAGATGGGCCTGGCGGAAACCCATCAAACACTCGTTCTGAATCGTCTGCGCGACAGAATTGCAGTTCAGGTTGATGGAGGGGTACGCACAGGGCGTGACGTTATAATTGGTGCACTATTGGGTGCAGATGAATTTGGCTTTGCCACTGCCCCCCTCATCGCCGCCGGTTGCCTGATGATGCGCAAATGCCACCTGAACACCTGCCCGGTTGGTATTGCAACCCAGGACCCGGTTTTGCGCAAACGCTTTGTCGGCACGCCGGAGCATGTCATCAATTATTTCTTCTTTGTGGCCGAAGAAGTACGCACCCTGATGGCGGAACTCGGATACCGCACCTTCGATGAAATGATCGGCCAGATGCAAATGCTCGACAAGCGCGATGTCGTCGATCACTGGAAAACAAACGGCCTCGATTTCTCCCGCATGTTCGCCAAACCCAAACCCGCAGAAGGCGTTGGCATCTATCATACCAAGAGCCAGGATCACAACATTGACGATATTCTGGACCGCAAGTTCATAAAGCTGGCCGAACCGGCCATCACAGACGGAAAACCAGTTTTCATTGAGCTACCGATCCGCAACACAGACCGCTCCGCCGGCACCATGCTTGGTGGCGAAATAGCAGCACGGTTGGGACACGAGGGTCTTCCAGACAATCTGGTGCACATCAAGCTGAAAGGGACAGCCGGACAGAGCTTTGGTGCCTGGGTCACACGCGGTGTAACTCTGGAGCTTGAAGGCGAAGCCAACGATTATGTCGGAAAAGGCCTGTCTGGCGGTCGCCTGATTGTCTATCCACCCCGGGAAGCCACGAACATCACGGCCGAGGAAAGCATCATTGTCGGCAACACGGTTCTCTATGGAGCAGTTGAGGGAGAATGTTATTTCCGCGGCGTTGCGGGCGAACGCTTCGCTGTCAGAAACTCCGGCGCCATTGCCGTCGTCGAAGGTGCCGGCGATCACTGCTGTGAATATATGACCGGCGGCGTGGTGGTTGTACTGGGTGAAACAGGCCGAAACTTTGCTGCCGGCATGTCCGGCGGCATTGCGTACGTGCTGGATGAAGAAGGTATCTTTGAAAAACGCTGCAACATGTCAATGGTTGAGCTTGAACCCATACTGGGAGAAGAAGAAGCCAACGCCGACCATCACCATCAAGGCGGCGACCTGGAAACCCATGGACGCGTCGACGTCCTGGCAGACCTGACCCGCTTCGACAGCGAACGGCTACGCCAGCTCATCGAAAATCACGCGCATTACACAAACTCCACAAGAGCCCGCACCATCCTGGAAAGTTGGGAAGACTATCTGCCAAAATTCAGGAAAGTCATGCCGGTTGAGTACAGGCGCGCCCTCGAAGAACTCGCAGCAAGCCAGATACAAGCACAACAACTTGCAGCGGCGGGAGAATAGACATGGGTAAAGTCACAGGGTTTCTGGAAATTGACCGGCACGAGCGAACAGTAAAGCCCGCTGCGGACCGCATTCGGAACTTCAAGGAATTTGTCATCCCCCTTTCCGGGGAGAGCACCAAGAACCAGGCGGCACGCTGCATGGATTGCGGCATTCCGTTTTGCCATGACGGTTGCCCCGTCAACAATCAAATTCCGGACTGGAACGACCTCGTCTATCACGATGACTGGAAGAAGGCCCTTCTGAACCTTCTCTCAACAAACAATTTCCCGGAGTTCACGGGTCGGATTTGCCCGGCCCCCTGCGAAGCATCGTGTACTTTGAACCTGATCGACGAACCCGTGACAATCAAAACAATCGAATGCGCCATTATTGACCGGGGGTGGGAAAACGGCTGGATACAACCCGAGCCTCCCCGCCACGCGCTGGGCAAAAAAGTAGCCATCGTCGGAGCCGGTCCCGCTGGCATGGCGTGTGCCCAGCAGCTCGCACGCACCGGGTACGATGTCCATCTGTACGAAAAAAATGCCCGGGCCGGCGGCCTGCTGCGCTATGGCATTCCCGATTTCAAAATGGAAAAGCACCACATTGATCGCCGGGTCGAGCAGATGGAAGCGGAGGGCGTTACTTTTCACTACAACACGAATGTTGGTGTCGACATCACCGCCTCTGACCTCGCGAAAGAGCACGACGCCGTTGTCGTTTCCGGCGGCTCCGAAGAGCCTCGCGATCTACCCATTGAAGGGCGCGAGTTGTCAGGCATCCATTTCGCAATGGATTTCCTGCCTCAGCAGAACCGTCGCGTAAGCGGCGAACCGCTGGGACTTGTCGAACCCATCATGGCCAGCGGCAAACATGTTGTGGTCATTGGAGGGGGCGATACGGGATCCGACTGCATCGGAACCTCCGTACGCCACGGAGCCCTTTCCGTAACGCAACTTGAAATCACGCAAACACCGCCAACTACAGAAGACAAGCTTCTGACATGGCCCGACTGGCCATTGAAATTGCGGACTTCAACTAGCCAGATGGAAGGCGCGGAGCGTGAATTTGCCGTCATGACAAGAAATTTCTCCGGTCCCAACGGACAGGTGAAGAAGCTCCATTGCATCCGCGTCGATGATAAAATGCAACTCATCGACGGAAGCGAATTTGAACTGAAAGCAGACCTTGTTCTGCTTGCCATGGGCTTTATCCATCCGATAAAGGAAGGAATGCTCGAACAGCTTGATGTCGAACTCGATGACCGGGGCAACGTGGCCGCCGACACATCCACCTACCAGTCAAGCCAGGAAAAAATATTTGCTTGCGGGGACATGCGTCGTGGCCAGTCTTTGGTCGTCTGGGCTATCCGGGAAGGACGCCAATGCGCCCGGGAAGTTGATATTTTTCTGACCGGCGCAAGCAACCTGCCGCGTTAGATCGCGTTCTTCCACCCCAGCGGATACTCAAGGACCCAAAACATCTGCACCGGGCCGCTCCACCACAGGCCCGCGTAAAACCGCTGCGGGCTCCTGAACGTCACTTTCGCGCGAGCGCAAGCGAACATCCGGCCCATCCCGCTGGATTATTTCCCCACTGCGCGCAGCACCCTCGTTTCCCATGGCATCACCATTGCGCTCCACCTCCCAGGGCCGCTCCACAAAACCGGCCACCTGAGCGCGAATGGTCGACAGGATCCGCGCCACACCATGGCGCTCCATCTCACTGTTCCACGTCTGCGTCATGGTGATAACCGTGTCCTGCACCGGACCAATGGAAAGCCCCTGAACCAGCAGCTCAAGGCTCTCACTGTTCAAAAGAAGTAGAATAAGGGCTGTAATCCCAAAAGCCCTACGAACCCGCCCAACGCTTTGCCGGGTTTCCTCCTCCTCCCGAATATCTGCCCTGGATGTCGCCTGCCACCCCTCATCAAGCGCACCAAGATCGTCGAACCTCTCGACAACCCCTTCCATCTCTATCGGCGTGATCGCATTCATAAGAGCACCTTAGAACTGAAAGTAGATAAAGGGTGCAACACCCTCGGGCGCAACCGCCCAGATGAGAAACAGGCCGGCACCAAATACAAGCCCCAGAGCCGGAGAAGGAAGCCATTTCAGGCCGTCACCTACCCACCGGCCAAGTGCAGGCGGCGTAAAATGAAAAGCAAGCGAACCGGCAATCAGCAATGCCAGAAACGGCGTTGCATGTTGAACCGGGCTCGACCAGTCCGCAAATCCCACGAGATAATCAAAGGCCAGCCCAAAGTTCTCCGCTCGAAAGAAAATCCAGGCAAAACAGACCAGATGAAACGTGACAACAACCCCGATGGCCCAGCTTACCCCGTCCGACAGACGCGACGCGGCCTGTGGTTCATCTCCCTCCACACGCGAGGAAAACCGCCGCTGAACATATCGCTCAATCCCAAGCGCCGCCCCATGAAAACCACCCCAGAAAACATACGTCCAGGCCGCGCCGTGCCAAATCCCGCCCAGAAACATGGTTAAAAACAGATTTCGGTAGGTCGCCCATTCACCGTTTCTGCTCCCCCCGAGAGGAATGTAGAGATAGTCACGAAGCCATGTCGACAGCGAAATATGCCACCGCTGCCAAAACTCCCGCAGGGAGGCGGCCCGGTAAGGCTGGTTGAAGTTCGCATTGAAGCGATACCCCAACAACGCGGCAATCCCAATAGCAATATCGCTGTAGCCGGAGAAGTCACAATAAATCTGGATTGCATATCCGTAGACGCCCACCAGCAGGTCAATAGCGCCAAGCGTGCTGGGGTCGAAGAAAACCGGGTCCACCAGTTCCGTTGCCAGATAGTTCGCAATCACCATCTTCTTGATGAGACCGGAGAGAATGAGTGTGACCCCCAGCCCCACCATCGCGCGCGTCAGCCGAGGTTTTTCCTCCAACTGGGGCAGGAAGTGCGCCGCACGCACAATTGGACCTGCCACAAGCTGGGGAAAAAACGAAATATAGAGAAAAATGTCGAGGGGGGAACGTACAGCGTTGATCTCACGGCGGTAAACATCCACCACGTAAGAGATGCCCTGAAACGTGAAGAAGGAAATCCCAACAGGCAGGATAATTTCCAGAAAGACAAGATCCCGCGCCAGCCCCACACTGGTCAGAACGTCATCCAAGCTTTCGAGGAAGAACCCATAATACTTGAAAAAGCCCAGAACAGAAAGATTGGCGATAACAGCAAGGCCAACAAACAAACGCCGTATCCAGTCGCGTTCAAATCCGCCTATGGCACGACCAAACAGGTAGTTTGCCAGCGAAGACAGCGCAATCAAACCGACAAACCGCCAGTCCCACCACCCATAGAAAGTATAGGAGGCCGCCAGCAAAAAAAGTTTGCGCATATCGACTTTTCGCCGCAGCTCCCAACTGACAACGAAAACGATTAAAAAGAAAACGCCAAACTCAAATGTCGGAAAAAGCATTCCGCACCTAGCCCCCAAAAGACAAGCGGAGCCCGTTCACGTTAACGGACACACGCCATAAGGGGGGATTGTCCCGCGTTAGCGCCCAAATCTCAACGTTAAGGTGTTATTTACCTTAACGCGGAGCAGCCCCCGCGCATCAGCGCACCTTTACGAAAATCAAACTCACAAAGCCAGCCTCGTTCGGCAGAGAAACGACGCATAGGGCGCCATGAGAGTGTCCCACAGACGGTCGGCCAGGTGGCTCGACCCGGCAGGGGTTAGGTGAACATGATCCCCATAGGCCAACGGCGGATCGGAAAAGACAAATCTGTGAACAGCGCACGCGCCACCCATCGCGGCCGCCCCGTCCCAAAAAGCCACCCCATGGGCGCGCGCAACGCGCTTTTGCGCATCTCGTACTTTGCCAAGATTTGGGGGTCCGTGCCAACGCCCAAGAACCGGGTTGCGCTCAGCGCTGAGCGAACCGTAGGTCGCGCGTTCATGCAACGCCAGCGGTGCACACGGCAGTGCCGCACGCGAGCTGTCGCCAGACCGAAGCGCCCGGTCTGTCCATGCAGGCAACCGCGCTCCATCAAACGGCCCAAGCAACATAATGGTTGCTGTCGGCGCCATCCGCTTCAAAGCGGCAAGGCGCCGGCTCAGCGCCTCAGTGTAGAGCGCCAGATCAAGCGCATCGTCAAAGCCCTCGTTCGTGCCATACCCCAGAAGGATAAGGTCAGGCGTGTTGGCCCCAAGTTGAGCGGCAACTATCTCCTCATCCCAGGCATCCATCACCCGGAAAGTCGCGCCTGGAATACCGTGCACTTCATACACGACCCCGGGGCCCCTTCCAGCTCCCCCCCAGCCCAGCAGCGCTACCGGTCCGTCACCATCCGGTCGCACCAGCACATGCGTCACCCTCTCGCCTTTAAGTGTTACCTGTAAGAGCCCAGGCGTTGCCCCTCTGGTGCTGATCGACCCGGCTGTCACGCCATTCAACTCCACATGCAGGGTTCCCCCACCCGGTTGCTCAAGCAGTTCAAGCGTCACAACGTCCATGGGGGGCGCGTCCGTAAGCCGCAACGCCATCCAGTCAGACGCCGAAGCACTTTCGGCGCGAAAACCCGACAGCCCGAACGGCCCGACATGCCCCCCGGTGAAACTGGAAAAAACCGTCCAGCCCGCGCTGGAACGCACCTCGATGCCCTGCCGTCGGTAGTACGCAAAAGGATCACCCGGCGGCAACTGGCCCCGTCCTGCATCCCCAAATCGGCTGGCAAAATGTGCCTGCAAAGAGCCCGAAAACTGATCCCCCGCAATGTGACTGTCCCCTAGATGAAGGATGCGGATTGTTCCCTCGCCACCTCCCGCTTCAAGGGCATAGAGCTGGTCATAGAAGCCGCTCAATGCTGGGTCCCCAGACACGGAAGGGTCGCAAGGCGCCGAGGCGCAGGCCCCCAGCGCAAGCGCTACAAGCCCCATCGCCACGTACCTTTTCACAGGCGCGGCCACCGCCAGTCGTCCGCCCGCCCAGGTCGAAGAACAGGCGCTACATCCGGGACAGGCTCCATTGTGGCGTTTCCTGCTGCGTCCTCAGACGCCGGAACCTCAACCGGGGATAGATGGGTAAGCTGCTGGCCACCGGGGGCAATACCGGCATCACGGTCGCTAACCAGGTCATCGGCCACAACGGCGGCAAGAACCCTGTAGCCGGCGAGCGTAAAGTGAATACCATCGTCGGCGCGCAGTAAACGACGACGCCCGCGCGTATCTTCCCCATAGGCAGAATAGGCTCCCGCGCCGTCTGCCAGATCATTCCAGGTCGGAATAAAGGGAATACCGTTCGCCGCCGCCCGGTCCTCATAGATGGAATTGAAATACTGCATGTCACGTCCGAACCGAGGGCTTCGCATAACCGGCAAACCGACCCAGTAAACCAGCACACCGCGTTCCATCAGCGATGCGGTAAAGCGGTCAATCCGGTCTTTGTAGGCAGCTTCCCAACCCGGTGTCCGCAAAGAATGGCGGCGTCCCTCGTCATCCACCAGCACCTGCCGGTCATTTGTGCCGATCATGATGATCGCAATATCCACCTGCTCTTCATCCAGAACATCTTCAACCGCAGCATTCCAGTCATAATAGTCGCGGCGGACAAAACCGGTCGACACCCTGGAGCGCTTGGTGATGTTGAAACGTCCGTCAGCTTTCAACTCCCGGTAGAGGCCGGCCCAAAGGCCATCCCCCAGAGAATCCCCGAGAATAACCACATTCATAATCCGGGGAAGCAAACGCCTGGCCTCACCTGGCCTCTCCGCACCAGAGAAAGAAGAGGAGGTGGCTTGTCTCACAACAGACGAAACGGCGGTTGACCGGGGGGCTGTATCAGGTCGGGGCAACGGCAGTCGCGCAGACACCGGGGCCGAAACTGCCCCTGTTCCAGCCACAAGCACCGCTGGTGTGGCCCGCGCTGGCCAGGCCCACAAGACAGCCCCCACCACCAGGAACAAACCAAGCACGAAAGGAAAAAACCAATTTAACTCTATACTTTGCGTGCGCAACGCCCCATCCCTCTCGACAATTTACCGCCTCTTCAGCCACTACCCATCGCCCACGATTGCTTTATCATGAGACACTCTAGGGCCACCTGTCCCTCATCAGTGCATCAGCCATGCCATACGGCACAGGACTTGATCTTAGGAGGCTTAACAGCCGCTGCCAATCCGGCAGATCATCTTTCAGGCCGATAACATCAAACCGCTCTGCGCAGAATATCGCTGACCACACGTTCCAGATCATTCAGCGAGGAGCATGTCACCGCCCGGTCACAATGGGCAGAGAGCCTACGCATCTCAGAATCGCCCGTGTTCCAAAGCGACTTTCCCTCCGGATTGAGCCAGAGAACCCGCCGTGCCCGATCGTGTATTTTGTGAAGAATATCCGCTCGCGGATTGCCAAAATTGGACCGACCATCACCCAGAATAAGAACCGTCGTACGATGGTCCACATCCTCAAGCGCCAGTTCTTCAAAATCCTCAAATGCCCGCCCATAGTCAGTCGATCCGCCCCCGTGAACGCTCAAAGCTTCGGTAAGAGCCGCTTCAATTTTCTTCTGCGAAAAGAGATCCGTTACTTCCCCCAACTGGCTGGAGAACGCAAACGCCCGAACGTTGGGCAAAACCTCCGACAGCGAATAAAGAAACATCAAAAGGAAAGTCGCATACTGCGCCACCGACCCCGAAACATCACAGATTGCAATCACCTTGGGGCGGTCAATCTTTCTCCGTTTCCAGGCAATATCAAACATCAGTCCGTCAAATTCAATGTTCTGCCGGATCGTCCGCCGCACATCCAACTGCCCTCGACGCGCCTTCTTCTTCCGTCGCGAATTAAGCGCAATGAGACGCTTAGCCATTTTGGCGACAAGCACCTGCATGAGCTTAAAGTCACGACGGTCAACATTTGAAATTTTGATCCGTGAAAGAACTTCTTCGCGCAACTGGCGGCCCGCGTTGGCCGTATAGAGCTCAAGCTGCCGCTCCACATAGTCGCGAACCTTCAACCGAAACGTTTCACGAAGCTCCCGCAATCTTGCCGCCCGCGCCTCCCCCTGGCGGGTGCCCGATCCCTGTTCGCCGCTAATCGTCGCATTCAGGCCATCGAGCCCCATGGCTTCCATAATCCGCCGGGTAAACAGACCGCGCTGTGTGAAAAGGCGAATACGGTCCGCCCCCACCTCCCGGCCAGCCACTGCGAGCTGACCTTGCAGGGCCGCAACATCACCACTTTCCAGCAGCGCGGTTAGGTCTCGGTAAGTGACCCTCTCGGGGGCCTGCTCTTCCCCGGGCACGACCCCCGCTACCGCACCGGCAGCCCCCCCCCCGGAC
>CAZNLO010000029.1:20252-27963 GCA_964573935.1 uncultured Parvibaculum sp. | reverse complement strand
GTTGATCCCTCTGAGAAAAGGAAAAAGGACGCACGGCGTGTAGGCGACACCTTCCCTACGGAGACCGGACATATGCCGCCTTAAACACAAGTGCCCGTTCAAAAGGCAAAGCCAAGCGTGAGCGAGCCGAACTGGTCTGGTTTGGGCTGGGCGAAATATTCCCGCGTGCGATAGACATGGGTGAAACTGAGCCGGGCGCGTTTCCAGATGATAACGGCCCCCAGTCTGAGATCGCTGACCAGGTGGCGCTTGTCGACACTGTGGCTGGCGCTGAGAAGGTTTCCATCAAGAAACATGTCGCGGCCAACCAGGCGGCTCTCCAGACCGGCAAACAGATACCAGTCAATATCGCCGTCAGTGGGCGTAAACCATTCCGATCCTCCGACACCGGGATAAATGCGGGTCGGGCCGAAATCATCTGGAAGGTCGGGGCCGAACCGCACAATTCCGCCGGCGCCCAGATAGGTTTGAACATTGCCAAATGCAGCCACGACATAAGGAATACCGTCAACCTCGTACCCACCCAGTTGCGAGGGGGAAAGGTCGGGGCTGTTCCAGGCGCGCTCGAAAGTAACGTTAAGCCCGATTTCGTTGCGCAGTTGGTTGCGCCACCCGTTTACCTCCTGCGCTCCGATCAGTTTGTGCCAGTTGTTCTGTACAAACTCTCCTCCAGCCGCCGGGCCTACAACGCCAATGTCAAATTTCCACTGGTCCTGAAAGCTGCTGCGATCATTGATGGTCCATAATGTCTGCAAAGTCAGGGTCAGGTGTGCCCAGGCAGCATAGGGTCGATCATTGGCGAGGAGGGTCGCCGTTCCCGTGTCGTCTGGCGTAAAAATTGTGTGACCGATGGCAAGGCCTACCCGGTGCGTTGCCGGGGTCGCAGCGCTGCCGCCGAAGGGAATACGGACGGTGGCAATGTCATGAAGCCAGCCCTCAAACGCGATTTCTTTTGACAGGACAGCGGCCTGCAAGCCGTTGGTGTAATGGCGGTCAGTATTGGAGATGTTGGCAAATAGGTCGTTTTCAACCTGCAATGTCCCAAAGGCCCATATTGAGGCGTCTTCCCCACCGGGGGTATTTTCCGCCTGTGCCGTGGCACCGAAGAAAAAAGAGAGGCAGAAAAGGGTCATCCCCAGACATGTCGTAGATGTTTTCGCCAAGAGGCCTCCAATTCCCAGCTTAACGCCAGGTCGACTACACCATCCAGTAATCCACCGACTATAACAAACGATGTCCTTGACGGGGGGGCGGGTTTGAATGACGATCAGTGCGATCAGTGCGATCAGTGCGATCAGTGCGATCAGTGCGATCAGTGCCCTCAAAGCCCAAGCACCGCCTTGGCGATGACATTGCGCTGGACTTCGTTTGAGCCGCCATAGATGGATGAGGCACGCCCGAACGCCATGTCGACGAACGGCAGAAGAGAATAGTCCGGCCCGACAGGTTGCTGATTGCTGCGCCCTTCCAGATCATCCACATGGGAAGGCAATGCATAATGCTGCACGGCGTCCACCGCGAGAATGGCCAGTTCCTGCTGCACTTCCGAGCCGATGATTTTGAGCATGGAACTTTCGGCACCCACCGCTTTGCCGACCGCAACATCGGCAAGAATACGCAGGTTTGTATATTCCAGACTTTGGAGCTTCACCTCGATTTCTGTGAGCCTGTGTCTGAAACTGGCTTGCGACCACAGAGCAGAGCCATCGCCTGCCTCCTCCTTCATCGCAAGGGTGCGCAGCTCCTGTAACGCCTTTTTTGATTCCGACACACCGGCAATGCCCGTCCGTTCATTGGCGAGCAGGAATTTTGCATAACCCCAGCCCTTACCTTCTTCGCCAATCCGGTTGGCAACGGGGACACGCACATCCGTGAAGAACACTTCGTTCAGATGGTGCAGGCCATCGATCGAGACGATGGGATTTACTTCAATGCCCGGTGTGCTCATGTCGATGAGCAAGAAGCTGATGCCTTCTTGTTGCCTGCCGCTATCGTCCGTGCGGACAAGACAAAAAATCCAGTCCGCTTCATGGGCATAGGAGGTCCAGATTTTCTGTCCGTTCACGGCATAGTCGTCCCCATCACGTACGGCCTTAGTTTTGAGCGAGGAGAGATCTGAACCGGAGCCGGGTTCTGAATATCCCTGGCACCACCAGACATCACCGTTCAATATGCCGGGCAGATGTTTGGCCTTTTGTTTCTCATCGCCGAACGTATAAATGACGGGAGCTACCATCGAGAGGCCAAAAGGCATGAGGCGGGGTGCGCCGGCGAGGTTTGTTTCTTCGTCCCAGATGTGCATCTGCGTGATGCTCCAGTCTGTGCCACCATGTTCACGCGGCCAGTGAGGCGCCGACCAGCCTTTGGCTGCCAGAATGGCGTGCCACTTGTCCAGAAGAGGTTTTTCGATGCTGACACCTACCGTTGGGGCGTTCTGGACATCGGCGGGCAATGTTTCTGCGAGAAAGGCGCTAACATCATCGCGAAACTTCTCGTCTTCTGGGGTGAGCACTAGCTCCATGGTAAGTCTCTCTGGATTTCAATGTTTGAATGATACTATACGCCCGATAGTAAACGGTAGAGCACCCCGGGTACAGCGCTCCGAGAAAGCTCCAAGACCTGGGAGGCAAAGATATCCATCTTCTGGTTTCCCGGTGAAAATCAGTCGGCGGCGACGCGAAACCCGACCATGGATTGGCGGGCACCAACGGGAAGTGCATAACGCGTTTCAATGCGGACCGGGCCCGGTGCATCTGTCCAGGAATGGCCACGCAAGGTATGTGACGCGCATCTAGGCACCTTCAGCGCAGAGCCATCGGTTGGCGTGTCGGTATAATCATCGGAGGCGCAGTCCGCAGTCCATTCCCAGGCGTTGCCGATCATGTCGAACAACCCGTTTGGATTGGCTTTGTAGGTGCCGACCGTAGCCGTGAACATGGCCCCATCAATACAATTTTCGCCAACCCGCGCGACTTTGTTTTTGGAGGTGATGTCGTTCACATTGCCATAGGAACAGATATTTTCCTAAATCCCCCAAAAGGGTTGGGCTCCAGTTCCGCGCGCAGTAAGCTCCCACTCTGCCTCCGTTGGCAAGCGATAAGCGTGGGGAGAAGAAAATGAAAGCCAGCTCAGATAGGCCCGCGCATCTTCGAGAGACACACAAACAACCGGATGGTCATCCGTTTGTGCAAACCCGGGCGCCCGCCAGCTTGCGGTGGGGTCCTGCCGCCACCCTTCATGTGTGAGGGCCCAGCATCCATTTTCCACTTGCCTGCCCGTGGCCTGTACAAATTCGTCGAACTGCCCTCGAGTCACTTGAGTGCGCCCGATGGAAAAAGCGTTGGAGAGGGTCACGTCGTGGCGCGGAAACTCGTCCGGGCTTCCACCTCGGTCGTGCGGCATGGTTCCCTTTGAGAATTCGCCGGGCGCAACTGATACAAGCACCGGGCAATCGGTGCACGCTGGCGTATCCGTCATTGCATATGCTGAGGGCGTAACCGCAAGCACCTGTAAACCGGTGAGGATGCGAAAGAGGGTTCGGTACAACATGGATAGATGGTCTTCTTTTAGCAGTCGGTGTCAAATAAATTGTTCGTCACACGCTTGATCTACGCACGCCGGCCTTTCCCATGCGCGTAAGCATTATCGCTTGCGGCTTCCCGGTCTTCCCGCTTACTTTCGCCATTGTTATTCAAGTCATTGTGGAAGGGAATTTGGGGATATGAACCGTGTTTGTGAACATATGGGGTCGAAGTATCCAATCGTGCAGGCCCCGATGGGCTGGATTGCCCGCTCGCAGTTGGCCTCTGCTGTCTCAAGGGCCGGTGGTATGGGCATTATTGAAACCTCCTCTGGCGAGACGGAGGCCTGTAAGGCGGAAATCAGCAAAATGCAGGAGATCACCGACAGGCCGTTTGGCGTGAACCTGCCCATCATGTTTCTCCGTGATAAGGCGATGCTTGATTATGTGTGTGCATCCGGCGTGAAGTTCGTGACAACTTCTGCCGGGAGCCCGAAGAAATTCGTCGGGCCGCTACAGGACGCAGGAATCACCGTCTACCACGCTGTACCGACAGTGGATGCCGCTGTGAAATGCGCAGACGCCGGGGTCGATGGTCTGGTGGTTGAGGGCGCGGAAGGCGGTGGCTTCAAAAACCCTGAAGAAGTGTCCACGCTTGTGCTCCTGCAGGCCATCCGTGCGGCGGTTGATGTGCCGCTGATTGCGGCTGGCGGCATATGCGACGGGAAGGGCATGGCGGCGGCCTTTGCCCTAGGGGCTGAAGGCATCCAGATGGGGACGCGGTTTGTCAGCTGCGCGGAAAGCCCGGTTCATGCGAACTACAAGAACGCCATTATTGATGCAGATGAGACCGGCACCTGGGTCTTGAACAAGAAAGCCTCGCCTTGCATCCGCACGCTCAAAACCGAACGGACCGCAAAAATTTACGAAGAGGGGCTGATGCCGGCTGACACGTTCGGCAACATTCTCGACCTCTATTTTGGCGGCGATATGGAAGCCAGCGTTGGCCTGGCGGGGCAAACCGTTGGCCTGATTGATGAGATCAAGCCGGCAAAGCAGATCATTGACGAAACGGTTGCCGAGTTTTTCGAGATTACCGCGCGTATGGGGGGGCTTGCCAAAAGCAGAACTTTCGGGTGAGCGCAAACGAATGGAAGAGAGCGCAAGGGGCAGAAGCTAAATCTTCATTTAGATCGAACCGTATCAGCGTGTGCCACCTGTCCAGGGAGGAGAGCCGGACCGGGGCACACGCTGGGGTGATTTTCACCGACGTGTGCCAGTGAAAATCAAAGCGGGAGACCACCACCCGCTCATTCGTTTAATGGATGACGCCAGAATTGCGTCAGTGAAGAACCGGCATGGCATCCGGCCAGCACCCCGGTTTATCGCTGCGGACTTCCAGGGGTAGCCGGAGACCTGCTGCATAAAGCACAAGCGCCAGCCGCTGCCCGGTCTGGAGTAAGACCCCCGACAGGTCAGGGAACGGACCAGCCTCCCCAGCCACACTGCGCTGGAATAGGGCAATGAGGCTGAGGACCCGTGCCTCGTCGGCCATGAGAGTTTGCCATTTGATACACGGTGCAGCCAGAGGGCGGCCAAATTCGCGTTCCAGTAATTCCAGAAATTGTTGCAGCAGTGGCAATGCGTCCGGTGCATCCAGGGCGGCAAAGGCAGATATGAGGCGGGGGTGAGGCGCATCTTTGTCCGGTCCCCGCTGGACAGCTCGTGTTGCCCAGACAACAAACTGTTCAGAAAATCCGTAGGTGGCCAGCGCGCTTCCTGGAATGTAGCGGGAAGCCTGGTGCCCGGGTCCACCGGGGCGGGGTGAGAAATCCAGTGATCTCATCATCAATTCTCCTGAGCGGTGACGATGAGCAATTAATAATGCAACTGAGAGTTAATATCAACATATATATTCACACTGGATATCTGGTGCGGACATTCCCTTTATCTCACCAGACACGTCACGTCAGGGCGCTCGGTGCCACGATAAGTCCGTCCCGGTCGGCATAAAGCCAGTCGCCGGGAGAAAAAGTGAGGCCGGCAAATGTGACGGTGACATCGACCTCCCCCAGACCCTTGCGGGTGCTCCTGCGTGGATGATGGCCAAGCGCCTTAACGCCCAGCGGTTCGGCCTCAAGTTCGCCCCTGTCGCGGACGCAACCAAAAATCACCACGCCCGCCCATCCGTTGTCAGCACCGAGCTTGGCGAGATTTCCGCCAAACAGTGCACATCGCATGGACCCGCCCCCGTCAATGACGAGAACACGGCCCAGCCCCGGGCTTTCAACAGAGTGTCGGACAAGCACATTGTCTTCAAAGACCTTCAGCGTTGTCACCGGCCCGTGAAAGGCAGGCCGCCCTCCATAGTCGAGGAATATCGGATCAGCATGGCCCACAATATCTGCGTGGGCATCGCTAAGGTCTGTTGTGGCAGGAGAAGCGGACATAAAGGTACCCGGTCGTTCAAGGTGCGGTGGTGCTCAAGCCTGCTCAAGCGCCTTATATGAAGCTGCAAGCAAACCCATTGCACGCGGGTCCCCGGCAAGGTCCGGGCCCATCAGGTTCATCACGTAGGAGATGCCCACGCCAGCCGTTGGGTCGCACAGCGCGAACGATCCCCCCCAGCCTGAATGGCCAAATGTGGCCTCGTTTGGCCCGTAAAGAAACCCGCCGATATTTCGGATAACGCCGGCCCCCCAATTGAACGCCATCCCCAGAACAAGGTCCTCGTTGGTGATTTGAATATCGGATAGGGCTGCCCGTGTTTTCTCGGAAATAAGGGAAACACCATTGAGCGTCCCACCCGCCGCAACCGCGCCAAACAGTTTGGCCAGCGCGCTTGCCGTCCCACGACCATTGGCCGAAGAAATTTCTGCCGCCCGCCACGCGCGTTCGTTTGGAAGCGTTGCGGAAGGGGCCGGATTGGTGAAGGTCAGTTTTTGAATGTCATTCATATTACCGGCGTCCAGGGGAACGGGTTTGGACGCTGCGATCATCTCCGCGATCCGCGGCTCCTCGCTCGCAGGCAGGCCAATAAAAAAATCAATTTCCCAAGGGGCCGCGATTTCGTCTTGAAAAAACTGACCTATACTCCTGCCCGTGACACGTTTAATCACTTCGCCCGCGAGATAGGCATATGTCAGGGCGTGGTATCCGGACCGCGTGCCGGGCGTCCACAAGGGTTCCGCCGCCGCCAGACGGGCGGCCATGGCATCGTGGTCGTAAAGTTCTTCATTCGTGATCGGCTCGCGAACAGTGGACACGCCCGCCTGGTGCGACAGCATCTGCCCGATGGTTATCTGGTCTTTGCCGTGGGCGCCAAACTCCGGCCAGTATTTAACAACCTTGTCGTCATAGGTAATTTGCCCGCGCTCCACCAGCAAGGCGAAGCAGAGGGCGGCAACAGGCTTGGTGGTGGACCAGACATTGGGAAGTGTATCGCGGGCCCAGGCTTTTGTGCGGGCACCATCCGCGTGGCCTCCCCATATATCGACGAGATATTCGCCATCCTTGAAAATGGCAAAAGATGCACCAATATCGCCGCCATTTTCAAAGTTTGCAGCGAATGCGTCGCGGACACCTTCAAATCCAGGTGCAACGTGTCCATGAACTTCCGTGGCCGTGGTTATGTCCGACATTTCAATTCCCCAGGGTTAAATTTCCAGTTGGGGGTAGACTATCCGGTGTTGTACGGCCTGCACATAGAAAAACCCCCGACGATTGCTCGCCGGGGGTTTCAGCCTTGGTCGTTCGGTGACGAAAAGCTGGTTACTCAGCCGCGTCGTTCTTGAACTGTGCGCTTTCTGTGCTTTCGCCCAGAGCCGTTGTGGAGCTTTCGCCCCCGGCTGCGGCAACAGACACCATGTCGAAATAGCCCGTACCCACTTCGCGCTGATGGCGCGTGGCGGTGTAGCCTTCAGACTCAGATGCAAACTCAGCCTGTTGCAGTTCGGAGTAAGCCGCCATGCCGCGGTCCCGATAGGCTGACGCAAGCTGGAACATGCCGTAGTTGAGCTGATGGAAACCAGCAAGTGTTACGAACTGGTACTTGTAGCCCATGGCTGCGATTTCGCTCTGGAACTTGGCGATTGTGTCCTTGTCCAGATTTGCTTCCCAGTTGAAAGAAGGAGAGCAATTGTAGGCCAGCAACTGGTTGGGGTGATCCTTGTGGATTTCGTCCGCAAAACG
>CAZNLO010000029.1:15386-20208 GCA_964573935.1 uncultured Parvibaculum sp. | reverse complement strand
CATCCAGATTTGGAACAGATGTTTCCCACCACAGCAGGTCGGCATATTTCGCGAACGCTTTGCCGCGCTTGATACAATGGTCAACGCCCGTGCCGTCTTTCAGGCGATAGAAGCCTTCAGGTGTCCGGCCTGCATCAAAGTCGATGAACTCATGGTCCCGCTCGTCAATGTCGGAGGTGATGAGCTTGGCTGATTCCGCGTCTGTCCGGGCCATGATGAGTGTGGGCACGCCCATGACATCAGCACCAAGACGGGCCGCGTTGAGGTTGCGCTCATGCGCCTTTGTTGGGATCAGAACCTTGCCGCCCAGATGACCGCACTTCTTTTCGGAAGCAAGCTGGTCTTCGTAATGGACGCCGGCAGCGCCAGCTTCAACATAGGCTTTCATGATCTCAAAGCAGTTGAGCGGGCCGCCAAAGCCTGCTTCAGCATCGGCCACGATAGGCACGAACCAGTCGCGCTTGGCACCACCTTCAGAATGTTCAATCTGGTCTGCACGTTGCAGCGTCCGGTTGATGCGCTTGGCAAGCTCAGGACCTGCATTGGCAGGGTAGAGACTCTGGTCAGGGTACATGGCACTGCCCGTGTTGGCATCTGCAGCAACCTGCCAGCCTGACAGGTAGATGGCTTTCAGACCGGCACGGACCATCTGCATGGCCTGGTTGCCTGACAGCGCTCCAAGCGAGTGAATGTAATCTTCAGTGTGGAGGTCTTCCCACAACTTGTTTGCGCCGCGTGTTGCCAGCGTGTGTTCGATCGGGAAAGACCCGCGAAGTTTTTCAACATCTTCAGCCGTGTAGTTGCGTTCGACATCGTCGAAGCGGCCAGCCGGTGCACTAGGGATAATATCGTAGAACGTTTTGCTCATCGCTCTTGTCCTTTGGTTAAGGTGGCACTCAACAGAGAGGCCGCTTAGTTCCCGCTTTTTACGAGAAGTTCATAGGCGGGAAGGGTGAGAAATTCCTCACAATCCCGGGAAGTTGCCATGTCGGCGAACAATTTGATCGCCTCGTCGAAATGGCCTGATGTCCAGCGCTCGTCGCCGAGCACGTCTTTCAATTTCGTCATCTCATCGTCCAGCATTTCCTGGAACAGTTCTGGCGTTACTTTCTGACCGTCGCTGAGGTCAACGCCGTGATAGAGCCACTGCCAGATTTGCGTCCGGCTGATCTCAGCCGTTGCGGCATCTTCCATGAGATTGTAGAGCGGCACGGCGCCACGTCCGCCAAGCCAGGCTTCAATGTACTGAACGCCAACCCGGCAGCACTCGCGCATGCCTGCTTCTGTCCGCTCGCCTTGGTGAGGTGCCAGCAATTCTTTCTGGCCCACATTCACGTCCTGGCGTTCACGGGCAAGCTGATTAGTCCCTGGCAGTTTGCCGAAGATTTCGGAAACCACGTCGACCATGCCGGGATGCGCAATCCAAGTGCCATCGTGGCCATTGTTGGCTTCCCGCTCTTTGTCAGCCCGGATTTTAGCAAAGGCCGCCTCATTGGCAGCGTCATCGCCTTTCACAGGGATCTGGGCCGCCATACCGCCCATCGCAAAGGCGCCGCGCTTGTGGCAGGTCTTAATGAGAAGCGCCGAGTAAGCAGACAGGAAAGCATCACCCATCAGAACCTGGGAGCGATCCGGCAGGATGTAGTTCGGGTTTTTGCCAAGCCGCTTGATGTAGCTGAAGATGTAATCCCAACGACCGCAATTCAGCCCAACAATGTGCTTGCGAAGTTCGTAAAGGATTTCGTCCATCTCGAACGCTGCGGGAAGTGTCTCGATCAAAATGGTGCAGCGCGCGGTGCCGACTTTAAGGCCAAGAGCCTTCTCGGCATGTGTGAAGACATCATCCCACAGGCGCGCTTCCAGATGGCTTTCCATCTTCGGCAGGTAATAGTAGGGGCCTGTGCCATTGGCTTTGAGTTGTGCGTGATTGTGGAAGAGATAGAGGCCGAAATCGAACAAGCCCGCTGACATGTTCTGACCATCGACGGTTACATGTGCCTCTTCCAGATGCCAGCCGCGCGGGCGAACAATAAGCGTTGCCCGTTCCCCCAAAGGCTTGGCATCATAGGTCTTGCCGTTGGAAGGGTCGGTAAAGCCGATTTCTCCCGCCCACAGGTCGTTAAGGTTGAGCTGGCCCCCGATCATATTATCCCATGTCGGAGAGGCGGCATCCTCAAAGTCTGTCATGTAGGAGTTGGCGCCGGAATTAAGCGCGTTGATGACCATCTTCCGATTGTCGACCGGGCCGGTAATCTCGATCCGGCGATCCAGCAGATCTTTCGGGATCGGCGCGATCCGCCAGTCCCCCTCGCGGATGGACGCGGTTTCCGGCAAAAAGTCCGGTAAAGCGCCCTCATCAAATTTTTTCTGGCGTTCGGCCCGAGTGACCAGCAGCTCACGGCGGCGCGCCCCGAAGGTGCGTTCCAGGTCAGCGATAAAGGCCAGCGCTTCATCGCTCACGATGCGCTCATAACCAGGCTTCATTGCCCCGTGGACAACGACACCTTCAATGGCCGACTTCACCTGAGCATCGCTCATGGTCACAAACCTCCGCCGTTTTTTGGATAGCCCCTGATTTAAGTTTCAGGAGCATTGGCGGGGTCATACAACCCACACAAAGGAAAGTCCAGAGATTCACTAAGTCTTTGAAATTATTAAAGTAAAAAAATTTACACGATTCACGGAAGATTCTGTAGTAAATGTAAATCTTGTAAATTTTTGAGCATGAGATCATCAAAAAATGGCGCAGGATAAGAAGCTTTTCGCAGGCCCCAGAGTTCGCCGTTTGCGTCGCGAGCGCGGGCTGACCCAGGTCCGCATGGCCGAGGAGTTGGGTATTTCCGCCAGCTACCTGAACCTGATCGAGCGAAACCAGCGTCCCGTCTCCGCCCAGATACTGCTGCGAATGGCCGATGTCTTCGACGCCGACCTGCGCTCGCTCGGCGGCAATGAGGAGGCGCGTGCTTTGAACACACTCCGGGAAGTTTTTTCAGACCCCTTGTTGCGCGATGGTGGTGTCGGCGATCAGGACCTGAAGGATGTTGCGGACGCGAGCCCAGCAATCGCTGATATGATTGCCAGCCTGTATCGCTCTTATCGTGAAGCGGTAGACGCGGGCACTCTGCTCGCCGAACGGCTGGCG
The DNA here is from genome assembly GCA_964573935.1 of uncultured Parvibaculum sp. Taxonomy (GTDB): domain Bacteria; phylum Pseudomonadota; class Alphaproteobacteria; order Parvibaculales; family Parvibaculaceae; genus Mf105b01. The sequence goes on along the minus strand of CAZNLO010000029.1, from coordinate 17,066 downwards.
GACCGGGATGGCGACCCGACATCCCAGACGCTCGGGCTTCCCATCGAGGAAGTCCGCGATTTCATCAATTCGCGAACCAATCATTTTCCGGAACTCGATGACGCAGCCGAAAAGCTTTACGAAAGTGCCAGACTTTCCGCCGACGAACCCTATGTGGCTCTGCGGGATTATCTGAGGGACAGGCATGGGGTAAGCACCCGCGTGGTGCCCGCTGATTTCATGAGCAGTGAACTACGCCGCTACGACCGCCATCGCCAGACCATGTTTCTGTCCGAATTGCTCGACCAGCCGGGCCGCTGTTTTCAACTGGCCTATCAGGTTGGGTTTTTTGAGCAGGCCCGCGCGATCGAACGGGTCGTTGAACAGTCGGAGTTTAGAGAAGACGAAACCCGGCGCCTGTTGCGCATCGCCCTGGCCAACTATTTCGCCGCCGCCCTCCTGATGCCTTACGGTGCGTTCTTCCGCACAGCCGAAGAAACAAAATACGATATTCGATTGTTGGGCCGGCGCTTTGCAACAAGCTTCGAGCAGGTATGCCATCGGCTAACAACTCTGCAACGTGCTGGCGCGCGGGGTATTCCCTTCTTTCTTATTCGGGTCGACAATGCGGGCAATGTCTCAAAGCGCTTTTCCGCTGCGGGTTTCCATTTCGCCCGTTTCGGGGGTACCTGCCCCCGATGGAACGTACATGACGCATTTCGTGTTCCCGGTCAGGTCTACACCCAGGTAATCTGTATGGAAGATGGCACGCGCTATTTTTCCATTGCACGCACGGTCAGCCGGGCAGGCTCGGGTATCGGCGTTCCCGATGACCAGTATGTGGTGGGCCTGGGGTGCGATATTTCACACGCTCGGAACTTTGCCTATTCACTTGGTCATGATCTGGATAATGAAAATGCCGCGACGCCCATTGGTGTCAATTGCAGGCTCTGTGAAAGGTTGGACTGCTCACAGCGCGCCTTCCCGCCCCTGAAGCGAAAACTGCATGTGGAAGAGCATGTGCGCGGCGTGTCTGCGTTTGGCGTGGCCACCTTCAGCCGGCCCTCGGGCCCGACGGACTAGACGTGTGGTAGGCTGGGGGCACATGAGGCAGAACACGGCAAAATGGGCGATAGCGGTGGCGGTTGCAATGCTTGTGCATGGCACGGCCTTTGGCCTGTGGCAGTGGATCGCGGGTTCCCAACAGGTGCCGGATGCGGGGGCAGCCGGTTTCCACATTGCTCTCGCACCCTCCCGGATTTCGCCCGATGTGTCTGCCGAAGACCAGACACAAACAGAAATGACCGATACCCTAGAGCCTGTACCCGAACAAGAGCCCGTGCCGGTAATTGAACCCGTTCATTCCCTCGAAAGGGACCGGCAATCTCCCCGGCCCGTTGCTGCCCGGCCACCGGAGCGTGCTTCTTCCGTGGCAAGCGCATCTTCTCCCGCGAGCCTTCCCTCCCAGGCACCGGCCGTCAGTACTGGGCTTGCGAGGGGCGAGGCAGGCGTTGGGGGCGCAGCCGTCAGGGCGAATTATCTAGCCCTTGTTGCCGATCGTCTCGCGCGGCACAAACGATATCCTCTGGTTGCCAGGCGACGGGGGTTCCAGGGTATTGCCGAGCTGTCCTTCACATTAGCCAGGGATGGCAACCTGGTGGTTTCGAGCATCACAGTTTCAAGCGGTTATCTCGTCCTTGA
>CAZNLO010000029.1:0-15341 GCA_964573935.1 uncultured Parvibaculum sp. | reverse complement strand
TGCAAAGAGCCTTGCCTTTTCCCGCTTTTCCCTCTGAGCTGCGGGGACGGGTGCTGGAAATCACCATCCCGGTGCGCTTTGAATTGAGCCGGAATTAGACGCATTCGTGTCCTCGCACCTGGGTTGTGCCTCGGAAAGCCAGATATCAAGAAAGGGTAAATACCCCCAGAGGGAAAGGGGGAGGTTGCTTTTGTATACTAAACGGCTTGTTAGAGGTTTTTCTCTAGGATACTTCCCGTTGCTCACAAAATCTTTTGGGGGCTAGGCCGACGTGGGGCGAGGTTGTTCATGGGTGTAGCGAAAAGAAAATTCCGAATTGAAACTGTGAACCAGAACACAGCAGATACGCCTGCACCGCTGATCGGTGGCGCGTCCGCGCCCGTTGACACTGTTTCTGAAAATGCTGCTCCTGATGGGCTTGCCGCAGAACGCCATCGCGAAATGATGGAGGCGATTGCCAAGTTGGGGCGCTCGGTAAATGCTGCCGCCGATGACGGCCTGCAAGTTGCAGACGCCGCGCCTGATGCCCTTCTCGACAAATACAAAGGTGAAATCAAGGAAGCCGCCAAACTCAAGACTGAACTTGAGAAGATGCGGGAGGCGATCATGCGCACAAAGAGCGAGATTGTTGCTCTGCGCTACGACGGGGCCTCTTCAGACCGCATTCGTTCTGTAACAGATGAGCTGGATGAGGTCGTGGCCGGAACGGAAGGCGCGACGGAAACCATTCTGGATGCAGCGGAGGTGATCGACACCAATGCCTCCGTCCTTGCGAGCGTGCTAAGCGGGGTGGACGCAGGACCGGCTCTGGAAGTTCAAGAGCAGGTGATCAAAATCTTTGAAGCCTGTAACTTTCAGGATATTACCGGGCAGCGCATCACCAAAGTGGTGAATGCACTGCGGTTCATTGAGGAACGCATAGAATCCATGCTCTCGATTTGGGGCCCGAGTTCCTTCGAGGGCGTTGAAGCGGCAGAAGATGGGGCAAACGCGGATGAGCCCGAAGGGCGCGCCCTCGCCAACGGGCCGTCCATGCCTGAAGCAGATGACCGGGCCAGCCAGGATGATATTGATGCCATGTTCGACTGACCAGGCAGGGGTGCGCGTTTAGCGGACCACCCGTGCGGCAGGAAGTGACAGTGTGACGGCAGGTCTGCCGAGCGTGTCGTGGCCGATATGCAAAGTACCGCCGTGCAGTTCCACGACCTTGCGTGTGAGCGACAGTGCCAGACTTGTATCTCTGGGCAGGCGAAGACCTGCCGCGCTGACAAACGGGTCTTCGACATGGGAGCAGGCCGATCCGGTGCCGGTACCCTCATAGGGAAGCCCGGGCGCGTCTCCACCCTTCAAGGCAACCACCGCTTTGATGACAAGGCCCCCGGCGCAGGGAGATGCCCCGACTTCAATGCGGGCCCCCGCATCGTTTGCATGAACAAGCTCCGAGAGCATTCGGAACAGGCCCTGACGCAGGCGTTTTGCATCACCGCGAAATCCGGGAAGCCCCTCGGACCGTGTGGCCACCAGTTTGATGTCAGCATCAAAAGCGTTCTTTTTCTGACTGGCAACAACAGTCTCAATGAGGGCGTCCAGATTGCATATGTCATCGCTTAACGCTGTGGCATCAGGGTCTGATTCAGCAACACAAAGCAGGTCTTCGATCATATCGAGCAACACCGTGCCGGACTGATGAATGTCATTTGCGTACTCGCGATATTTAGCTCCCAGGGGTCCGAGCTGCTCATCCTTCATCAGCTCCGAGAAGCCGATAATGTGGGTGAGCGGGGTCCTCAGGTCGTGATTGACGTTGGAGAAGAAGCTGTTGCTGCGTCGCTCTGTCGTGAGCCTCATTGTCTCGGCATCGCGCATGGTCTTCTCAAGGCGGTGACGGACCGTTGTGTCTGTAAACGCTGCCACACGGGCAGACCGTCCCCCCCATTCCGTGTCAACAATCCGCAAATCCGCAAAACGCTCTTCGCCCGACGGGTGGGTCAGGCAAATACTCTGGTTGCCGGGCGCCATGGGCATATCGAGATGCTGGCCGGCCAGCGTTTCCAAGGGGCGGCCCAAAATCTCTGCGGCTGCGGAGTTGGCAAAAGCCACTTTTCCCTCATTGTCGAGGATAACCATGGCATCGGCAGCTTCCTGAACAATGGTGACGGGTTCCGCAGACCCTGTCGGGGTGTGCGTGCGTGCGTGATCTGAGGGGGGCGTGGCCGGATCCCGCCGTTGAAACCGGGTGACCGCCAATGTTGCCGGAATAATGATGCTGCCGGCATTGAAGGCGTCAAATATGCATGCATCATCAGCTCCGCTTTCAACGGCTTCCAGCGCGCGCTGGGGGGTGAAAGCATGAGCCTCGAAGAGAGCGATGACCGGGAGACGCGGTCCCAGATTGATGACGCGACCCAGGGCCTCGAAGTCGGCGCTGGTGGCTGAGGCCAGATCGAACAGAATGGCATCAAACCCGGGGACGAGGAGTGGTGTGATGCCGCGCGCGCGTTCAAGCAAGGTGATGTCAGCGCCGAGCCCCTCAAACACCGAGTTGGGCAGTCGGGCATCACTGACGAGCGCAAAGCTCAAGGGTGCGGTTTGCGGCGCCAGAACCTTGGTGACGGCATGGGGCACAGTATCGGGCGTAGCAGATGCAGGGGCGTGACGGATCATAAGGCGCACTCATGGGGTTAAGCTTTTGCTAACCATGACGGCGCTTGGTAAACAGAGCGTAAAGAAATGCGCTATTTAGTTGAAGTGCCGGGCGGGGCCACAAGTTGAAAACGGCCCCCGGAATGTAAAATCCTAGTGTTAGAACAATACTTTAGGGTGCGAGCCCGAATGTTCGGCCAGATATTGCCAAACCATTAAGACGAAAGAATTTGTTAACGGTTTGTGGGCGAGGAACTGCCGTCAGCCGCCAGCCGTCAACTGAGGGGAGGTGCGGGGAGTTCCAGCTTTCCCGCCTGTGTGATCGGCCAATAGGGGTTGAAAGCCACTTCCCAGGCATTTCCGTCCGGATCAGCGAAGTAACCTGAATAGCCACCCCAGAATACCTTGTGCGCAGGCTTTAGCATTTTTGCGCCATAGGCGTGCCCTTTGTCTCCGACAAGCGCCAGAAGGGCGTCAACTTCCTGCTCACTTCGCGCATTGTAGGCAACAGAGAAACCTCGGTATCCATCGCAGGGAACAGCAGGGGTAAGGTTTGCATCTTCCGCAAGGTCCTTATGCGCAAACAGTCCCAGCACAAAACCCCCCGCATCGTAGGCAGTCATCTTTTCGGTTATGAAAGGTTTCCATCCCAGCAGGTCCTCATAGAACGCGCGCGCCCGTTCCATGTTGGCGGTTCCAAGTGTCAGCATACTGTAGCGCTGTTCCATGACGGTTTTCCTTTGCTGGTGGCGCGATCACTAGAACATAAAGAGAACACACCTTCAAGGAGAGGGAGAAAATTATGGGCCTCCAAGGGTCGGCGTCCCAAGAGGGGGAGTGGGTGCAGGGCTTGCGAGGGGGCAGGCCTTGGGGTAGGTATGCGCGGCCCGCCTTCGATGGTGTTTGGGCAGGATTGAAGAGACCATGGCCAAGAAGAAAAAAACCTTTCGCCCCAAAGCCCGTGTGCCCAAGGGACTGCGCGACATTCCCGCTGCCACGGTGCGCGTGGAAGCCGCCATGCTTGCGCGCATTCGCGAGGTCTACGAGCTTTATGGTTTTGAACCTCTGGAAACCTCAGGTTTTGAATATACTGACGCGCTGGGCAAGTTCCTGCCGGATGAAGATCGGCCGAATGCGGGGGTCTTTTCTTTTCAGGATGATGACGACCAGTGGTTGTCGCTTCGCTATGACCTGACAGCGCCTCTGGCGCGCTATGTGGCGGAAAATTATGACGGGTTGCCCAAGCCCTTCCGCCGGTATCAGACCGGGCCGGTCTGGCGCAACGAAAAGCCCGGACCCGGGCGTTACCGGCAATTCACACAGTTTGACGCGGACACGGTGGGGGCCCCCGGCGTCGCAGCCGATGCTGAAATGTGCATGATGGCGGCTGACTGCCTGGAGGCGTTGGGCATTCCGCGCAACGCCTATGTTATCCGGGTAAACAATCGCAAAGTGCTGGATGGGGTGCTGGAAACTTGCGGCATCGTTGGCGAAGGGGCCGATTTTGAAAAACAACACCTGACCGTTATGCGCGCCATCGACAAGCTGGACCGGCTGGGTCCTGATGGTGTGCGCCTGCTTCTGGGCAAAGGTCGGAAAGATGAGTCCGGTGATTATACGCAAGGGGCGGAGCTTGCGGAAAATCAGATCGACGGCATCATTGCTTTCACCCAAAGCGGCGGGGGCACACGAGCAGACGTATGTGCGGCGATGGAAAAGCTGGTAGGAGACAGCACCATCGGCCTTGAAGGCGTCGCCGAGCTTCGGGAGATCGACGCACTTCTGGCAGCGGTTGACTATGATGGGGATCGCATTGTTTTTGACCCTGCGGTGGTGCGTGGCCTTGGATACTATACTGGCCCTGTGTATGAGGCGGAACTTACATTTGACACGTCGGACGAGGGGGGCGAAACAAACCGCTTTGGCTCAGTCGGCGGGGGCGGCCGGTACGATGATCTGGTGGAACGCTTCAAGGGCGTGAAGGTGCCGGCAACGGGTTTTTCGGTGGGCGTCAGCCGCCTCTATACCGCCCTGGAAACGCTAGGTGTTCTGGATCAGCTTGTCACCAGTGCGGTCCCCGCGCCGGTGATTGTGCTTGTCATGGACAAGCAGGAAATGCCGCGCTACCAGAAAATGGTAAGTGAACTGCGAGCAGCAGGCATTCGCTCTGAGCTGTATCTGGGTGGCTCAGGCATGCGCGCCCAGGTGAAATATGCAGATCGGCGCGGTGCCCCGGTGGTGGTGATCGAAGGGGAAGATGAGCGTGCCAGGGGAGAAGTGACCTTGAAAGACCTGATCCTCGGCGCGAAGAAGTCTCAGGAAATCACGGATAATGCGGAATGGCGCGAAAGCAGCCATGCGCAGCTCGCCGTGTCGCGCGTTGATCTGGTCGCGCAGGTGCAGGCCGTTCTGGCACGACATCGCTAGGCTCCCAGGTTGGCGTGTCGTGCGTACGGGACCTGTGGGCCGAAACCCAGCAAAGCTTCATTCATTAATATCTGTCATTTCATGTTAGAGAGAAGACCCCATCCAGAACCGGATGAGGCTGAGAAAAGAGACCATGACCAGCATTTCCACCAACATTTCCGGTAGGGGCGGTGAACTCAATGTGCGTGAGGCGCAGGCGCGCACCGTGCGCGAAGTGTTTGAGACTGCCGGCTATGAACCGGTGGCCACGCCGACCCTTCAACCTGCAGAAGTATTCCTCGACCGTCACGGCGAAGACATCCGTCGCCGCACCTATCTCTTCAATGACCCGGGCGGCAAAGAACTGTGTCTGCGGCCTGACCTCACCATTCCTGTCTGCCGCCTCTATCTGGACCGGGACCCGAAAGCGGCCCAGCTTGCAAGACTTTGTGCAAGCGGCACTGTCTATCGCTATCAGCCTGCCGGGTCGACCAAGCTGAACGAGTACAATCAGTGCGGTCTGGAACTGTTGGGGCAGACAGATGAACTTGAGGCAGATGCGGAGGTCACGCGCCTTGCGCTGGCGGCGGTGACGCAAGCTGGTGTCAGAGGTTTTGAAATCGAGCTGGGCGACATTTCTCTGTTCAACGCTCTGATCGAAGCCCTGTCCATTCCCCATGGATGGAAGCAGCGGTTGAAGCGACAATTCTGGCGACCCGATGCTTTCACAGAGCAGCTCAACGGCCTGGCGAAGGGCGACGCCGGATCGTCGGAAATCACGCAAGGGGGGCTTTTGGCTGTCCTTGCCGGCCTCGGTGAAGATAAGGCAAAGGCTCTCTTGTCAGATGTCATGACACTGGGCGGCATTCCGCCTGTTGGTGGGCGTAGCATTGAGGAGATTACGGCGCGCCTTCTTGAAAAGGCACGCGATGCGACGGTGAAGCCCATGCCGGGGGAGGCGGCCGGTCTCATCGCCGCGTTTATGGAGGTGTCGTGTCCGGCTGAAGAAGCTGTCGCCAGGGTGCGCAAAGTGGTGAAGGCAGGAAGCATCGACATTGACGATGCGCTGGACCGGTTGGAGGCCAGGCTTGCTGTACTCAAAAAGGCAGGAGTTGATTTGAGCACGGCGACCTTCTCAACCGGGTTTGGACGCACGCTTGAATATTACACAGGTCACGTTTTTGAAATTCGTGTTCGGGCCCTGGGAGACGAGGCCGTCATTGCAGGCGGTGGCCGGTATGACAGGCTGTTGCAGACATTAGGTGCGGCAGGGTCGGTTCCCGCCGTTGGCTGCGCCGTGACGCTGGAGCGGCTCTTTTTGGCGAGAAACCTCAATATAGACCGGGCGGGAGAGAAAAAATGAGCGCGAACACACTCATTCTTGGCCTTCCCTCCAAGGGACGGTTGCAGGAAAATGCAATCGCCTTTTTCAAGCGCGCTGGCATGAACGTCACCAAGCAGGGAGGGCGGGGTTATTCCGGTACGCTGGAGGGCGTAGAAAATGTTGAAGTCGCTTTCCTCTCGGCATCCGAAATTGCAGGTAACCTGGAAGAAGGCACGATCCATTTTGGGGTGACCGGCGAAGATTTAATCCGGGAAAAACTAAGCGCGCCAGACAAAAGTGTAGAACTGTTGTTCAAGCTGGGCTTTGGACACGCCAATGTCGTTGTTGCGGTTCCTCGAAGCTGGCTGGACGTGGAAACGATGGCCGACCTGGATGATGTGGCACTCGCCTTTCACAACAGGCAGGGCAAGCGGCTTCGCATCGCCACAAAATATTTCAATCTGACCCGCAAATATTTTGCTGAAAAAGGCATCCACGACTATCGCATTGTTGAAAGTCTGGGGGCGACCGAAGGCACCCCTGCGGCAGGCTCCGCTGAGGCGATTGTGGATATTACCTCAACAGGGGCGACGCTTGTGGCCAATGGGCTGAAAGTGCTGGAGGACGGGGTGATCCTTGAGAGCCAGGCGAACCTTGTGGCCTCGCTCGGCGTTGACTGGAGCAAAGAAGCCTTCGATGCCGCCGAGGTTATTCTCGACCGGATTGACGCGACGGACCGCGCGCAAAATCACATGCTTGTGAGGGCCCTAGGCCGCTTCCAAACAACGAAGATGGTTGCCGAGCTGGCTAAGCTCTATCAGAGCGAGGGAGATTGGGCGCAGCCGCTGAAAGACGGGTTCGGTGTTGTTCAGGTCATTTGCCCGACGGTGCAGGTGCAGGCCATTGCCCGTTATCTACGCGACAATGGAGCTAAAAGCGTAACGGTCAGCCAGGCGGACTATGTGTTTGCAGCAGAAAACGCCCTTTACGACCGTCTTCTTTGCCGGTTGAAAAGCTGAAGCAGTCAGGTGGCGGGGTGCACCGCCTTCTTGATCCGCAAGTTTTCAAAGCTGCCTTTGGCGACATCTTCCCAGCGCATTTTCTTGCGCAGATGCGTCATCTCCTTGCGGTAGGCATCAATGTTGACATAGGTGGCATGGCGGTCAGACGCCACGTAAGAAACGCCACCTGACAGGTCAGGCTGTCTACCTGTAACAAACTTTGAAAACCGCACCCCTTTTTTTGGATCATCACGGTCGTCCAGGATGGCACGTCCGATAAGGTTTGCCATCTGGTCAAAGAGTTTGTAAGCCCCGCCATTGGTTTCCGTGAACCCGAGCGCGAAAAGACCGGACGTCTTTCGGGAAAACAGGTTCATGTAGAGGTTCGGTCTACCGCCGGCCCAGTCGAAATGCGCAGTGTCGATGTAAGGAATGTGCCACCTGTATCCGGTTGCGAGAATTATGGTGTCCACCAGTTCCCTGCTTCCATCCTTGAAAACAACGCCATCACCATCCAGGCGTGCAACATCGCCTTTGGCGTGAATGTCGCCGTGGGACAGGAAATGAAGCAATTGCGTGTTGAGAATAGGATGGCTTTCAAATATTTTATGGTCTGGCTTTGGCAGTCCAAACCGGGTTATGTCACCATTTATCAACCGCAGTACAATGGCGAATACGCGTTGCGTGAGCCACATAGGCATGTGCGGACCTTCATGAGCAAAGACATCCGTAGGCTTGCCCATAATGTGCTTGGGAATAAAGTGATACCCGCGCCGCAGCGATATGTAGGCAGCATCAGCGGTTTGTGAGGCATCGCACGCAATGTCACACCCGGAATTCCCGGCTCCGACAATGAGCACTTTGCGGCCACGAAACTCTTCCATGGATCGGTACGACACGGCATGTCGGATTTCACCGTCAAACGTGCCCTCAAAATCGGGGATGCTGGGGTGCCAATTGGTGCCACTGGCGCAGATGAGCCAGCGGTAGGTGCGGATTTCGCCGTTGGCAAGCGTGACACGCCAACCACCATCTATCTTTTCTGTCGATGCGACCCCGGTGTTGAATGTTATGTGCTCATAGAGGTCAAAATCACGGGCAAACGCCTGCATGTAGCTATGTATCTGCCGGTTGGAGGGATAGTCGGGATAGTGGTCCGGCATGGGTTGGTCGGTGTAATGTGAGAGTGTTTTTGAGGAGATGAAGTGTGCGGAATCGTAGATCGGCGAGCCGGGGTTGGTCTGATCCCATATCCCCCCGACATCGCTGTGCCGCTCAAAACAGTCGAACTCAACACCAAGTTTCATAAACGTGCGTGCCAGCGCCAGCCCCCCTGGGCCAGCCCCCACAATACAGGCGCGGTTTGGTATATCGGTCGTCGACATGCAATTCTCCATTTATGAGGGTTCCTCATATTTGTAAAAAGTGATAAACCCTCATATTATAAATGGCAAGAAAATTCTTCCCACGTCACAAGAAAGTCCGTTCTTCCCGTGTCAGCACCAGCGCCACTTAAGAAATTGCGAAAAATTCCCACGCAGGCGCGCTCCAAAGCGCGCCTTGAGTGCATACTGGAGGCTGCGAGCAGCCTTATTGCGGAGCAGGGTAGCGAGCACCTGAAGATGAGCGATGTGGCAACCGTTGCCGGTGTTCCCATCGGCTCCGTCTATCAGTACTTCCCGGACAAATCCGCCATCATCCTGACCCTGGCAGACCGGATCATGGCCCGGGTGCGCATCGGACTGACAGAAGCGATGAGCGGTGTTGTCACGATAGAAGAAGCTAAAGAAGCGCTCCGTGCGATGTTGCGCACCTATTACGATATGTTTCTTGCCGAGCCCGTGGCGCGAGACATTTGGTTTGGTGTGCTGGCAGACAGGACGTTGCAGGAACTTGATATTGAAGACAGTCGGGCCAACGCAAATATTGTATTTCGTACGTTCCGGAAATTTACGCTGCGAAAAAACTGGAAGCGACTGGAGACGACGTGCTTTCTCACCATGCAACTGTCCGGCATGGCGGTGCGCCTCGCAATTTCTCTTGAGCGCAAAGAGGGTGAGCAGATCATGGTGATCTATGAAGGCATGATCCTGCAAGAGCTGACCAAAAACCTGCCCCCGAAACTAGAGTCCGGCTTCGCTAAAGTCCGAGGGCCGGAAAGCGCGCGGTGATGTCACGCACATTCCGAGCACTGAAGAGCCAGAAGCTTCCGCCCGTCACACAAATATGGACCGGTCGGGTCAAGCGCATCCTAAACCTGGTTTGCAGGATCAGGCAGCACAGCAGCTTGGGTATAATTGCCCTCAAATTTCTGGAGGTCATCGTCAATCTCGTACCAGTCGGGTTTGGATGCAGTGTGAATATGCGCGGTGGGTTTGAGCCCTGGATCATCATCCAGAATAGATGCCGCGACAACATAGATGCCGTCACTCGTCGCAAGGTCCCCAAGAGAGGAACCGCAATACTCGCAAAAGGCGCGGCGGTGGACAAAGGGCGCATCCGGTTCATAACGTGTAATGTTGGATTGACCGTCGGTAATAGTGAGGTCGGCCACGGGGCCAATAAGCACGGCAGAAAAGACACCGGCAGCCTTCCGGCAGCGCACACAGTGACAATAGCTGAGCGAGTGCGGCGTGCCTGAAATCTCCAGCTTTACTGCACCACAAAGACAACTTCCCCTAATCATATAACCCTCTCTTCGTTGATGCCCTGAATATAGGGAGGGCGCATCGGAACAAAAGAGGAAAGGCCCAGTCTCCTGACACTGAATGTCAGCAGTTTAGTGTCGGCCTAAATATCACTAGTCATGCTGAATAGAGCCCGGTCGAGCCCGGAAAAATAGTGCATGCGAGATCACGCGCCAAAAGGTTGCCCTTGGAAAATCCTTTGTTTTCGCGGTATTTATTTAGTTGACAAAGTTAAGTTATTATTGATAAGTTAACTTCATGACTAGACCCGCTTACACCGATGGCAAGGTTTCCTCGATCCAGGATGAAATTCTGGCGGTCAGCCTGCGCGTGTTCGCCCGCGATGGGTATAGGGGGCTGACGCTACGCGCGATCGCTAGCGAAATGGGGTGGAGTTCCGCAGCTCTCTACCGCTACTACGCGAGCAAAGACGCTTTGCTTGCAGCGCTTCGTGTGCACGGTTTCAACCGTATGGAAGAGACTTTGCGTGCCGCCCGTGAAGAGGCACGCGAACCCATTGAGGCCGTGCACGGCACCATGCGTAACTATCTGCGCTTTGCCATTCAGGAGCCCGGGCTTTTTCGCCTGATGTATGAGTTGTCCCAGGATGATGCCAGTTCCTGGCCCCAGGTGCGGGCTGCGCGGGAGGCCGCATTCGGGCAGGCGCGTGCCGCCGCCGTTGATGCTATTGCCGCAGATCTATTTCAAGGAGACCCAAACCACGCGGCGCATCTGCTTTGGGCGGGGTGTCACGGTCTTGCTGCTCTGGCATTGGCCGATCAATTGGACCTTGGGTGTGACTTTGAGGAGCTTGTTGAGCCTCTCCTCGTCCGCCTGACAGCCCCTCTCGCGGAGGAACAGCAATGACCCATCTAGGTGATGAACAAATGGTATCGACGGCACGAGCGGCTGGGTGGTCTGCGCGCAAGGGGCGAGACGCGGTCCTTCCGCGCTGGTTAAAACATGAAGAAATAAATGAAGCTCCTCAGTTTGATAGCGTCATTGTGCGCGGCAATGGCATTGGCGCATTGACCTTTTCTGGTCGTCTCGCGCGAAGCGAAAGTCTTGGCGGACGCGTTGTGATCGCCTCGCCACCGGTTCGCCAATCGCCAAAGCTCATAGGCGGCTGCACGCTACGCTCACGCTCGCTCGACTATTTTTCCGCAGCTTTCGCCATTCCAAAGAAGCAAATTCTCGAACGCCTGTTCGGCCAACGGATAGAGGTCGCCACCACACGCGCCCAGCGTTTTTCCATTTTCCGACGCGCGGTGGACGGGAGTTATGGGGGCCTGAAGTACGGTGAGTTTATGCCGCGGCGTCGCGATGGCCGGGCCTTGGCCTATGGTGTGCGCAATTTTCAACTGGTAGCAACCCTTGCTGAGCTGTTGGAGGAGAGCGGTGTGCAGCAATTCTCTGAGCTGCCCGGCAGCTTCGATGCCTGCATGGCTCTATCGCAAAAAACCAAAACCCTCGTCGTGAACGCAAGTCACATGCCTTTGGAGGGTGCTCCCGGCCCAGCTTCGCCCATGTGCTCCATTGTCGCCTATCAAACACCTATGCGCCGCGTGGCAGCTTCAACGTTTCCAGAGGCCACCAGCTTGATCGCAGGAATTGCGCAGGAGCCTCGGAGGCGACGTATGGATGTGGGCGTCTTTTATCCTTTTGTGGACCCTCTGACCCCGGCAGCCGACAGCTACGGACTTTTCTACCGGATCATTGAACCGGGAGAAGAACTTGATAAGGAAGAGGTGATTGAGGCCATGCGACAACAGGTACATGGTGTTGGTCGAGCCATCGGCTGGGAACCGGTTGGAGAAGAAGAGGCAGGAGCAGGGGCCCAGGTGCCAGGTTTTGCCTGGGCATCTGCTGCACCGCAGCAACACGGCTACCTGGACCTACATCGCATCGTTAATGCGGGCCTGCCGATTATCACCGGTTGCGGGATGGCGCGTGCGGGCTTGGGGGCCTGGGTTGCCGCTGAGGCGTTGCTGGCAGGGCACGATCCTGAGCCAGTAGTAAACCGCAGTCTGCGTCGCTGGCGTCAGCTCAACCGGACTTTCAGCCGGGGCATGAGGGGCGTTCCGTTCTCTATCGTACCGCCGCTTTCCCTGTTTCCGTCCACCATCCTTCGCGCAAGTGCGGATCGACCGGATATGTGGGCTGGTGTTGGCTTGCATGAAGAAAAGGAAATTTTATGAACGCAATGACAATCGAAGCGCGCCTGCAACGCCTGGAAGATATTGAGGCCATCCAACAGCTCAAGTATCGCTACGCGGCTTTGTGCGATCAGGATTACGAGGCCGATGGTCTTGCGGAACTCTTTACGCAGGATGCTATTTGGGATGGCGGCTCCATGGGGCTTAACGAAGGGCGTGAGGCCATCCGTACTTTCTTTCGGGCAACGCCAGCAGTGATGCCGTTCGCTATCCATCACGTCATAAATCCCGCGATCCAGGTTGATGGCGACCAAGCGACGGGGTGTTGGTATCTCTGGCAGCCTTGCGTGGTTGCAGAAGGAAACCAGGCAGTGTGGATGGCGGGGCGCTACGACGACCAGTATCGCCGCGAGGAGGGGGGCTGGCGTTTTTCACATGTGAAAATCGAACTGCGCATGTTGTCTCCCTACGAGGACGGCTGGGCCAAAACTCCCTTTTTGGAAGGACCTAACTAATGACTGACCCAGTAACTGATAGCGCCCCAGAGACGATAGTGAGTGATTTTTTTGAGCTCGTTATGGCCGGAAAAGCGCCGGAGGCAATTGAGCGCTTCCTAACGTCTGACTTTGTGTGGGACAATCCACTCCCAGAGGGCATTCCCTTCGGTGGTCGCTTTGAAGGACATGCAGGTGCTGCTGCCTATCTGGAACTCATTTTCAAAACTATCGAGATGGAAGAGTTCACCATCAACGAGATTGTGGCATCGAAAGACCGGGTCGTCATACTCGGACGCGAGGTGAGTCGTGTGCGGACGACGGGACGCCGCTACCAGATGGATTGGGTGCACGTACTTCATATCCGGGACGGACAGATCGCATATCTGCGGGAATACAACGACACCGCCGCCATGCAACCAGCTTTCGCCTAACATCATGGATGTTGTCGAAATAACAATTGATGCTCTGCAAACCGCCTTGAGCGATGGCAAGCTGACATCGGAAGGCCTGGTTAGGGCATATATGCTTCGTATCGAAGCCTATGATGCTGCTGGCCCGATGTTAGCTTCAATGCTGTCTTTCAATCCCAATGCGCTGGACGATGCGCGTCGGCTTGATGGCGAGCGGGAAGCGGGACGGGTGCGTGGGCCTCTGCATGGCATCCCCCTTGTGGTCAAAGACAATTTTGACGTAGCGGGCCTGCCGACGACAGCCGGTTCGGTGGCGTTGGCGGGCTTGGTCCCGGAGCGTGACGCCTTTGTGGTGGAGCGGCTTCGCCAGGCCGGTGCGATAATTTTGGGAAAAACAAACCTGCATGAATTTGCAGCGGGCATCACGACTGTAAGTTCTGCTGGCGGCCCGACGCGCAACCCATATGACCCGGCCCGCAACCCCGGAGGGTCCAGTGGTGGAACGGCGGCGGCCGTTGCGGCGAGTTTTGCAGCCGTGGGAATGGGCTCTGACACAACCGGGTCCATTCGGGTGCCTGCCGCCCAGACAGGCCTTGTCGGCCTTCGCCCAAGCCAGGGTCTGACGAGCCGCCGGGGCATTGTTCCCTTGTCGCTTACCCAGGATGTTGTCGGCCCTCTGGCGCGCTGCACCCGTGATTTGGCATATGTGCTGGACGTGGTCATCGGTCACGATCCAGCCGATCCCGATACGCAAGGTGCGCGCGGGCAGCAGATGGATTTCACCGCTGCACTTGGGATGTTTCCGGTTAAGGGGCTCCGTCTTGGCCGGTTGGACATGCTTTTTGGTGATGACCCCGCTGATGAGGAGACTGCAAGCATTGTTCATACTGCTCTGGAAGCGTTTGAGGAGATGGGCGCTGAGATCGTTCCTATCGATCTACCGGCGGTTACCGACCTGCTTGACCTCTCTTTCCAACTTGTCATCGGCGATTTTCCCGACAATCTCGCGAGCTACCTCACAGAGCGTGCGTCTGCGCCGTTGCGTACGTTAGAAGAGGTCGTATCAACAGGGCTTGTTCACCCGGAAGTTGCAGCTCTTCTCCAGGGCATTAATGCAATTGGATCAAGGACAAGTGAGCCTTACCTCGCAGCGATTGCTCGGCGTCAACCTTTGCGGTCGATATTTGAAAACTGTCTGGAGGGTCATGGTCTTGATGCACTGGTCTATCCAACCATTACCCGGCTCCCAGCCGTAATTGGTGCAGAGCAGCCGGGCAACAACGCCCATGCCAGTTCCAATTCAGGGCTTCCCGCGATTTCTCTTCCAGCCGGGTTTAGTTCCAGCGGACTACCCGTGGGGCTTGATCTCCTGGGGCGCCGTTTTGATGACGTACATCTTGTCGCGATGGCGCACGCGCTGGAGCAGGCAAGGCCGGTTCGCCGTCAACCTTCAGGCATGCCGCCATTGTGAACCAGATGAGCGCTCCGAAATTATTATATGAACAGAGAGGCTGACAAAAATGAAACCTTCTAAAGCGTTAGTAAAAGTACAGGTTACAAGTGCTCTTTTTGATTTTGTCGTCGCAGGAATTTTTGCTTTCCCTATTCTGGCGGCCATTCACCTAAGCGTAAACTTGCAATTTGTGCACGAACTGTTCGGGTCCGTTGGAAGTTTCCCGGTCTTCGAGCCTATGCACCTGCTTTTCCTGAATATGTTCGGCGGCTTTGCGATCATGTGGTCAACGCTTCGTATTGTCTGGCGGGAGCAACCGCTGCTCTGCCTGTGCGATGGACTTTTGCGGTACTATTTTGCCTTTCTCATGTTTCTATATGTGAGCTTCTGGGGTGTCACAATGATGCTGTCCGTATTCATCATAACGGAATTACTTTGGGGAACCGCATTGGTGTGGCAGTACGTAGCCCACCGCAAGAATGAACGAATGATGGCGCCTGCCTGACGATAGTCAGAAGAGGTATATTCGTTCTCTACCCCAAACCTGGTTCAGACCGGTCCGGAGCTATATCCCTCATATCCCTTCTTGTTACTCGCAGATTTCTTACATAAGCGAGAGAGTATATTGAAGTCACAAAAAAACCCGGTCCTAGATACGCAAGGACCGGGTTCCGTTTGACGCCTCAGTTGACCTGAGTTGTCGTTATTTCGTTTGGGCTGGGTGCCCAGACGCCATGATTACATCATGCCGCCCATACCGCCCA
>CAZNLO010000028.1:0-28067 GCA_964573935.1 uncultured Parvibaculum sp. | reverse complement strand
CGCAAAACCCTGTCCAGTGCCCGAGCCGCCACTACCTGTTCTTCGCGTGTGGTCGCCGTAATCACTTTTTCAGCCAATGCGTCAATCGCAGGGCTTGCAATGCCCGACAGGTTTGAACTACCCGGCAGATCGGCCGTCTGTGAACTCCAGTAGTTTCGGACCTCAACGCCAGGGGTCGCGGCGACCGAGAAACGCCGGGTCATAATGTCAAAATCAAATGTCTTTACCCGCTCCTGAAACTCAGCCGAATTGACCGGTTTGATGCGGGCCTCAATACCCAGTTGCACAAGGTTGGCCTGAAAAGCCGAAATGACCCGCTCAAAAGTCGGACTGTCGTTGAGAAATTCAACCGTGAGAGCTTCGCCCTCCCCATTGCGGCGTTTGCCCTCAACAATGTGCCACCCGGCCTCGTCCAGCAGTGCGCCTGCTCTCAGCAAAAGTCTGCGGTCCTTGCCCGATCCATTGGAAACTGGTGGCTCGATGGCCGGTCCGAAAACACGGTGAGAGAGCGTGTCGCGGAAGGGCTCAAGCAATGCCAGTTCTTCCGGTGGCGGCGGGCCATTTGCGCGCATGACCGAGTTTTCAAAATAACTGCCCGTGCGTGCGTAGAGATTGTGAAAATGATTGCGGTTGGTCCACTCAAAATCAAAGGCCAGGCCAATGGCTTCGCGAACCCGCACGTCGCTGAACTGCGCCCGCCGCGTGTTGAGAAACCAGCCCTGCGCCCCGGAAGGCGTATCATCGCGGGTGGTGAGCAACACCACGCGCCCCTCTTCAATCGCCGGGAAATTATATTCCCGCGCCCAGACTTTAGAGGTGAACTCCTCGCGGAACAGATATTCACCGGCCTTGAAAGCCTCAAACTGCGCAGTACGATCCCGGTAAAACTCATAGCGAAGCGTGTCGAAATTCCAGCGCCCCACATTGACGTTGAGGTCGCGCGCCCAATAATCGTTCACCCGTTCATATTCAATAAACCGCCCCTGCTCAAAACGCGCCACCCGGTAAGGGCCGCTGCCCAGTGGCGGCTCAAGTGTGGTTTCGCCAAAAGCATGGGCCGTGTAATAGGCCTTGGAGAAGATCGGTAGTTGCGCAATGAGAAGCGGCAGGTCGCGGGTGTGGTCGCCAGTGAAAGTAATTTTGAGCGTGGACGCATCAAGCGCTTCAGCACCTGCCACCTCGCGGATCGACTGCGAGATTAGCGGGTGTCCCTCGCTCTTCAGCAGCAGCAATGAGAAGGCGACATCTTCTGCGGTAAGCGGCGTGCCATCATGAAAACGCGCCTCCGGGCGTAGTTCAAATGTAACGCTGTTCCCGTCGTCGGAGATCTCAGCGGTTCTGGCAACCAGGCCGTAGATGGCATCAGGCTCGTCGCCCGCGCGCGCCATCAGCGTATCAAAGGTAAGCTCTGCCCCCATCGCGCCATTCCCCTTCAGGATGTAGCTGTTGAGGCTGTCAAAGGTAAGCGGTGACTGGTTGAATATCCAGCCGGCTCCCACCTGGGAAAATGTACCGCCTTTCGGCGCTTCCGGGTTGACGTAGGAAAAATGCGCAAATCCCGGCTCATACTTGAGGGCTCCGAAAATCGACAGACCGTGAGAAGGCTCAGCCTGAGCGGAGAGGGGAAGCGCGAGGCAGAAACACGCTGCCGCTAAGGCGGTGCGAACCCCGCCCATCAGTTAGGGCCCCCATTGCTGTGGCTTGTTTCTCCCCCACCTTCCTCGCCCGTATGCCACCAGATCGCGGGAAAGCCATAGCTAAAGCCCGGTGTGGGTTCGGGGTAGGCAATCCGGTCCCATATGGCAGCCCGAACGTAGGGAATATGCCATTGCGGTACGACGTAGTAGCGCCACAACAGCACCCGGTCGAGCGCGCGGGTCGCGGTGACAAGCGCACCTCGGTCCTGGGCAAAAATCACGGCGTCGATCAGGGCTTCAACAACCGGATCGCAAATCCCGACCGTATTGCGGCCCCCTCTTTGGTCGGCCGCAGCACACCCCCAATATTCACGTTGTTCATTTCCCGGAGACAGGGATTGCGCAAATGAGCCGACCACCACATCGAAATCAAATTCGTCGAGACGGTTCTGATATTGCGATGTATCCACAATGCGGATGGAACCGGTAATACCAAGTATCTTCAGCGATTGCAGATAGGGCTGCACAACCCGTTCAAACGATGGCGACACCAGCAGAAATTCAATCGTGAACGCTTCGCCTGTCTCCGTGTGGACGAGGGTGCCATCCCCGTCTACGCCCCAGCCCGCCTCTTTCAGCAGGGCCGTGGCCGCCCTCAGGTTACTGCGATTGCTGCCGCTGCCATCGGTTGCAGGGTTGGCATAGGCTCGTGTGAACAGCGCATCGGGGAGCTGGGCGCGAAACGGTTCCAGCAGGGCCAGTTCGTCGCTCTCCGGCACACTGCGGGAGGACAGTTCGGAATTGTCAAAATAGCTGTCAGTGCGTGCATACTGATCGTAGAAAAGCGTCTTGTTGGCCCATTCAAAATCAAAGGCAAGTGTGAGCGCTTCGCGCACGCGGACATCGGAAAACCTGTCGCGCCGGAGGTTCATCACAAAACCCTGCATGGGCTCAGGGTTGAGAGTGCGTATTTGCGCGAGCCGCACCCGTCCCTCGTCAACGGCGGGAAAACCATAAGCCGTCGCCCAGTCCTTGGCGGAGTTTTCAAAACGGACATCAAGGCGATTGCCCTTAAAGGCTTCCAGCGCAATCGTATTGTCACCAAAATAGACAAAGCGGATACGGTCAAAGTTATGAGAACCGATATTGACGTTGAGCGTAGCGCCCCAATAGTCATCGACGCGCTCATAGCTAACCGAGCTGGGGGCATCGACTTCCGAAATACGGTACGGGCCACTTCCAAGGGGGGGCTCAAGCGTGGTCTCGGAGAAATCCCGGTCCTCCCAATAGTGCTTGGGAAGGATAGGTAGCTGGCCAACAATGAGCGGAAGTTCCCGGTTGTTGGAAATGGCAAAATTGAACCGGACCTTGAGCGGGGAGAGTTTTTCGACACTGTCCACATCCGCGTAATAGGCGTTGTAGAAAGGCAGGTTGGCTGTCAGCGTTTCAAACGTCCAGATCACATCTTCCGGTGTCACCCGTTTTCCATCGTGCCAGCGCGCTGTCGGGCGCAGCGTAAAAGTGACGGAGGAATAGTCTGTTGGATGGGAGACGGTCTCTGCCAGCAGACCATACTCGCTCCCCGCCTCATCAAGAGAGCTGAAAAGCAGTGTGTCATAGAGGAGAGTGCTGCTGCCCGCCGCCGCCCGTCCCTTCACAATGAAAGGGTTGAGACTGTCAAAGCTGCCGATCTGGCCGTAGCGGAGCGTTCCTCCCTTTGGGGCGTCTGGATTGACGTAGTCAAAGCGCTCGAAGCCCTGGGGGTAGGCGAGCGAGCCAAAAAGCGAGAGGCCGTGGCGCTCTTCATCGGCAAGGGTGGGGCTGGCACTGAGGAGAATACCTAAAAAAGCGATCATGCTTCGTTTGGCCATCACACTTTGCATCATTAACACTACCCGTTACCTCCCATGGAACGACACAACCAGAACCCTCATTCGACGGGGGAATTGTGTCCACACTGAGAGCCAGCCTAAAGTATCTGAAGGCAAAGTGCCAAGGTGAGAGGGCGGCTATACGCAAAAAGGCACCGGGCCGCAGCCAGACGCCTTTTTGCAAACTTCCAGTGTCCGCGCCTCAGGTCTTATTCAGAAGGGACTTCAACGTCTGGCACCTCAATGTCTGGCACCTCAACGGCTGGGAGGGGTATGTTGGAACCCAGCGAATTCAGATAGGCCAGAAGGTTTGCCCGGTCGGCTGGCTTGCGAAGTCCCGCAAACGACATAGATGTTCCAGACACATAGGCACTTGGTTTTTCAAAAAAGGCATCAAGCTGTTCAAAGCCCCAGTTCCCTCCAAGCGCGTCCATTGGGCTGGAATAGTTAAAGCTGGCGACATGCGCTGTCGGGCCGCCGACAATGCCATAAAGGTTGGGACCAATTTTGTCCGCTCCGCCGTCATCGAATGTGTGACAGGCCGCGCACTTCTTTGCGACCCTTTCACCTTTGGCAATATCGGCACCTGCCAGCAGTTGCGCCAGGGTCGGGCCTGCCTCTACGGGCGCAGCGCTGTCGCCATCAGCCCCTGCTTCCACCACTTCAACTGGATAGGAGAGCGGGTGCGCATCCTCGGTTGAATAGAGTATCGACGAGAGGTTCTGCACGCCAATGATGAGCAACAGTGAAAACAGGAATGCGCCTGCAATTTTGTTGAATTCAAAACTATTCATAGGTAATGCGGCTCCGGTCCCGAGGGTCTTTGGTGGTCTGGTCTAGTCAGGTTCCTGGCGAACGGGGAAATATCCTGCGAAGGGCCCCCACCCGCTGGTTGGCGCGCAGATTACCCGCTTCCACCAGCCTGCCGCAACCCGTATAAAAGCTTATCCCCTGCGACGCTCTGCCGCCCCGTTCTGGGGCGTTCTGGGGGGGGGCTGCTCCCGTCTTGTCCCGATTTTGTCCGAAAAATGGACAGGAAACAGGCGAATCGCTGTTGAAACCCTCTGACGACTGATCCATTCCATGACTGTTTCACCTATCATTCTTATTCCCGCCCGGCTGGCCTCCACCCGGCTGCCGGACAAACCGCTTGCCGATATTGCGGGGGTCCCGATGATTGTTCAGGTCATGCGCCGCGCGACGGAGGCCGGGATTGGTCGGGTCGTGGTCGCTGCGGCGGAAGCTGAAATCGTCCACGCGGTGGAAAAAGCCGGCGGCGAGGCCGTCTTGACCGATCCCGGCCTGCCGTCCGGGTCGGACCGCATTTTTCAGGCACTTGAGGCCGTTGATCCGGGTAGGGCCCACGATGTGGTGTTGAACGTGCAGGGCGACCTGCCGACCCTCGATCCTCGCATCATCAAGGCGGCACTCGATGTGCTGGAGGCCACCCCGGCAGACATTTCAACTCTGGTGGCGGAAATAACGGATCCGCGCGAACGCACAAATCCCAATGTGGTGAAGGCTGTCATGGCGTTAGCGCCGGGCGAACGCGCAGGCCGTGCCCTGTATTTTACCAGAGCGACCGCACCTGCGAACGAGGGGCCTCTCTACCATCACATCGGTCTCTATGGATACCGGCGCGAGGCGCTTGCCCGCTTTGTGGCATTACCCCCGTCCCCTTTGGAGCTGCGGGAAAAACTGGAGCAATTGCGGGCGCTGGAGGCAGGCATGCGCATTGATGCAGCACTCGTTGACACTGTTCCGCTCGGTGTCGATACTCCCGCCGATCTGGAAAAAGCGCGGGCGGCACTTGGCGGCGCATAGCTTTTCCGTCCGGGTGCGTGAAACTTTAAGACTAAAGAAAGGGCGGCATCGCCGCTGATCTCATGGGTAGCGATACATCGTCAACGGTTGCTGAAAGCATCCCCCCAAACACTATCGTCTTTCAGGGGGAACCCGGTGCGAACTCGCACATTGCCTGCAAGGCCGCCTTTCGCGACATGGTGGCGCGCCCCTGCGATACTTTTGAAGAAGCCTTTGCAGCGGTAAAGGAGGGCGAGGCGCGCCTTGCGATGATCCCGATTGAAAACTCGGTTGCGGGCCGTGTTGCGGACATTCACCACCTTTTGCCAGGGTCCGGCCTTTATATAATAGGGGAGCATTTCCTGCCTATCCGCTTTCAGCTTCTAGGTGTGAAGGGCGCGACCCTTGAGGGCCTGAAAAGCGTGCAGTCTCACGTCATGGCGCTCGGCCAGTGCCGAAAACTCATCGCAGAGATGAAAGTGCGTGCGGTTGTCGGCGCCGACACCGCAGGCTCCGCCCGCCAGATTGCCGAGGCCGGGGATGTGACGCGCGGTGCACTGGCCCCGGTTCTTGCTGCCGAAATCTACGGTCTCGATATTCTCAAACGTGATGTGGAAGATGCGGCGCACAACACAACCCGCTTCATCATCATGGCGGCAGAGCCCGACGATGCCGAACCTGAAGATGCGCCGGTCATCACCAGCTTCATCTTCAAGGTGCGCAATGTGCCTGCAGCACTTTACAAAGCCATGGGCGGGTTTGCCACCAACGGCGTCAACATGACCAAGCTGGAAAGCTATCAGGTGGGCGGATCGTTCAACGCGACCCAGTTCTATGCAGACGTTGAGGGCCATCCTTCATCCCGCAACGTGCGGCTGGCACTTGAGGAACTTCAGTTCTTCTGCTCCGAGCTGAAGATTTTGGGCGTCTATAAATCAAGCCCCTTCCGTGCCGACATGCCGATCACGGTGAAGGATTAGGACGGCTTCCATTCTACCATCTCTCCACAAATGCTTTTACAAGATGGTGGGCGATGGCGAAGGAAGGTGGCACAAAGAAGCCTCCGTCTTTGTTGGCCAGCCCTTTGTCTGCGAGTGCGACGGCCAGCTCGTCGCGGGTAAACCAGCGTCCTTCCGACAGTTCAACCCCATCAATTTCAAACTCTTCGCCCGCCGCTTCTGCAATGCAGCCGATCATCAGGCTGGAGGGGAAGGGCCAGGGCTGGGTTGAATGGTAGCGCACGGAGTTGATGGAAAGCCCGGCTTCTTCGTCCAGCTCGCGGGCCACGGCTTCTTCAATGCTTTCGCCAGGCTCAATAAAACCGGCAAGGGTGGAGTACATGTCTTTGGGGAAGATTTTCTGGCGCCCCAGAAACGCCTTGTCGCCAAGGGTGGCAAGCATAATGACCACCGGGTCGGTGCGCGGAAAATGTTCAGCCTTGCACGACGGGCAGGCGCGTTTATAGCCCGCCTCGGCCATTTCGGTCGCAGCACCGCAGACCGCGCAATGGCCGTGGCGTGCGTGCCAGTCCAGCATGGCTTTGGCCTGGGCGAGAATGGCCAGCTCGCCGGGCGGCAGCGCCCCAGTCATGCCAACCGCGCGCAGGTCCTCAAATCCGCCAAGCCCCTTGAGGGGGCCGTCGTTTTCCGGGTCTTTCAGGCTTGAAATATCGTGCGCAAAAAGCGCCTTGCCCCGTTTGTTGATGCCAAGAAAAATGAAAGCGCCTCCTGGAGCCGCTGATCTGACCAGATCGACCGGCATCCAGCCGACATCTTTGCCCGCCCCCTTTTGTACCTCTGGCAATACCAGCGGCTTTAGCCGCCACAGCGGCACACACAGGCTTGTCGGGTCGGCCAGCCGCTGGGCCAGCCATGCAGGGTCGGTGCGGTGGTGGCCCGCCCGGTCGAGCGGGTTATTGGCAAAAATGTTAGGATTGGCCTCCAGAGCCATGGGCCTCGCCTCCAATGTAATGGAAAATTCAGCAAAATTGATGGCGGCAAGGTGCCACAGTCGGCCCAGATTGCAAGGATCGCGTCATAAATCCGGCGGCAAGACACCCAAGATCACTTGCCATTTTAGGCGCAAACCCTGATATAGTGTGGTTGGGAGGTTGGCGGTGGACGAGTTTCTCGCCAACCCGGTCAGATCCGGAAGGAAGCAGCCGTAACGAGCCCAGCTCGGGTCTCTGTTCCAGCCTCCCACCTCATTTCTCCGGCGGAGCGACATGCATGGATGACAGCGCCGACAACGCACCCGAGCCGGGTTTTGGCCTTTTAGGGGATGAAACGCCGGGCGCGCGCAACAATGCCTCGGGTACCGGCTACCGTGTTCTGGCGCGCAAGTATCGCCCCACAACCTTTGAGGATCTGGTGGGGCAGGAGGCTATGGTGCGCACTCTCTCCAACGCCTTCAAGAGCGGCCGGATCGCCCATGCCTTTATGCTGACGGGGGTGCGCGGGGTGGGTAAAACCACAACGGCGCGTATTCTTGCCCGTGCCCTCAACTACACCAATGGGGAGAACGACACACCCACCATTGAGCTGCATGATTTTGGGATACATTGCGAGGCCATCATGGCGTCGCGGCACCAGGATGTGTTGGAGATGGACGCGGCCTCGCGCACCGGCATTGATGATATTCGCGAGATCATTGAAAGTGTTCGCTACAGACCGGCAGCGGCGCGCTACAAAGTCTATATCATTGACGAAGTGCACATGCTCTCAAAGGCGGCATTTAACGGTCTTCTGAAGACACTGGAAGAGCCGCCGGAACATGTGAAATTTATTTTTGCCACGACAGAAATTCGCAAAGTGCCGGTAACGGTGCTTTCCCGCTGTCAGCGTTTTGACCTGCGCCGCCTTGGCTCTCAGGAACTGTCAGGCCTGCTGAAGAAAGTATCGGACAAGGAAGGCGTGACCATCGACGATGCGGCGCTGGCAATGCTGGCGCGTGCGGCTGAAGGGTCTGCGCGCGATGGTCTGTCGCTGCTGGATCAGGCGATTGCGCACGGGGCGGGAACCATCGGCGAGGCCGGTATACGTGACATGCTGGGCCTGGCAGACAGAGCGCGGGTGTTTGATCTTTTTGACCTTCTGATGAAGGGGGACATTGCGGGCGCCATGGCCGAACTGCGTGACCAGTATAATGCCGGCGCTGACCCGGCGGTTGTGCTGGGAGACCTTGCCGAACTGACCCATTGGCTGACGCGGCTGAAGCTGGCGGCAAGTGCAGTCGATGATCTGGCGGCCACCGAGACTGAGCGTGTCCGGGGGCAGGAGATGGCAAAGAGCCTGCCGGTACGTGTGCTTTCGCGAACCTGGCAAATGCTCCTTAAGGGGATAGAGGAAGTTCAAAACGCCGCCAAGCCCATTGCGGCAGCAGAAATGGTACTGGTGCGGTTGGCATATGTGGCAGATCAGCCTTCGCCTGAAGAGCTGCTGGCGAAGCTTAAAGATGCGCCTGTCTCCACCAGTCAGGCTCCCCGGTCAGGGACGGCTACCGGAGGCACTTCTGCTGGAGGGGCTCCCACGGCAGGTGCAAAGATTGTCCAGACGGCAGGCGGAGGCAGTGTTCAGGCGCTCAGTGCCCCCCATATGGCACCCCGGGAAACACCTCAGGAGGTTGTGGAGGCAAGAGCCGCGCCGGTCTTTCACAGTTACGCCGATGTGATTGACTATGCCAAGTCCATACGCGACATCAGGTTGGCCCACATGATGGAAGCCGGGCTGCGTCTTGTTCATTTTGAAAAAGGCCGGATCGAGGTCAATATTGTAGACGGGAATAATTCCCTCGCGGCACTTCTTGCAGAACGTTTGAAACAGTGGACCGGCGAGCGCTGGTTGGTGTCCATTTCAGCGGCGCAGGGCGCGCCGACCGTGCACCAGCAAAAAAAATCCCGGCAGGACGAACTGCGCGAAGAGATGGCGCGCGACCCGTTGGTAAAAGCAGCCCTGGAAACATTTCCCGGGGCGGAAATCAAAAACATCGCGGAGCCGGAACTGTTGGGACCCTCTCCCGCAGAAGGCGAGAGCACGCGAGATGAGGAGAGCTTGTGAAAAATCTGGGTGACATTATGCAACAAGCGCGCGGCCTTCAGGAAAAGATGGCCACAATGCAGGCCGAGCTTGAAGGAGCGGAGGTCGAAGGTGTTGCAGGCGCGGGTCTCGTGAGGGTAACCCTTTCAGGGCGCGGCGTTGCGCGGCGCATCCATGTTGATCCAAGTCTTGCAAAGCCGGAGGAAGCAGAAATCCTCGAAGACCTGATTGTGGCGGCCTTCAACGATGCCAAATCCAAAATGGAGAAGTTGGTCGCTGAGCGCATGAAAGACCTGACCGGTGGTTTGCCGCTCCCTCCCGGCATGAATTTCGGACTTTGAAGATAGTGATTTTTGCATGAGTACGACCCTCAGTGGCCCGGAGATTGAGCGCCTGATCCAGTTGCTCGCAAAATTGCCGGGTCTTGGGCCAAGGTCGGCGCGGCGTGCCGTACTTCATCTGGTGAAGAAAAAGCAGACTCTTCTAGAGCCTTTGGCCGTTGCCATGGCGGATGCCGCCGAGAAAGCTGTGATCTGCACCACCTGCGGCAATGTGGACACGCAGGACCCCTGCACCATCTGCCGTGATCCGCGCCGAGAACCTGCAAGCCTTTGCGTGGTGGAGGACGTGGGGGACCTGTGGGCGCTGGAGCGTGCAGGGGCACATAAAGGGCGCTATCACGTTTTGGGCGGAACATTGTCGGCGCTGGATGGCATCGGACCTGAAGACCTCACCATCGCCGCCCTTGTTGAGCGCGCTTCGGACGAAGCGGTCAGGGAAATTATCCTTGCCACCAATGCCACGGTCGATGGTCAGACAACCGCACACTACATCACGGACCGCCTGGCCACAGCCAATGTCGCCGTCACCCGCCTGGCTCACGGTGTGCCTGTGGGCGGTGAGCTGGACTATCTGGATGATGGCACGCTAGCCGCCGCCATGAAGTCCCGGCGTCCGGTTTAAGCTATCTGGTCAACTGCCATGCCCTTCATCCGTTCCAACCTTGCTTCCCGCAGATAGAGAAACATAGGCAGTCCACACGAGACACCGACCAGAAGCGTGCCTGCCACTGTCGCAAGCAGATAAAACCACTTTCTAGTCGCCGCTTTGGGAACTGGCATTTTTCTTCTCCCAGTAGTTCTTTGTCGCCCGGAAAACCATCGGCCCAAGAATGATAAGCCCGATCAGGTTCGGAATGGCCATCATGGCATTGAGCGTATCTGCCAAAAGCCAGATGAACCCGAGATTGAGAGTGGCCCCAATGGGAATGGCGACAATCCAGAGCACCCGGTAGGGCAGGATCGCGCGCTCACCTAGAAGGTACTGCACAGAGCGCTCGCCGTAATACGACCAGCCCAGAATGGTCGTAAAGGCGAACACCGCCAGCGCCACCGACACAATTTCGGCGCCCCCGGGAATGGCCAACGCGAAACTTGAACTGGTGAGCGTTGCGCCTGTTTCCCCCGATGTCCACAGACCTGAGGTGATGATGACAAGAGCCGTCATGGTGCACACAATGATCGTGTCTATGAACGTGCCAAGCATGGCAATATGCCCTTGCCGCACCGGGCTGTTGGTCTTTGCAGCCGCGTGTGCAATGGCGGCAGAGCCGAGCCCTGCTTCATTGGAAAACACACCACGCGCAACCCCAAACCGGATGGCGGCTGCCACCGCCGCACCGGCAAACCCACCTGCCGCCGAGGCAGGCTCAAAAGCATGGTGAAAAATGAGCGCAAATGCGTCTGGAATGGCGGCTGAATTTATCACCAACACCACAAGAGCTGCCCCCACATAAAGCACAATCATGAGCGGCACGAGCGCGCCCGCCACATCTGCGATCCGGCGAATGCCGCCCAGCAGAACAGCGGCCACAATCACCATCATGACAAGGCCCGTGGTGATGTGGGAAACGCCAAAGCTGGAATTCATGGCAGCAGCGACCGAGTTGGCCTGCACCCCGTTGCCAATACCAAACGCAGCAACGGCGGCAAACAGGGCGAACAGCGGGGCCAGCACCTTTCCCAGCGTGGGGTATTTTTTCCCAACGCCATTTCTGAGGTAATACATCGGCCCCCCGACATAATTTCCGTTGGCATCTGTTTCGCGGAATGTCACGGCGCACACCGCCTCGGCATATTTTGTCGCCATGCCGATAAACGCAATCAGCCACATATAGAAAATCGCACCCGGACCACCAAGAAAAATCGCCGTGGCAACCCCGGCAATGTTACCCGTGCCCACCGTGGCCGACAGGGCCGTCATCAGTGCCTTGAAGGGGGGGATTTCGCCCTCGCCTGGCCCCGAGGGGGAAAGCAGCAGCTTGAAGCCGTAGACTATTTTGCGCAGCGGCATGAGCTGTAGCCCGGCCATAAGAAAGGCGCCCGTTGCGCCGATCAGGATCAACATGGGCGGCCCCCAAACGATCCCGTTGACCGTTCTCACAATTTCTTCAATGGCTTCCATCAATAATTCCCCCGTTGACCTATTCGCTGGCAAGCAGGTCCTGCTGTTTGCCTGTTTGTTCTGATTGTAGCGTCGCTTTGGCGGGCGAGGATAACTGTGCCGGGTCTTCCAGTTCGACCTCGGCAATACGCTCGCCTTTGCGCACTATTTTTGACGTCGATGTTTCGATGTCGCGGATATCTTTCTCAGCGCTGGCAAAATGCCCCCTGAGTTTCTCGACACGGGTGCCAAGCCGTCCGACATCCTCCAGCAGCTTGCCCACTTCCGCCTGAATAACATGTGCCTGTTCACGCATCTGTGCATCCTTGAGCACCGCGCGCACCGTGTTGAGCGTCGCCATCAAGGTGGTGGGAGACACAATCCAGACCCGCGCCCGGTATCCTTGTTCCACGACATCACTGAAGCGTGCATGAAGCTCGGCGTAGACGGCCTCGGAGGGCAGAAACATGAGGGCGGATTCAGCCGTTTCGCCCGGAATAATATATCTCGCAGCAATGTCTTCAATGTGTTTGCGCACATCTGCGCGCAGCGCCCGTGCTGCCTGCACTTTTGCGGTTTCGTCCGGGGCATCGACCAGCCGCCGGTAACTGTCCAGAGGAAACTTGGAATCCACCGCGATAGAGCCCGGCGGATTGGGGAGCTTGATAAGGCAGTCGGGGCGTCTGCCATTGGAAAGCGTGGCCTGAAACTCATAGGCGGAAGGTGGCAGCGCGGTTGTGACCAGATCATGGAGCTGGATTTCCCCAAACGCGCCGCGCGCCTGCTTGTTGCCCAATACTTCTTGCAGGCCCACGACTTCCGTGGTCAGCCCGTCCAGCTTCTTTTGCGCTTCGGCAATGAGGGCAAGTCGGGTGTTTAAGAGCCCCAACTGTTCGCCCAGTTGCTCCCGGTTCTTCTGCGAGGTCTCGGTCAGCGTCTTGCCCATTTGCTGGGTCACTTTGTCGAGCCGCTCGTTCAGCGTATGAGAGGTTTTCTGCGTGTTTTCGCTCAAGGCATGGTTGAGCCGCTGGCTCACCGCGTCGAGGCGTTCGTTCAAGGACTGGTTAAGCGCCTGCTGGCTTGTCGTCTGGCCCTCCTGCATGGTCGCGATGCGGCCTGCCAGTTGGTTTTGCACGTCAAGCATGGACGCGACCTGACGTTCAAAACTGGCCTGTTTTTCTACGTCAGCGGAAGAAGGTGAGCGTGCTCCAACGGTTCGTGCCAGAACAAACCCCAGAACGAGGGCGAGAACGAGGGCGATGCCCGCCGCAACAGTAATGATAATCGGGTCCATCAAGCACCATCCAGATCAAAAGTTCCCCACCATAGCGCAAATCGCCCCTCAGCGGAGTTTGACCGGCACTTAAGGGGCAGGCCATATCATTTGAGGGGCGAGTTGTTGAGACCGAGGGGGGATGCAGGGGCCATGTCGGCGGACTTGACGGCGCAGCTCCGCCGGCCTATCTCGTGCTTATGGCAATCCGACCCATCATCATCGCGCCTGATAAACGTCTGAAACAGGTCTCAACATCTGTAAGTCAGGTGGATGACGCCCTGCGTGCGCTGATGGACGATATGCTGGAGACCATGTATGCGGCCCCCGGCATCGGCCTTGCCGCCATTCAGGTCGGTGTGCCGGTGCGGGTTATCGTGATGGACCTTGCAGGCGAGGGGGAAGAGCCCCAGCCGCTTTATTTCGTTAATCCTGAAATCCTGTCCGTCGATGACAGCGAGGTCAGGGTGTACGAGGAAGGGTGTCTGTCCGTTCCCGATTTCTACGAGGAACTGGAACGACCCGCCAGGTGCCGCCTGCGCTACCTCGATTACCAGGGAAAAACCCGGGAACGCGACTGCGAGGAAATGCTGGCCACCTGCATTCAGCACGAACTGGACCATCTGGAAGGGGTGCTGTTTATCGACCATATTTCCAAGCTGAAACGTGACCGTGTTCTCAAGCGCCTGCGGAAAGAACGTCGTCTTCGCGAGAAAGAACTGGCCTGACCGGGTCTCGCCGGGCTACCTCTTTGCTTATGACAGAAAAATCCCCACTCCGGCTGGCCTTTATGGGCACACCTGTTATTTCCGTGAACGTCTTGGCGGCCCTTGTTGAGGCTGGTCACGAGATTGTGGCGGCCTACAGCCAGCCACCGCGTAAAGCCGGTCGCGGCCTGGAGCTTCAAAAGTCCCCGGTCCAGAAGTTTGCCGAGGCCCGGGGGATCGAGGTCCGCACACCGGTGAGCCTGAAATCGCCGGAAGAACATCGTGCCTTTGCAGACCTGAACCTTGATGCAGCCATCGTGGTGGCCTACGGGCTTTTGCTGCCTGGACCCGTCCTTGAAGCGCCGCGCCTGGGCTGCCTCAACATGCATGCCTCCCTGTTGCCGCGCTGGCGCGGGGCCGCCCCCATTCAGCGCGCCATCATGGCCGGGGACGCACAGTCCGGCGTGATGATTATGCAGATGGATGAGGGCCTTGATACCGGCCCGGTTCTGGGCACCGCGACGGTTCCCATCACCGACACCACAACGGCTGAAAGCCTGCATGATGAGCTGGCGGCTGTCGGCGCACCGCTGATGGTGCAAACGGTGGAGGCTCTGGCAGGCGGTGGGCTGGTGGCGAGTGCGCAATCGGAGGAAGGCGTCACCTACGCCAGCAAAATCAACAAGGCCGAGGCGCGGATCGACTGGGGCCGCCCGGCGACTGAGCTGGACTGTCACATTCGCGGCCTGTCTCCTTTCCCCGGCGCGTATTTCGAGATGCAGCGCAAGGGCAAAACCGAACGGGTCAAGGTGCTGCGTGCCACGCCGGTGCCTGGGACAGGCGCGCCCGGAACGCTTCTGGACGATGCCCTCACCATCGCATGTGGCAGGGGTGCCTTGCGTTTGCTGGAAGTCCAACGTGCCGGCAAGGCCCGTGTGCAGGCCGCAGACTTTCTGCGCGGCCTGTCGCTCTCCTCTGGCGAGACACTTGCCTGATGACCCGATACAAACTCACCATCGAATATGACGGCGGCCCCTACAATGGCTGGCAGACCCAGGCGGACGGGGGCGCTGTGCAGGATGCTGTAACCCGCGCTCTTCACAGCTATTGCGGGGAAAAGGCGGCCCTCGTGGCGGCCGGGCGCACGGACGCAGGCGTGCACGCACTGGGACAGGTGGCGCATGTGGACCTGGAGCGCGGCGACACCGCAGACAGGGTGCGCGATGCCGTAAATTTCCACCTAAAGCCCCACCCGATTGCAATCGTTGCGGCGGAAACAGTGGCCGACGATTTTCATGCCCGGTTTGACGCAACAAGGCGGCACTATCTCTATCGCATCATCAATCGTCGCGCCCCCCTGACCCTGGACCGTGGGCAGGTCTGGGCAGTGCCTGTACCACTGGACGCAGACGCCATGCACCATGCAGCACAGGTGCTGGTGGGCAAACATGATTTCACAACTTTCCGCTCCGTCCATTGTCAGGCAAAGTCGCCTTTGCGTACCCTCGATGAGATCAGGGTCTCGCGTTATGGCGAAGAGATCGAAATCGTCTGTCGCGCCCGATCCTTCCTCCACAATCAGGTGCGCTCGTTCGTCGGCTCGCTCAAATATGTCGGAGAGGGGAAATGGACGCAGGCCGATATGAAGGCAGCGTTGACGTCAACAGAACGCGCCCGCTGCGGGCCGGTCGCTCCTCCCGATGGGCTCTACCTCACACAGGTCAATTACGGCGGTGACGGCTAGAGCGTTTGGCTCCTGCTGGAGACGCCAAGGCAGCAAGTGTTGCACGGGCGTTGGTTCTGTCGTCGAACAAGGGGCCAGATAGCGCGGCCACGGCTTCGGCAATAGGTTGCTTTCACGGATTATGATGTTCTGCTACGAACGCGTCTTTTCTTGCCGTGGTGGCCCATTATGGCGTCGAAGATACCGGCGAAGGCATCCAGATGAGCGGTTTTTCCTACGAATTGACCGGCCAGTTTTAGGGAAACCACACCATGGCAAGCAGATTGAATGATGTTGCTCAAAAGCTCAGGATCTCCAATCAGTATCCCAGCATCGACTAGGTCTTCTGTGTTTTTTCGAAGAAGGCTTTTCGCCCGTTGCGCCTGTTTTTTGAGTTCGGGATATTTCATGCGATCTGCCGGTGAGATTTCAAACATTAACCGATAGGTAGACGGATTCTGAAAAGCGAAATTCATATAGGCTTCACCGACAGCGCGTGATCTTGCGCGGACGCTGCTGGTCTCTGATTTTAGCGCCTCTTCTATCGTATTCGAGAGCTGTCGAAACGCATTGGCTTTTATTGTTGCGACAATCTCGTTTTTGTCTTCAAAATACCGGTAAATCGCCATGGGCGAACAGCCGATGCTTTTCGCCAGACTTCTCATTGAGAGAGCGGCATACCCTTGTTCTACATATATCTGCAGCGCCTCATCACACAGGTGTTCTCGAAAAGTGGTGATTTCGTGTTTTGTTAATTTAGGTCGCAAGCTACCCTCTCATTGCTCATTTTCTAAGCCCAATTCGTCCCTTCCTTCTATCACGAAGTAGAATGGCTGGGGAAGCGATTGAGGCACGGCACCACTTTGTTGGGTCTGAAGTCGAGCGGACCGGGCTTCCTTGCTGCTCGGGGAGGAGGGAGCCCGAAACAGCAAGGATACCGACCCACTAAGGGACACTTTCCGGTTACGAAGATCGCTTCCGGGAAAGTCGGCTACGAGATTTTAACGGCGCCCCTCTTGTCCGAGTGTCGCCGGAGAGAATTGTTGAGATTGAACTTCCTCGGCTGCGAAATTATTGGGGCGGCCGCCATTTGCCAGTGTTGCTGCCAGATAACGTCCACTGGACAGATCATAGACGAGCTCGGTGTGGCGGCCACATAAGGGTACAGGCACGTAGTATTGAGTTTGATGAGCCTCCTGGACCCGCCAGAGTTCGCCTCTGGTATCGTAAAGCTCGCCGGCGACGATCTGCCACGAATCTTCATCAAGGGAATACACACGTCGCGAGTAAATATGGCGTGTATCAGGTATCAGGTTGGCTTCGATTTGCCATACTCGGGAAAGCTCATACCGCACAACATCCTGATTCACATGCGAAGGTTGCAGAAATTCTTCAAACGAAGCATCACGCGCCATATATGAGTTGTTAACAACCAGACGGGGACTTTTGCCCAGGACCGTCCAGTCATATCGGTCTGGCGCTCCGTTGTAGCTGTCAAAGGAATCGGTCGTTGACAGTCCATCGGTATTGGCGCCGGGATTATCGTAAGCAACGTTGGGTGCGCGTCGGACCCGCCGGGTTCCTGGACTGTATTGCCAAACTTTCCTTGGATGGGCAGTTCTGTTCAAACTCTCATGAAGCAGAGTGACGTTTCCTGCTGCCCGCGCCGGCGCTAGCGTGTTTGCAAGGTAGTAAAACGAGATATTGTTCAGATCCGCAGCGACCGACATGGTCGGGTCCGACCAACGGAACATCGCCTTGTCTTTGACAATTGATAACGTGTAGTCACCGGTGGCTGTTACCGCCGCTGTCGCAGATTCGCGGGTGAGCTTAAATGACCGGTACCGCAACGTGTGGTTCCAGACGATTTCAAGCGCATTATTGGGTATTGGGAACGGGAAACCCATGATGGCATCAGCAACACCGCTTCCGCTGTCTACAAGTTCGCCAGTCTCTGCGTTGTTTCGAGTGGCTGCGTAGACAAAATCCGGATACCCACAACTACGGCGAGTTTGATAGACATTCATCTTATAGGTGGGATAGGTGGATAGAAGCGCTTTGGTCCCCTCGGTCAGGATGGCGTCGTATTGCGACATATTTTCCTGATCAATGGTGTATTGAACTTTATCGTCCGGGTAGGGGTTCGGCTGATGACGTTCGGGATCGAAGCTGAAATTGTCGGCAGGCGTTGCCCTAAGGCCCCCGGTCCATGCGGGAATGATGCCCACTCCCGCCTTTTCAGCCCCGACGGGCGTTAGGTCATTTCCAAGCCGGTTGACCTGGGCTTCCGGAACCTTTGCAAAAGCAGGTGTGCTTAGGTTGGCTATCACCAATATTGCCCCGCATGCCAGAGCATTTTTAAGTGTTTTCGAATATATCATTTTTGTTCCTCTCGTTCCAAGACAGTGTGCGAAGTCGCTCAAAATGCTCGCGAAATGCTGATGGAAAGAAAATCCTTATCGTCTCTAAGGTTTTGAAAGCTGTTGCCGCGTGAGGCGGTCCATTGAATTTCTGCCTCCCACTCATTTTGGTATGACCCGTTAAGACCCAGGGTTACCGTTTTACGATTGTCCAAAAAGCCGGGTCCGGTCGGACCAGCCGCTGTTCCCAGGTCATGGGCAAACTGGATGCTAGGTACGAGTGTCCAGCTCGTGTTGAAAACGCTGTTGTATCGAAGGCGCGCGACCAGCCTGTAGCCTTGCGAAAAACTGTCGGGGTGCAACAGCGGGTTGGCGGCATCAGCAAACGGGGTAAAAGCAGCCACAGCCGGGTTGGGGGACTGTATCTCAGAGCGAGGGACAGCCATCGCGCGGAGCTGAGTTGACGAGACATTTGGCAGGGACTGGAAACCCCAGTTGGTGACAAAAGTGAGACTGTCAGCACCGAGCGCGTCTACAATAGGCTCTGAGGGTGGCAGAACAGAGATTGTAGAGAATTGTCCGGAAAAGACATCCGTTCGGGTAAAGCCGGTACCAAAAGCTCCAGGTGTCTGATCATAGGCTATCGTGTTACCGTCGAATGGAATAAAGGCGGCTGCCGTGACCCAACGTCCCAGGAGCGTTTCACCGCCCGACAAGGCAAATGGCATGTTGGGCTGGTACAAAATTTCACCGGCGAAAGCGGTGCCGCCAAGAAGAGCATCTATCGTTGTAGAAAAGCTTGCACCGAAAAGCTCAATATCTTCCGGGTATACAGCCCGATAGGCTTGGCCACCCGCGCCGCCAAACAGGAGGGGCAGGCCGTTGGAGATTTCCAAATAGGGCAGCTTGGAATGCTGGTTGACGAAGTGGAGACCCAGCACCGTGCCATCGTTCAACCAGTCTGCATAATAGCCTAGCCGGACGCCATATTGGCCCGTGTCTTTCGGCTCGTCGTCGGGGGATCTCAAGAGGAGATGCGGAGCAGTACCCGCCAGAAGCACATTTTCAGGGACCGTCGATTGAATGTTGAAAAAAGTGCCACCTGGGCCAAAAATATCAGTGCCAGAGAAGAAGGTGCCGACCGGATCCAGTTCGGTTTCCCGCCAGTTGAAAGCATACCACGCCTCAACGCTGAAGTTTGCCGGCAAGCCTAGGGAAAGGTGAACCATTTCATTTGGCACCAAAGCGTCTCTGATTTCAGCGCCGGGCGTTCTAAGGGCCCTGAGGTTAAGTGCATTGAATTGATTGATGCCGCCCTGAATGGCAAGGCTCTCGCCCCAGTTTACAACCTGCTTGCCAAGCCGGACGCTCGCCGGGTAACGATCGGCAATTGTGAAGTTGCCATAAACAAAGGCATCAAGAAGACGAATGTCGTCGGACGCCGCGTTAAGTCCATCATCTCCGCGAAACGCGCCATCCAATTGGCGACGACCAAAGGGGGTCGTTGTTCTCCCGGCTTGGTTAGAACCAATATAGTCGTAGAAAGAGCTGACCCGGGCAAAAGCGCCAAGGTTTTCATAAGTAACGTCGATTTCGACAATGGCTTTGGCCAACAAAGATGTGGCATCCCATTGTCCAAAGTTGATGTTCCCATCGTCAAAATTGATGTTCGCGCCAACCCCCGCGCCGCCGTTGCCGGTGAGACAACCGCCATTACCTACGGCAATGCGGGCGCAGTCTTGCTTGCTGGTGCGCAGTTGAGTGCCGACTGTAATCGTGGTGTCGATTGTGATGTCGGCTTTGCCAACTTTCCAATCAAGGGCCCAGGCCGCTGGACTTGCGATGGCAGCACCGAGCCATAGGGCGGCGCACAGAGCCCCAGACTTTATGTAGTGGTTATCCAAATTCATATTGTTTCCCCCTTGTTTAGTTTTCTGTTGAGCCGCCTGTTTCTGTCTGCTCAGGTAGCTTAACTTCACCTCAGAGTTTCAATAACGTAACTCAAATTCCAGTTTAACGTAAGCTGTATAATAAAGTATAAGTGTCAAATATGCTTGAGCGCAAGTCCAAAACTCGACGAGCGATCAGGCTGATGTCGTAGGCTTAGAAAGCCATCCGATTCACTGCCATTTGACCTCACCCTTCTCGCGAAAACGGCGCTAGCTGGCCGTTTTCCGAAATACGGCGAGCGGACTAACAAATTCCGCTTTGCGTGGACCGCAATAGAATATGATTGTTATTTTCGCGGCACCTTCCCGGAAATTGTTTAGGAGTCTCTCCAGTATTACGCAGATATCATCAGTTTACTGAGAGAAATGCCCACCCGGAATCTAGCTGGACAGTTAGGAGAAAATGCGGGCTGGCCTGGTCCATTTTTCCCAACAATAGCATTAGGCAGGAAGTTTTCCCTTGTATTGCAAGTGTACAGCCTCGTATAATATACGACGTATGTTTTATGAATCTTTTAAGGCTCCTGCGCTGGTGCCGGTTCTTTATTGGGGATATCGAATGAACAGAATTACATTGGGATCGACATTGATGGTGGGGTTGTTTTCTTTCATGACGCAGGCTGGGGCTGCCGCTTTGAAGGTCACTGTCACCAGTGTCAATGGATCTGACGGGTATGTCATGGTTGGCCTCTATGAGAGCGAGAAATCTCTTGAAGAGTCCAGCGCTGATAGGCACATGCAGGTTCAGGCAATACCGGGGTCAGTGACTGTCATATTCGAGGACGTCCAACCGGGGGTTTATGCGGTGAATTCTTTTCATGATGCGAATGCTAACGGAGAGATGGAAGTCAATGCTCTAGGTATTCCTCAGGAGGGATATGGTTTTGCTAATGATGCCCGAGGAATGCTTGGGGCACCAAGCTTTGAGGATGCATCGATTACCGTTGGTGCGGATGACTTGGAGATTAGTTTTGAGCTGGGATATTGAGTTTATGCGGTTGAGGCAACGGATGAGTTTGGATCGCAGCTTGGACCGCAGCGTCTTTCCGTCACGTAACAAATCTTCGTATCTATTAGATATCGCAAATAACAGCTAAGGGCTGGCACAGCCGTCGCAGTTTAGTGACGCCACCGAAATATGAGCCGCGCTGACAAAATTTTTAACCATGCAGCTCTGGCATTTTACAGGAGTATCTATTTTGTCGACATTTCGTAGCGATCTTTTGAAGGACAAGACTGCTTTTATTTCAGGGGCATCGTCCGGCATCAATCTTCAAATTGCAACCCGCTTCGCATTGGCCGGCGCTCGCGTGGCAATCATGTCCCGATCGCCTAAAAAAATAGAGGCTGCTGCTGCCGGCATCCGCGCTGTTGGCGGCGAAGCGATGGGCCTCGCGCAAGATGTCCGTGATCACGAGGGTGTTGGTTCTGCTATGCAAACGGCGGCCGATGCATTTGGTGAATTTGATATCCTGGTCTCCGGCGCCGCTGGCAACTTTGTCGCGCCATTTAACAGTATCTCCTACAATGGCTTTCGTGCTGTCGTCGATATCGACGTCATCGGTACCTATAATGTACTTCGGAAGGGTTTCCCACATCTTCGCAGGCCTGGGGCCTCAGTGATCAACATTTCTGCGCCGCAGTCGTTTACTGCCTATCCTTACCAGGCACATGTCAACGCAGCGAAGGCAGGTGTTGACATGTTGACCCGCACATTGGCGGTGGAGTGGGGCGGGCTTGGTGTGCGCGTAAATTCAATCGTTCCCGGACCCATTGCCGATACCGAGGGTATGGCGCGTTTGGCACCCGATCCTGAATCAGAGGCGAAGGCAACGCAACGTATTCCGGTTGGCAGGTTCGGCACTAAGGACGATATCGCAGATCTCGCGCTGTTTTTGTCGTCGCCGGCAGCATCATATATCACCGGCACGCTCGCGGTGTGCGACGGTGGGCAAACGCTAGTTGGGTCTGGCGGTATGGCCAGCACCTTCGGTTATGAAGATGGTAGGCCGACGGCGGAACGTGGAAACGCCTAGTCGGGTGGTCTCTGGTTTGACGGTGTATTTCCAAAATTGATACAACAGGAAACGTAAATGGATAACTCTCCTTTCACAATGGTGGCTTTGGCTGGCCTCGTTGTAATGATGTTTTCGATGGGGTTGGGCGTTAGGGTTGCTGATTTCCTCAACGTTGTCCGTAGGCCTTTCCCCGTAGCCGTGGGGTTGTTGGGGCAGGTGTTCTTGCTCCCGGTTGCGGCGTATCTAATTGCTATACTCTTTGATCTTCCTCCCTTTATGGCCATCGGTTTGATGATCGTCGCCGCCTGCCCAGGTGGCGCTACGTCAAATGCATTTAGCTTTTTAGCCCGCGGTGACGTGGCGCTTTCGATCTCACTAACGGCTGTGTCAGGGGCTCTGGCGTTCATCACTGTGCCACTAATCGTCGGTTTTAGTGTTGTGGTTTTCAGTGACCAAAGCACCAATATTAGCCTCTCCGTTATAGACACTTCACTCAGCATATTGACGACTACTCTGCTTCCCGTAGCTGTTGGTATGGCGGCGCGCGCGAAGGTCAACTTCCCGTGGGACAAGGTTAAGCTCTCTTTGTTTTCACTCGGCCTCTTGTTCATCCTCGGTCCTTCGGTTTTCCTAGTCGTCGGAAATTTTGATGTAATGCGGAATGCCCTCGGAGCGACGGCGGGGGCGACTGTATTGCTAAATATCTCGATGGTGCTCATCGGGTTCTTCCTGGCTGCGATGTGCCGGTTACCAGAAAACCAAAGGCGAACAATCGCGCTCGAAGTCGGGTTGCAAAACTTTGGACTGGCCATTGTGATAATTATGATCTTCCTGCAAGACCCGAGGATGCTTGTGCCCGGCCTGTTCTATTTACCAAGCATGCTACTGACCGGTTGCGCAATTGTCGCCTACGCGCACTGGATGGACCGCAGGCGCGGCAACTAGGACGGTGACCCAGTTGTT
Organism: uncultured Parvibaculum sp.; assembly: GCA_964573935.1. Taxonomy (GTDB): domain Bacteria; phylum Pseudomonadota; class Alphaproteobacteria; order Parvibaculales; family Parvibaculaceae; genus Mf105b01. Next base: position 5,287 of record CAZNLO010000028.1, on the reverse strand, counting down.
CTACAGGCTGATTGCTAAGATGCGGAACATGCGGGGAAGTTGGGATCAATTTTCAAACACTGAAAGGCTTGTTACTTATGTACAAGGAATTGGATGTTGCGTGGAGCGAACTAACGCAGCCGGGTCAAATGTTCGAAGTCAAGACCATCGAAGCATTAGGCCGCACCATCAAATCGTTCAAACACGCACCAGCCAGCCTGAGGGACATTTGGCTGATGAGCGCCGCTCATGGCGATAAGGATTACCTGGTCTATCGGGATGAACGCTGGACTTTCACCCAGGCCCATGAGGAAGTGAATGCAATCGCGGCCTGGCTGACTGCTCAAGGTGTCGGCCAACATGACCGCGTCGCCATTGCCATGCGGAACTATCCTGAATGGATGTTGGCCTATTGGGCGATCCTTTCCCTTGGTGCTGTTGCTGTTGGCATGAATGCCTGGTGGGTGCCGGATGAAATGAAATACGGGCTGGAGGATTCAGTCCCGAAAGTTCTGATCTGCGACGGAGAGCGGCTGGAACGGTTCCTGGAGGTCCGAAGCGGCTTCCCGGACATGAAGATAGCCGGCGTGCGCCTTCCTGATGCACTCAAGGGGACAGAAGGTGTCGTTCCGTGGGCAGAAGTGAAAGCGACAGCCCCCGGTATACCGGAAGTCACCATCGCTCCAGACGATGATGCGTGTATCTTCTACACTTCCGGCACGACGGGGCGCCCGAAAGGCGCGCAACTCACCCACCGAGGATGCGTTAACAACATCCTGAACCTCGCCTTCTCTGTCCAGGTTCAAGGACTTGGTTTGGCACTTGCCCAAGGCGCTGACGCGGAGGCAGAGTTCCGCACTGCGGAGCCGAAAGTAATGACCGCACTGGTCGCAACCCCCCTCTTCCATGTGGTTGCTAACAATTGCGTCGCCCATGCAGCAACGATGAGTGGCGGCAAGCTGGTGCACATGTACCGCTGGGACGCAGGGGAAGCCCTTCGCCTAATCGAGAGAGAAAAAATCACACATTTAAGCGGTGTGCCCGTTATGTCGCGTGAAGTGATTGCACATCCTGATTTTGCGAAAACTGACACATCCAGCATGCTGTCCATTGGAGGCGGCGGCGCACAGCTCCAGCCGGACCTGGTTGGTAAACTGGATACCACCATCAAGACAGCCCGCCCGGCAACCGGCTACGGCATGACCGAAACAAGCGGCATTATCACCTCAATCGGTTTCGATTATTTTGTCGATAAACCGGCAAGCGCAGGCCGTGCGATGCCGGTGTTCGAGACAAAGTGTGTCGATGAAAATGGCAATGAAGTTCCACCGGGCGAAGCCGGTGAGTTTTGCGTCAAGGGTGCTCCAGTCATCAAAGGATACCTCAACCGCGAAGCAGAAACGTCAGAAGCGATCCGGGATGGATGGCTCCACACCGGTGACATTGTGAAGATCGACGAGGATGGGTTCATTTTTATCGTTGACCGGGCAAAAGACATGGTGCTGCGCGGGGGCGAAAACGTGTTTTGCTCAGAAGTCGAAAGCACCATCTTCGAGCATGACGCGGTGGCGGAATGTGTTGTGTTCGGTGTGCCGGACGACCGGCTTGGGGAGGAGGTGGGTACTGTGATCGTCCCCGCCAGGGGTGTTTCGGTTTATTCAGAAGAAATTCGTGCCTTCTGCAAAACCAAACTCGCCGCCTACAAGATCCCACGCTACATCTGGATACAGGCCGACCCGCTTCCACGCAACGCCGCCGGCAAGTTCATGAAGCGGGAACTGCGCGATACAATGGACGTTGCTCTCGCCAGTTGATTACCTGGGGTCTGGCACGCTCCATCATCGTGCCATTCGCCTCTCCCGAAAAAGCGAAGGCGAGTCAGAGTTCAGCCACTTGAATAAAGTAATTGGACCGGGGTTACACCCTAGTTTGAAGGACGAAGGTCAACCAGTTCGACGTGGGCTCCCTCAATTGGTTGCCCGAAAAAGAGCTCCCCGACGCGGGAAAAACGCTCCGGCGCATCTGTGGCAAGGAAGTGGTCGGTTCCCGGGGCATCGCCCCTGTTCTCAAGGTTTTGGTCGACCAGAAGTTCTGCAACCGTACGGGTAGTTGTTTGTGCGCTGTCGACCAGAGTGACCTTGTGTCCCCGGGCTTTCAACACTTTGTTGATGGCCGGGGCAAGCACGGGAAAATGCGTACAGCCAAGCACCAGCGTATCAGGGGCATTGAGAGGGTCGCCAAACAGAGGGGTGAGATAGCGCGCAGCCACGGCTTCGGCAATCGCACTGTCTCCCCAACCCTCCTCCGCCAGCGCCACAAAGAGTGCGCAGGCCAGTTGGCTCACCTGCACGTCAGGCGCCAGCGCCTGGATGGCGCGAAGGTAAGCCCCCCCCGCAACGGTGCTCTCGGTGGCAAGAACGCCGATCCGCCCCGACCGGGTGGCGGCAAGGCCTGCACGTGCGCCGGGCTCCACAACGCCGACAACCCGCACGGGTGCGAGTTCACGTGCCAGTGGTTCAAGAGCAACGGAGCTTGCCGTGTTGCACGCAATGACGAGCATTTTAATATCATGTGCCATAAGCTGTTGCGTCGCCTGCAAGGCGTAGGCCGTCACGGTTTTGGCACTCTTGGTACCATAGGGAAGTCGCGCCGTGTCACCCAGATAGACAAGGTTTTCGTGTGGCAGGCCCGCCCGGAGTGCCCGCAAAACGGTGAGCCCTCCCATGCCGGAGTCAAAAACCCCGATGGCGCGCGTGTCGCTCAATTTCTAACTCCCGATTTGCAGTAATGCATTTGCGACAAAACTGATCGCAAAGGCCAGAAGCAGTTCAAAACAGACAATGCTGATGGCGATGGATGGTGTGGTCGCCAGAACGCTCAATGCCACCTGCCAGCGGTATAGCAGGCTCGTTACGAAAGCGATAAGCAGAAGAAAACCTGTCGTAGCCGCGTCGGCCAGCCCGATACTGTAAAGCACGTATGGAGGGGCCAGCAGCATCGCCACCAGAACCGATGACCAGTTGTAGACCGTGATGTAGGGCGCAAAAACATGGGTCAGATTGAAAACGCGACAGGCAAGAACAATGGCGAGGGGATATAGCGCCCAGAATGCCACATAGGTCGCCATCTCGATCACCGCGTAACCGGTTTGGGATACATCAATCGACAAGTCTGCTTCGTCGATCATCCGCCACTGGGCGGTAATGAAGACAAGGCAGAAGGGGATGACAAAAATATAGGCGGCAAAGGATCGCCAGAACCCGTCGGCGCTGAAGTCAAATTGGCGTAAGGCATCCGGGTCCCGTCGGGCAATCTTAAAGGCGCCGACAAGAGCATTTATGATTTCGCTGGTTGTTGGCATTTTTCCCTCAGGTGAAATAGCCGGTGAGCACCGTTTCATAAATTTCGGTTAAGGCAAGGATGTCGTCAACCCGCGCATGTTCATCCACTTTGTGCATGGACTGGCTGATCAGACCAAATTCGACAACGCGGGCGTAATTCTTGATAAACCGGGCATCAGACGTGCCCCCGCCTGTAGAAAGCTCGGGGGTGCGCCCCGTGGTCCCGACAACGGCCTGTGAAACAAGGCTGCTTAACCGGCCAGGTGCTGTCAAAAACGCATCGCCGCTGGCAATCATGTTGAGATCGTAGGACCCGCCCTGCTCCGCCGTAACATCGTCCAGATGTGCCCGGACACGCGCTTCCAGCGAGGCCGGGTCATGGAGGTCGTTGAAGCGGATGTTGAAGCGCGCTTGGGCTGACGCCGGGATCACATTGGTGGCCTCATTATCCACCGTGATCTGGGTGATTTCCAGGTTGGAGGGTTGAAAATGTTCCGTGCCCTCGTCAAGGACATCGCCGATCAGGCGGTCCAGCATGGCGATCAGTCGGGGAACGGGATTGTCGGCAAGGTGAGGGTAGGCAACATGGCCCTGCGCGCCTGTGGCGGTAATCCAGCCATTGGTGCTTCCCCGGCGACCGATTTTTATCATATCGCCCAGCGCCTGCGGATTGGTGGGTTCCCCAACCAGACAGTCATCAATGACCTCGCCGCGGTCCGCGAGCCACTTGAGCATTTTGACGGTGCCGTTAAGGGCAGGCCCTTCCTCATCGCCGGTAATCAGGAAACTGATGGACCCTTTGAAATCTCCTTTGGAAATGAAACGCGAGGTGGCCACGACAAAAGCGGCAATTGCTCCCTTCATGTCCGTGGCCCCGCGGCCAAAAAGAATACCGTCCTTTATTTCCCCCCCAAAGGGGTCGGCGCTCCACGCTTTCACATCGCCCACGGGTACCACATCCGTGTGGCCCGCAAAACAGAAGTGCGGTGCCCCTGTTCCCAGCTGGGCATAGAGATTGTCAACGTCCGGCGTGCCGGTTTCGCTGAAGACAAGCCGGGTACACTCAAATCCAAGCGGCTCCAGACGCGCTTGTAAGATGTCCAGCGCCCCCCCCTCGTGTGGGGTCACGCTGGCGCAGCGGATCAGGTCCCTTGCAAGGGAGACGGGATCAAGCGTATCGGCTGATGTTGGCATGTCTGTGTTCATACACCCGGTTTAGCGTTAACTGGCCTGACCGGTCAACGGGTAGGGGCTGGCCCGTTGCGCAGCAACGAAATAGCCGTGAACGAAACCGTGAACGCAAAAAAAGCCTTAATCCCGCAGCAGCTCGTTGACGGAGGTCTTGGCGCGGGTCTGCTCATCCACTGTTTTGACAATGACGGCGCAGGAGAGGCTGGGGCCGGGTGTGCCATCGGGGAGGGGCTTGCCCGCGCGTGCGCCGGGCACCACAACGGAATAAGGCGGTACGAATCCGATGTGGGTCTCGCCCGTCTCCCGGTTTATCACCTTGGTGGTCGCGGTGATGAAGACACCCATTGAAAGCACGGAGCCCGTGCTGACCAGAACACCTTCTGCCACTTCCGAACGTGCTCCGATGAAGCAATTGTCTTCGATAATGACCGGGCCTGCCTGCAACGGCTCCAGCACGCCGCCAATGCCTGCCCCGCCGGAGATATGGACGTTCTTGCCAATTTGAGCACACGACCCCACCGTTGCCCATGTATCCACCATGGTGCCGCTCTCCACTCGTGCACCCAGGTTGACGAAAGAGGGCATCAGCACCACGCCGGGTGCGATGTAGGCGGAGCGCCGGACAATAGCCCCCGGCACGGCCCTGAAACCCGCAGCCGCGAACTCTTGTGCGCCCCATCCTTCAAACTTGGAGGGCACCTTGTCCCACCAGTGAGTATCAGCGCCGGGGCCACCGGAAATTAGGGACATGTCGTTCAGACGAAACGAAAGAAGCA
>CAZNLO010000027.1:23070-28076 GCA_964573935.1 uncultured Parvibaculum sp. | reverse complement strand
ACCGGAAAACCGCACTTTGTCTGCCAGTGCCCGTTTGAGGGATGACATGAGGGCCGCCCCCAAAACATCGCCTGATGTTTCACCTGCAACCAGCATGACATGGCGCCGTTCACTCATAGTTTTCCGTCACCTGTTCCTTCCGGCAAACCGATCACGAAGAGCCCCAGGTCGTCGGCCCGCCGGGCGACACCGTCCACATCTGCTATCAACGCTCCAAAAGCTTCGTATGCGATGCCCGAAAGCCCCGCTGCCGCAGCATTTTCCACAGTTGCTGTCCCGATGGCCGGCAGGTCCACGCGGCGGTCCTGCCCCGGCTTGGGTAATTTAACCAACACGCCACTGGGGGGATGCTGACCCGGGCGCGCTGTCGCTACCCGTTTTAGCATTGCATCCGTTCCGCTCTCGTCTTCAACGTCCAGAATTTCTCCGGCAGCAACGATGGCCCCTTGCCCCAAGTCCTCGCTCCCTCTTTTTTGCACGATAGAAATAGCGATGTGGATATCGGACAGCTCTGCCGATGAAGGCGCGCGCGCTGACAACAGACCTTCAGGAGCAACAAGTTCGGCCGCAACTTCCTCCGCCGGGCGGATATGAAATCCGTGGACTTCTTCAAAGTACTTCACAACCCCGGTCAGGAGACCGTCATCTCCCTTCCGCAGCAACCTGATAAGATCAGGAAGAAGCCGGAACGATCCAAGGTCGGGCCAAAAATCAACAAAAATCCTGGGGCGGCTCATGGGACCAATGAGAACAAGGTCCCGGCACTTATTTTTCTTTAGCAACTCTATCGTGGAGCCTACTGCACCAAAACGAACCCATGCGTGATTGTAGCGTTCTATCGCTTTGTTGCTACGGCCCTTGATACCAATGATAAACACCGCACGGCCTTGCGCGATGGCGGCGTCAGCTACCGCGGTCGGCAGAGGTCCCTGCCCTGCAATGATGCCGAGTGCCGAAAGTTCATGCGCTGGCGTCGTCATTCGCCGTCTGCTTTCGTCTGATAGGCGCTAGTCACCAGCGGTATTTCGTGGCAGGCAAATTGACCGGTTTGACTCCGACTGCATGAAGGTAACAATATCCATCACATCAGGTTGCTCAGCGAATAACTTCGCGACATCCGCCAGGCGCTCACGCAGTGTGCCTTCTTCTGCAAACAACATGCGATAAGCCGCCCGAAGCGCCTGAATTTGATCTCTCTCAAACCCACGGCGCTTCATACCAATGGTATTCAGACCAGCTAGACGGGCGCGGTTTCCAACCACCATGCCGTAAGGAATGACGTCATTTTCAACACCGCTCATTCCCCCGATGAAGGCATGCTTTCCAATGCGGGTAAACTGATGAACTCCGGCGCCGCCGCTGATAATGACGTCGTCTTCAACAATGATATGGCCCGCCAGCATTACATTATTTGACAGGACAACATTATCGCCAACGACGGTGTCATGGCCGACGTGGGACCCGGTGAGGAATGCACACTTGCTCCCGACTTTTGTTACCAAGCCCCCCCCTTCAGTACCGGAATTCATTGTCACATGTTCCCGGATGGTATTGTCTGACCCCACAATCAGTTCGCTGTCTTCGCCGCGAAACTTCAGGTCCTGCGGGGGCTGTCCGATGGAAGCGAACGGATATACCTCTGTCCTCGCACCAATTGATGTCTTTCCATCAATGACCGTATGGGAATGAAGTTTCACGCCTTCACAGAGCGTCACCTTTGGACCCACTATGGAATAGGGACCAACCACGACGTCTGACGCAAGTTCTGCGCGTGGGTCAACAATTGCCGTGGGGTGAACTTCAGTCATTTTCCCTCATCCGTATTGCGGATCATCGCCACAAAGTCTGCCTCGGCAACGACTTGCCCATCCACTTTTCCAATCCCCCGAAACTTCCAGACAGCACGGCGGTTTTGCAACTTGGTAACATGAAGCTCCAACCGATCTCCCGGTTCCACGATCTTCCGAAACTTGGCCTTCTCGATTGACATGAAATACACGACCTTGTTCGAGGCATCGCCGCCCATGCTATGGATGACGAGCGCCCCGGCCGTTTGGGCCATCGCCTCTACAATCATGACCCCCGGCATCACCGGATGACCGGGAAAGTGCCCTGGAAAAAAGGGCTCATTGATCGTGACATTCTTGATGCCTACGGCAGAGTCACAACCATCCATGTCCTTGATTTGATCGATCAGCAACATCGGGTAACGATGAGGCAAAAGTTGCATCACACGGTTGATATCGGCAAACTCCAATGCTCCTCTACCAGCCTTTTCCGTGTCTGTTGTGCTCTTCGTCATCTTTTTTCCTGGTACAATCGAGCCTGGCGCTCTGTGTCAATCTGGGTTCTTGTTCTTCTTCTTGATAGCATTCCTGCCTAACCTTTGAACAGCTATCAGCTCCCGCTGCCACTCGCGAACCGGTTTTGCCGGCGTTCCCCCCCAGCGCTCACCGGCGGGTATATTATGTATCACGCTTGAGCGCCCGGCGACCTCTACACCATCCCCAATCTTGAGGTGGCCGAGAATTGCCGCCCGTGCTCCCAGAGAGACATAGTCCCCAACAATCGTACTTCCAGCGATGCCGCACTGCGCTACGATTACACATCCCTGACCAATGACAACGTTGTGTCCAATCTGGACCAAATTATCAATTTTTGTTCCGGCACCGATGATTGTGTCAGGCCCGGCGCCGCGATCAATTGTGCTGTTTGCGCCAATTTCAACATCATCCTGAATGATAACCCGGCCCAGTTGTGGAATTTTCTCGTGGCTTGGCAAACCCATCGCAAAACCAAAACCATCCTGCCCGATACGAACGCCGGGATGAATGATGACCCGATCGCCAATGTGTGCAAAGGAAATGCTGGCGCCTGGACCAATGTAGCTATCGCGTCCTACGGTGACGTTCTTGGCCACGACCGCAGCACTGGAGATAACGGCTCCATCTCCGATTTCCGTGCCTGCACTTACGACGGCGCCGGGTTCAATCGTCACTCCCTGCCCAATTTGCGCTGAGGCATGAATGTGAGCGCCCTCACACACCGTTCCGGCTTCTCCGAATGTATCGAGGGGGCGGACGCTACCTGGATAGAAGGCCTGGGCCGCCAATGCGTAAGACCGATAGGGTTGATGACTTACAAGGAGAGTAAGCCCCTTTGGGGCCTGCTCCAAAAATCTGGCGGCAACAATGCAGGCGCCCGCATTGGTTGCCTCAAAAGCCCGGATGTATTTCGGATTATCGAGAAAGCTCAATTCGCCTTTCTGCGCGCTATCCAGAGGTGCGACATCCGTAATCTTCAATCGTGGGTCGGCACCTTCGGCTACTTCTGCGTCAATTCGCGACGCGAGATCTGCCAGTGTGAATGGCCCTTCTCTCTGAAAAAAACGCGGGTCTGCCATTACGCTTCGGCTATCTCTATGATGTGTCCAAACAAACTTTGCTCAATGCAGCCGGTCTACTCGTTGACCGGCGTCACTGTCAAAGTCGGCAGACGCTGGTTTAGAATGGCCATCACCTCAGAGGTGATGTTCAAATCAACACCGCCGGCCAAAACATTCGACTGGTCGATCAACAGTCCGGCATTATGTTTCACCAGCAGCTCCCCAAAAATCGGTTTAATAACCGCTGAAATTTCCGCATTTGCCTGGACCTGTCCCAACTGAATGGCTCGCTGGCGTTTTGCAATGCCCTGCAGATGCATCTGCTGGCGTTGAGCAAGGTCAGCGACTTTTCCCGTGAACGCTTCTTCCGCCAAAATTTCCCGTTGGCCCTTCAACGTTTCCGCTTCGGCAGTCATCGCATCGCGAACAGCCTGATCCTCCGTTTGCAGTGCCAGTGTCTGCTCACGCAGCTGTCGAGCAGCATCCAGACCAACTTCCGAAGCATTAAACAGTGCCGTCATATCCACGATGAGAATAATTGTCGGAGCCTTCTCCGCCCACGCAGGCCCCGTCAACGCCATGCTCACAACAATAAATGAAGCTGCAATCCAATTTCGTGCGGTAAGAAAAAAGAATTTCATTTGATATCCATTTACTAGAAACGCGTACCTGCAGAAAATCTGAAGGCTTCGGTCTTATCATAGTCTTCCTTAAGGATCGCCTGGCTCAGGTCGATCCGAACCGGGCCGAAAGGCGACTGCCAGTAGATGCTGAGCCCAGCGGTTACCCGTGGTGCGAGGTCTGTTCGTGCATCCACCAATTGAAACACGCCAACCCCAACACTTTCCTGGTCTGCATTGCCGACAACGCCAAAATCAGTAAACAGGCTCGTACTCACATCAAGAGCTTCAGGCAAGAAATTCGGAAAACTGATTTCAGCGCTCCCAATAGCGAACAATTGTGCGCCCAGCGAACTATCCGAAATCAAATCCCGCGGACCGACCCCGGAACGTTCAAAACCACGAAAATCTGATCCACCTATAAACAGCCGATCAGAGATAATCACATCCTGACCGATGCCTTCGATAAAGGCTGCCTGCACTTTGAAACTGGTGAGAAACTCATCAGAAATCTGATAGTAAGTTCTGGCTGTGAAGGAGGAACGGATATAACGCACAGAACCGCCAACGCCTGCAAACTCCTGATCGATCTCCATGTCCCAACCACCTGTCGGTTCAATCGGATCATTTCGGCGATCCAGGTAATATGTGTACCCCACTGATGAACGGACATCGTCTCGCGCCCTGATAAAACTAATCACATTGGCCCGAATGCGCAAAATTTGCTCCCGGCGCAATGCGTACCTCGTCAAAATACGTCCGTTCTCCGACAGAGGAAAACCAAAACGCACTCCAATCCCTGTCACCCGGTCATCGAAACCGGATTCTCGCTGACGATTGTTCTCTACGCCAAAAATATCAAAACCTGCGACGAGATCGCGACCAAGGAAATAGGGTTCCGTAAAACGCAGATCAATCTGCTGGCTTCTACCAGACAGTGCCAGACGCAGACGCAACATCTGCCCCTTCCCCATGAAATTACGCTCGGTCAGACTGATGTC
>CAZNLO010000027.1:0-23048 GCA_964573935.1 uncultured Parvibaculum sp. | reverse complement strand
GGGCGCTGTCCGCCGATGAAAACCCAAAACCCAGCGACAGTTCGCCGGTTGATTGTTCCTGCACAACAACATTAACGACAGTTTTGTCGGGAGCTGACCCCGGTTCCTCTGTTACCTCGATGGCAGAGAAGAAGCCTAACGACCGGATATTCTTTTCGGATCGCTCCAGAAGAACACGGTTGAACGCATCCCCTTCCGACATCCGCATCTCACGACGAATAACACGGTCTAGCGTCCTCAAGTTACCATCTATGTTGATGCGTTCAACATAGGTTCTCGGCCCCTCGGTGATCCGGTACGTCACAGAAGCAACAAATGCTTCCTTGTCGCGCCTCACACGAGGTCGAATTTCTGCAAAAGCATACCCCTCAATACCCACAGCGAATGTCAACGCATCCACAGTTTTGTCGATCAGCCCTGCATCATACTTCTCGCCATCTGCCGTCAGGATCAACGCAGTCAGCTTGTCGGTGTCCAGCTTGTCCAGTTCAGTTGTCACCGATGATGGACCAAATGTATAAAGCTCCCCCTCTTCAACGGTGAAGGTGAGGTAGAACTCGTCTCCATCGCGGCTGAGGTCTGCCACCGCAGAAACAACCCGGAAATCAGCGTAACCGGTTGATAGATAAAACCGCCGCAAGAGCTCTCTGTCGAAGGCCATCCTGTCAGGGTCATAATTGTCTGAGCTTGAAAGAAACTTCCACCAAGCAGATTCGGAGGTTGCGATAATCTCCCGCAACCGACCGTCAGAGAATGCCGTGTTCCCGATAAAATTGATGCCGCCGATCTTCGTGACCGGCCCCTCATCTATTTCAAAGACGAGATCAACACGGTTTTGCGGAAGCTGAATGACTTTGGGTTCGATTGTTGCCGAAAAACGTCCCGACCGGCGCATCACATCTACAATGCGCTGTACATCACTTTGCACTTTAGCGCGGGTATATATTGTTCGGGGTTTTAGCTGAACTTCTGTTTCCAGCGTGTCGGTGTTAATGGCGCTGTTGCCCTCAAAGGCAATCCGGTTAATGACGGGATTTTCGGTAACGGATACAGTCAGTCGACTGCCGTCCCGGCGCATCGTTACATCTGCAAAAAGGCCGGTAGCAAAGAGGGTCTTCAACGATTTGTCGACCTTCTCGTCGTTGTAGACTTCGCCCTGTTTGAAGGACATATAGGACCGCACCGTTTCTGCTTCGATGCGTTGATTGCCTTCCACAACGATCGTGTCGATGGTGTTGTTTAGCGTCAGCAAACCACCACCGGCTTCCTCATCCGCAAAGGCACCCGATGCCGTGGCTACGCTCCCTATGCAAAGGACCATTGCAAAAGCAACTTGCAGGTACCTGGTACCCATCCGACTACGCTTTTTCGTCATCATGTGTGTCACACACCCCATACGCTCGTCTTTGCATTAACTCAGGAGGCCCGAGAAAAACTCGAAAACCCGTAGATGAACAAGATCATTCCAAGTAGCAAAAACCATAAGCATCATCACCAAGGCCAGACCGACCCTATACCCGTATTCCTGCATTTCATCGCCCACAGGTCGCCCGCGAACTGCTTCTATCGTGTAGTAGAGAAGATGCCCCCCATCAAGCATCGGAATAGGGAAGAGATTAATCAGTCCGATGGAGACGGAAAGAACTGCTGCAAGATGTATCAGTGCGAGGAAACCAATAGTGGCAACCTGACCTGAAACCTGCGCGATACGAAGGGGGCCACCCAGTTGATCCGCATTTTCCCGCCCCGTAACCACACCGCCCAAATAGTCGAATGTTCGGCTGACAATAAACCAGGTCTCTCCGGCGCCCATCCAAACAGCGGTAAACGGATCATAACGCACATGACGTATGTTTTCTTCCGTCGCGCTACGGCCTATCCCTAAAAGGCCGATACGATGAACGTTACCGAACCGGTCTGTCATCTCATGAGCTTCCGGCGTCGCCAGAAGGCTGATGGTCATTCCCCGCCGTTCTACGAAAATTTCCAGGGTATCTCCAGCGCTTGTTGACACGATCCTTTGCATGTCACCAAAGCTGTCAATGGCAGTGCCATCAATTTCCAGAACCCGGTCACCAACCATAAAACCAGCAGCCTCAGCCGCACTCTCTGCACGCACCTCGTCAACAATCGGCTCTGCAATGCGCTCTCCCCGGACAACAAAGAGAGCCGCAAAAATTACAATAGCCAGAATGAAGTTCGCCACGGGCCCTGCAACCACAACAGCCATTCGATGAAGGACAGGTTTGTGATGAAAGTTTCCCGATTTTTCCTCAGCAGACAGGTTTTCGTTCGGCTGCCGCGTGGGCTTACTCGCCGCGTTTTCATCGCCCATGAACTTTACGTAACCGCCCAGCGGTATCCAGCTAATCTTCCAGCGCGTTCCCTTGCTGTCGTACCAACCGTAAATTTCGCGGCCAAATCCGATGGAAAAGGTTTCAACCGTCACGCCGACCCAACGAGCCACCAGGTAATGACCCAGCTCGTGAAAAAACACGACAACAGTTAGGACGAATAAAAAGGGGATGACATAGGCGGCAAACGACCCCCCAACTCCCAAAATGCCCGTGATGGCTTCCATTGCGCAGATAATCACTCTTAACTTGAGGAGCATGCGCTCCTGCTTGAGGAACTGGCGTTCCTCTTGTTTCCCCCGAGACCATCAAGCCCCGTGCTAAAAATTTGCGGCGATCCTAGCAGCCCACCGGTGCAAACTCTAATTCAGATGGCGCGCTTTTGCACCCATTCCTGCGCATTTTGACGCCCCAATTTGTCCAATTTCACGACCTCAGCCAAGGAACCCGGTGTTTTTGCACCACATTCTGCCATTAACTGCTCAAGAGCGTCTGCAACCACGGCTGAAATATCAAGAAAACCTATTTTTTCTGCCAAAAATGCAGCTACGGCGATTTCGTTGGCGGCATTAAGGAATGTCGGGGCGGCTCCCCCGATTCGGATCGCCTCGCGGGCAAGAGCAAGGGCCGGAAACCTGTCATAGTCCGGCTCCTGAAATGTCAATTGGCCGATTTGTGCAAGATCAAGGCGATCTGCCGGTGTCTGCATACGGTTGGGCCAGGCCAGTGTGTAACTGATCGGGGTGCGCATATCGGGCGCGCCCAGTTGAGCCAGTACCGATCCGTCATTGTAGGCCACCATCGAATGAATGATGGATTGCGGATGAATTACGACGTCCAGTTTTTCCAGCCCGACCGGGAACAGATAATGCGCCTCGATGACTTCCAGCCCCTTGTTCATGAGAGTGGCGCTATCAACGGAGATTTTCGCTCCCATAGACCATTGTGGATGGGCCACAGCCTGGGCGGGAGTTGCGTTGCGCATTTCCGACATTGAGGCATTGAGAAACGGGCCGCCGGACGCCGTCAATGTGATCTTGTCAACGCAGTCATAGCGATCCGGGTCCAGCACCTGAAAGATGGCATTATGTTCAGAATCTGCGGGTAGAAGAGTCGCCCCTGCCGCTGCGACTTCAGCAAGAAACACCTGTCCGGCCGAGACCAGACATTCCTTGTTGGCGAGGGCAACATGTATGCCCTGCCGCACCGCAGCCAGCGTCGGCTCCAGTCCTGCCGTTCCCACAATGGCCGCCATCACCCAGTCCGTTGGCCGGGCCGCAGCTTCCAGAATTGCCTGGCGACCCGCCGCAACTTCGACACCTGTTCCTGCAAGTGCCGCCCGCAAATCTGCAAGTCTCGCTTCGTCGCCAATGACTGCCAGATCAGCATTAAACTCCCGCGCCTGCGCCGCCAGAACAGCAACATTAGTTTGAGCTGTAAGAGCAACAACGTCGTATTGTTCCGGTGTCTGGCGGATGAGATCGAGGGTACTACACCCGATCGACCCGCTGGCCCCCAGGACTGTCACCCGTCTGGGTGCCGGTGCGTTTGCTGGCGCCGAAACTACGGCCATAGCAGAACCCCGTGCGCCTCGCCGCCGCGCAGCAGCGCAATGGCAGCGGCCCCCACGGCTGCAAACATCAATCCATCCACCCTGTCCAGTATTCCACCATGCCCCGGGATCAGCGCGCCGGAATCTTTCACGCCCGCGCGTCGCTTCAAGGCAGACTCGGTAACATCGCCGGCCTGCGCCACCACGGCGAGAGCACCGCTCACAATGACCAGCCCCCCTATTGCCGCCCCCAGCCACATAGCGGTCAAGCCACCGGCCAGCATCGCCCCTGCGGCCCCACCGGCAAGCCCGGCCCACGTCTTGTTCGGCGACAGGCGAGGCGCCATCTTCGGACCGCCAATGCTGCGTCCTGCGAAATAAGCAAAAATGTCTGTTGCCCAAACCACGGCCAGAAGCCAGAAAAGCACAACCCGGCCATACTCCACATCACTCCTGAGCCAGGCAAAGGCAAGAACGGGCAGCCCTATATAAAGGGCTCCCAAAAGAGGCGTAGCAACTGATCTTCCCTGCCACAGAGCAGCGCTCACCGTTATCCCGATCCCGGCCATTGCCAGCACAAAACCTGTCTGGGGAACGTCCAAAGCAGAGGCAGCGAGAAAGCTCAAAATCGCCAGGCTAATGCCCGCCCTATTTCCGAGCTGAGACTCATCTTTCGTCTGAAGCCCTGCCCATTCGTGAACCATTAGCGGGCCTGCGACTGCGAGGAGCAAAAGAAATGGCGTCCCTCCGACCCAGACGAGGCCCAGCACAACCGGTGCCAATACGAGAGCAGACGCTATCCGCACACCAAGGGATGATTTTGGTTTTGATGCTTCCGGCGGGGGCGTTTCAACTGCATTCACTGGAACCTACCCTTCGCCAAACCGGCGCTCGCGCGCCTGGTATTCCTGCACGGCGGCTTCAAGTGTTTCCTTGTTGAAGTCCGGCCACAGAACATCGGTAAAGACAAACTCAGAGTAAGCACTCTGCCACAACAAGAAGTTGGAAAGCCGCATCTCCCCACTTGTCCGAATAACCAGATCGGGATCGGGTATCCCCGCCGTATCGAGATGCGCCTCAATCGTTTTCGGCGTGATATTTTCCACCGCAATTTCGCCCTCAGCCACCTTTTTTGCAATACGCCGGACCGCGGCTGCGATCTCCGACTGACCGCCATAGTTAAAGGCAATCGTGAGGTAAAGCTCTGTGTTGTCTGCCGTCAGGGCCTCGGCTTCTGTAATCAGAGATATAATGTCGGGATCAAGGTGCTCTCTCTCACCAATGATGTGAACCTGGACTCCATTTTGATGAAGCTCTGCCAGGTCACGGCGAATAAACAGACGCAACAACCCCATCAGATCAGAAACCTCCTCCGGCCCCCTATTCCAATTTTCTGAGGAAAAACCAAAAAGTGTCAGGTAGCTCACCCCCAGCTCACCGGCGGCACGAACGATGTTGCGAACTGCGTCCACGCCGGCCCGGTGTCCCAGCTTTTTAGGCATATGGCGTTTGGCCGCCCAACGCCGGTTGCCATCCATAACAATCGCAATGTGCCGGGGTGGTTTTTCTTCCACGGGCATCTCTTCTTGCGGTGGCGTCAACATTCCATTCCGTTCTTGGTCCAGGTGAAGGACAGGAGCAACTCTATACCTGCAAAATTTCCGCCTGCTTGCTTTCCAGCGCCTTGTCGACTTCAGCGACAAATTTGTCCGTCATCTTTTGTACTTTTTCAGATGAAACCTTATGCTCATCCTTGCTCATGTCGCCATCTTTCTCCAGGCTCTTCAGCTCCTCCATGCCGTCCCGGCGCACATTGCGAACTGCAATCCGCGCTTCTTCAGCATATTTCGCCGCCACTTTTGTCAATTCCTGACGCCGCTCCTCGTTCAGTGCAGGAATGGGGATACGGATGAGCTGGCCGTCAGGCGACGGATTAAGTCCCAGCCCTGCTGTTCGGATCGCCTTTTCCGTCGGCCCGACGAGGGCTTTGTCCCAAACCTGTACAGTGAGCATTCTGCTTTCCGGCACACCAATGGTTCCCACCTGATCGAGGGGCATCATCGACCCATATGCCTCAACCTGAACCGGCTCAAGGATACCGGCGGAGGCCCGCCCTGTCCGCAAGCCCACAAACTCTCCTTTGAGAGCTGAAATTGCCCCCGCCATGCGGCGCTCCAGATCCGCGAAATCGAGTTCCTGCTCAGCCATGTTTTCGTTCCTTCATTCTGACTACTGTCCGACTACGCTTTGTGGCCGCTGTCGATCTGTGTAAAACATCCGTTCCCTCGCAATACTTCGACAAACCCACCGGGGTTGTGAATTGAAAAGACGAGGATCGGAATGTCATTTTCCCGTGCAAGTGAAATGGCCGCAGCGTCCATGACCTTGAGGTCGCGCTTCAATACATCGGTGTAACTCAGGCGATCATATCGCTCAGCCGACGGATCGGTTTTTGGATCAGCTGTATAAACGCCGTCTACCTGCGTTCCCTTAAGGAGTGCATCGCATCCCATCTCAGAAGCTCGCAAGGCGGCTGCGGTGTCGGTTGTAAAAAAGGGATTGCCCGTTCCAGCCGCAAAAATAACCACGCGCCCCTGTTCCATGTGCCGCAGGGCGCGGCGGCGAATGTAGGGTTCACAGACACTCATCATCGGGATAGCCGATTGCACCCGCGTGGGAACGCCCAACTGCTCCAGTGCATTTTGCATGGCAATGGCGTTCATGACTGTCGCCAGCATACCCATGTAGTCAGCACTTGCCCGTTCCATACCCTTGGCGGCCCCGGCTAGGCCACGAAAGATATTTCCACCGCCAATGACAAGACAGACTTCCACGCCAAGGCTGACGGCCTGTTTCACTTCATCCGCGACACGTTCAACCGTCCCTACATCAATGCCGTAGGATTGTTCCCCCATCAGCGCCTCACCGGAGACTTTGAGAAGAACCCGCTGAAATTTCAATTCCCTCGACATGCCTTGCCCTATTCTTTGCGCATTTCCACCGGAACACGCTCCCCCGGCCAGTCTGCTCCCCCAAGCCTGCTTGAGGGGGAGAAAGTACACCAAATTTGGGTGAGCCCGTATATTTGACCCCAGATACGATTGAGGCGCGCAGGCCGGGGTTCTTTTGCGAATCCCTACTCTGCACGCCTCGATAGTACTGTCGGAAGAACTCAAAGGCGACCTTATCCCAAGCCCCCTTTGATTATCCGATATTTACTCTAGCCCTTGGCTGCTGCTGCAACCTCAGCCGCAAAGTCACTTTCTTCCTTTTCAATGCCTTCACCCAGAGCAAGCCGGACAAAACCCACCACCTTGATCGGCGCGCCAACGTCTCCCTCAGCATTCTTCACGGCCTTTTCGACCGTGTTTTCACCATCGATAACAAAGGTCTGAGAAAGCAGAACGACTTCCTGGTAGAATTTACGAATACGCCCTTCGATCATCTTCTCAATGATATTTTCCGGTTTGCCCGACTCACGGGCTTCGGCTGCAAGGACATTCTTCTCACGTTCAACAACCGCTTGATCGAGTTCCTCAACACGGGTTGCAAGCGGGCTCGTTGCGGCAATGTGCATCGCAATCTGCTTGCCAAGTGCGGTCAGCTTAGCTTCATCCCCCTCGGACTCAAGACCAACGAGAACACCGATCCGGCCAAGTCCCGGTGCGACCTGATTGTGAACGTAAGATACGACCACGCCCTTATCAACGCTAATGGCGGCTGTGCGGCGCACGCCCATGTTCTCGCCAATGGTTGCCACGGCTTCCACAACATAGTCTTTGACGGTTTTGTCGGAGCCAGGAAAGGGGCTTGCCAGGAGTTTGTCAAAATCTCCCTCAACGTCGTTAGCGACAGTTGCAATGCCAGCCACCATGCTCTGAAACGCTTCGTTGCGTGCCACGAAATCCGTTTCGGAGTTCACCTCGACCGCAACACCGCTTGTTCCCTTGGTCTTAACGCCCACAAGGCCTTCGGAGGCAACCCGGCTTGCCTTTTTGGCAGCTTTTGCCAAACCTTTAGTTCGCAGCCAGTCAATCGCTGCTTCCATATCACCGTCGGTTGCCTTCAGCGCTGCCTTACAGTCCATCATGCCGACGCCAGAGGACTCGCGGAGCGCTTTTACCAAGCTTGCTGTAATTTCAGCCATTGGTCTTCCTCATTTGAAAATTCATGCTCTATGTAAATGTCAGGACCGACTTCGATTGAAAGCCGATCCTGAATCTCATATTCGTCTAAACAGCGTCGATTAGGACGCGCCAGCTTCGGGTGTGGGAGCAGGTGCAGGCTCAGGCGCAGCCTCTGCTTCCACCACAGGTGTTTCCTCCGGAAGCACTTCGGCTATCGGTTCTACCTGTTCGCCGATATCGACACCTGATCCGGCCTGGCCTTGCGAAATGCCGTCAATGACCGCACGCGAAACAAGGTCGCAATAAAGTGCGATTGCGCGCGCCGCATCATCATTCCCGGGGATCGGGAAAGTGATGTTGTCCGGATTACAATTGGAATCGAGAATTGCAATCACAGGGATGCCCAGCTTGCGGGCTTCCTTGACGGCAATTTCTTCCTTGTTGGTGTCGATCACGAACATGAGGTCGGGAACACCGCCCATGTCCTTGATACCGCCAATCGACAGGTCAAGTTTGTTGCGTTCACGGGTAAGTTGCAGAAGCTCTTTCTTGGTGAGGCCAGAGGCTTCGCCGTCCAGAAGTTCTTCAAGCTCACGCAGGCGACGAATTGAATTCGAAATCGTCTTCCAGTTGGTGAGCGTGCCACCGAGCCAACGGTGGTTGATGTAATATTGTGCGCACTGTTTCGCGGCTGCCGCGATCGGCTCTGACGCCTGACGCTTTGTGCCAACGAACAAAACCCGTCCGCCCGCAGCGACAACATCACGGATCTGAACCAGTGCCTGGTGCAGCAATGGAACGGTCTGTGTCAGGTCGATAATGTGGATGCCGTTACGGTTGCCAAAGATGAAGCTGTCCATCTTCGGGTTCCAACGGTGAGTTTGGTGGCCGAAGTGAACACCAGCCTCCAGCAGTTGACGCATAGAATAATCAGGGAGTGCCATGACGCCCATTCTCCTTCTTTTCCGGTTGAACCTCCGCGGGGGGAACCATCGGGTGATGGACCGGATCGAAGCTCTTCTATGAGGAGCTTCAGGCTCGTGCCTTAAGCTCATGAAGAATTCCGTATCCCCGCGTGTGGAATGTTCGAACTTCTAGGGGCTGAAAGAGAAAAAGGCAAGCAGTGATTGAGGTTGGACGGTTTTTTCCGATCCGCTGCCTACCTTAGCCAGGTCAGATGTCCTGCTCAGATATCCTGAACATCCAGGACCCCAGGGACGGCGCGAATGGCCGCCCGGACGGGTGGCGTCACATGAAACCGTTCTTTCAGCTCTACTTCCACTTCCCGCCCCCCGCCGGCCAACAAAACAAGAGAGACCACACCACGGCCCTGATCTGTCAGGCGAGATCTGATCGAGGTCAGCGGTTCTGCCGTATCCAGGAAGATTTTGAGCCCGTCGGCTGCCGTTGCCGCAACCTCATCCACCGGTCTGACGGTCTGAACGCGCAGGCGAACATCATCCCCCTCACGGTCAATTTCCACTCCAATAACCAGGGAACGCCCCGGCTCAAGCATATCGCGGAACTGGCTCAGGGCCTCGGAGAAGATCACAACCTCAAATTGCCCGGTTGGATCGGAGAGAGTAACAAAAGCAAAGGGATTACCCTTTTTGGAGCGCCGGTCCTGCCGGGCGGCCACTGTTCCGGCCACCCGCTCCGCCTTGGAGCTTTTTTTCAGCAATTCCGCATAGGTCACGACCCCCGACTGCTTCATGGCCTTTGCATAGTCATCCAACGGATGGCCGGAAATATAGAAACCAACAGCGTTGAACTCCTCGTTCAACCGCTCCATGGGCAACCACATTTCCACGCGGGGAAGGGCCGGATTGTCCAGACTACTGTCCATGGCGTTGCCGAACAAACTGTCCTGCTGGCTTTCGCGTTCATTGGTTGCCTGATTGGCCAAACTCATAATGAGGTCGGTGGAGGCCAGAAGCTGGGCGCGGTTTTCGTTCAGGGCGTCCAGCGCGCCAGCGCGCACCAGGTTTTCCAACTGGCGCTTATTGACCGCTCTGGGATTAAGTCGGCGAGCAAAATCGTAAATGTCCTTGTAGGTGCCGTTTTTCGCCCTTTCCTCCACCAGTTGTTCCATTGCCTGGCGACCCACATTCTTTATAGCCCCCAGCGCGTAGAGGATTTCTCCCTCTTTGACATCAAAAACCGGCCCGGACTCCAGAACGCTAGGGGGGCGAACTTTAATCTTAAGACGGGCCGCTTCCTGCTTGAAAACATGAAGTTTTTCAGTGTTGCTCAAGTCAAGGCTCATCGACGCTGCCAGGAACTCCACCGGATAGTTGGCCTTGAGGTAGGCCGTCTGATAGGCGACCAGCGCATAGCAGGCCGAGTGGGACTTGTTGAAACCATAGCCGGCAAACTTGTCCACAATATCAAAGACGTAGTTGGCCCTGTTCTCGGGTATCCCTTTCGCCGCCGCACCTTCAATAAAGCGCGCGCGCTGGGCGTCCATCTCGGATTTGATCTTCTTGCCCATGGCGCGGCGCAACAGGTCAGCTTCACCAAGCGAGAAGCCTGCGAAAACCTGAGCCACCTGCATGACCTGTTCCTGATAGATGATAACCCCATAGGTATCGGCCACGACCGGGTCGATGCTCTCGTGCAGCACTTCGGGTTTGGAACGCCCGTGCTTACAGTCGAGGTATTTGGGGATGTTCTCCATTGGCCCCGGGCGGTAGAGCGCCACCAGGGCAATAATGTCTTCAATGCTCGTCGGCACGGCCTGGCGGATCAGATCACGCATGCCCCCGCTTTCAAGCTGAAAGATACCGACTGTTTCTCCACGGCGAAGCATCTCGTATGACTTTTCGTCGTCCAGCGGCAGGGTCGACAGATCGATTTCGATTCCCCGGCGCGCGATCAACTCCACCGCCTGTTGCAGCACTGTGAGCGTTTTCAGACCCAAGAAGTCAAACTTTACAAGCCCCGCCGGTTCCACCCATTTCATGTTGAACTGGGTTACGGGCATGTCCGAACGCGGGTCGCGATAAAGTGGCACCAGCTCATTAAGCGGGCGATCACCGATCACGACACCTGCTGCATGGGTCGAGGCATGTCGATACAGGCCCTCCAGGCGCAGACCGATCTCAAGCAGCTTGGCGACGGTTTCATCGTCGTCGCGGGCCTCCTGAAGACGAACCTCTCCCGCAATGGCCTCAGCGAGCGTGACCGGGGCTGCCGGATTGTTGGGGATCATCTTGCAAAGCCGGTCTACCTGACCAAACGGTACTTGCAGCACACGCCCGACATCACGCAGTACGGCGCGCGCTTGCAGCTTTCCAAAAGTAATGATCTGGGCAACCTGATCGTGCCCATAGCGATCCTGCACATAACGGATCACCTCATCGCGCCGGTCCTGACAGAAATCAATATCGAAATCCGGCATGGAGACACGTTCGGGGTTGAGAAACCGCTCAAACAGAAGATTAAAACGTAGCGGATCGAGGTCGGTAATTAGAAGCACCCAGGCCACCACAGACCCGGCACCTGATCCACGGCCCGGCCCCACAGGGATATTTTGATCCTTCGCCCATTTGATGAAATCGGCCACGATCAGGAAGTAACCGGGGAATTTCATGTTGATGATGACGTTCAGCTCGAAGTCGAGCCGCTCACGATACACACTTTCCTCCGCCACCGTTTCGATAACCGCAAGACGGGCCGTCAACCCTTCATGGGCAATCGTGCGTAGCTCATCGGCCTCACTCACGCCCCCCTCACGCTTCCCAAAACTAGGGAGAATCGGGTCCCGGGTGAGAGGTCGAAAGGCACATCTGCGCGCGATCTCGATGGTGTTCTCTATGGCCTCCGGCAGATCATCAAACAGTTCGATCATCTCAGCCTGGCTTTTGAAATAATGTTCGGGTGTCAGACGACGGCGCTCTGTCTCAACCACATATGAACCGGCTGAGATACACAGCAGCGCATCGTGCGCCTCGAACTCATCCGGGCTGGTGAAATAGCACTCATTCGTTGCCACCAGAGGCAGGTCTCGCGCATAAGCAAATTCGACGAGCGGTCCCTCTGCGAGCCCTTCGTTCTTCGTGCTCCCATTGTTCGCGCCGTGGCGCTGCAACTCAATATATAGCCTGCCCGGAAAAATTGAGGCGAGACGCTCCGTGACCTGCTTCGCCTTATCCACCTGCCCGTCAACAAGAAGTCGATTAACCGGTCCGTCCGGACCACCGGTCAGGCAAATCAGGCCTTCGTTCAGTGCTTCAAGATCACTCATGGTGATATGGGGGGTGTCTGTTCCCTCCGTTTCCAGAAAAGCCCTGGACGTGAGCTTCATCAGATTGGCGTAGCCCGCCTCGTCTTTTACCAGCAATGCAACAAACCCATCAGGCTCGCGGCTTTTTGGACCCAAATGCACCGCGTTCTCCGCCATCTCCAGGTCAATGGCCAGAGTACACCCTGTGATAGGTTGCAGTCCCTCGGCTGCAAGCGTCTCCGACGCCTCCAGCGCCCCAAATAGATTGCCGGTGTCAGTGATGGCAATTGCCGGCATCCCCGCCTTTCGCACGAGCGAGGGGAGCCCCTTCAGCCGGATTGCTCCCTCCAACAGGGAATAGGCTGAATGAAGGCGCAGATGAACGAACCGGGCGGCTTTATGGTCAGGCAAGGTGAGGGCTCACTATCGTCGGTTTTTCAGTAGTCGTCAGTTCCTAGGCTGCCCATTGTCGGGTGTTGCCCTGCCCCTGTCACCTGCCCTGCCCCCGAAAGTTGTGGATAAGTCTCTTTTTAACCGCCGAAAACCGTTTCGGCGATCTGTCCCCAGACAAGTACACTCCAGCCAAGGGCTGCAATGCTTACAAGGGCCGCTACGTCTTGAAACCAAGGGCTGATACCACTGTCTCTGATTGCTTCACGCATGATCTTCTCCTCTTTATCTGATAGGTATGTTCATGTTTTGTTCTACTGTTGTCAAGCCCTAGTTTCAGAGCGCGCGCGCCGCAGGCGGGAGCTTCCTATATTCAGATAGAAAGGCTGGCGTGGGGGCAGTCGCTACAAGGAGTTGTATTCGCTCACAAGGGAAGACCCTTCGATCAACTGCCCCTCATGAAGCAGGACAATACGGTCCATTCGGCCAGCCAGATCCAGATTGTGAGTGGCGATCAGGGCGGCAGCGCCCTCGCCTCTTGTGACCTCAACCAGCTCTCCAAAAACGGCTCTGGAGGTTTTGGGGTCCAGGTTCCCGGTGGGCTCATCCGCTAGCAGGAGTTTTGGCTTGTTTGCCAGCGCACGCGCAATGGCGACACGCTGTTGCTCGCCTCCGGAAAGTTCAGTCGGGCGGTGTGTCAACCGCTCCGCAAGTCCAAAGCTCCCCAGAAGACGTGCGGCCTCGACCTCCGCTTGCTTTTTTGTGCGCCCGGCAATCATCTGGGGCAGGACGACATTCTCCAGTGCCGTGAACTCCGCCAGCAGATTGTGTGACTGGTAGACAAACCCAATATCGCGCCTGCGCACTGCGGTGCGCCCTGCATCTGTCAGGGCGTCACAATCCACGCCACCGATAAACCTGCCACCGCTGTCTGCGGCCTCAAGCAGCCCTGCAATATGGAGCAATGATGACTTTCCCGACCCGGAAGGACCGACAAGGGCAACGATTTCGCCCGGCATCAGGCTCAGCCCCAGGTTGTCGAACACATGCAGCGTGGTTTCGCCCTGATGATAGGTCCGCGTTACACCGTCGAGTTTCAATACGGGAACATCACTCATAACGAAGAGCCTCTACGGGGTCGAGGGACGCAGCGCGCCACGCAGGATAAAGCGTCGCGGCAAACGACAGGACAAGCGACATAATAACCACCGAGACCACCTCCGAGGTATCCATCTCCGCTGGCATATGTGTCAAAAAGTAAATTTCCGGGGAAAACAGCTCTGTTCCCGTCAGAGCAGAGAGACCTTGCCGCAGGGTTTCAATGTTGGCACAGAAAACCGTTCCCAGCACGAAACCAGCCAGGGTTCCCAGCACCCCAATGCTGGCACCTGCAATGAAAAATATCCGCATCACGGCCCCACGCGAGGCCCCCATGGTTCGCAGCACCGCGATGTCCCGGCCTTTGTCCTTTACCAACATAATAAGGCCGGAGACGATGTTGAGAGCAGCAACCAGCAGGATCAGGGTCAAGATCATGAACATGACATTGCGCTCTACCTGTAGCGCATTGAAGAAGCTCTGATTGGTCTGTTCCCACGTCCACACCCGCAGCAATGGCCCCGCTGACAAGGCAACCTGTGTTGCATAGTTACTTACGTTGTCGGGGCTGGTGACCATGACTTCCAGGGCTGTAACAGCATCGCCAACCCGGAAGAACTGCTGCGCCTCCGCAAGCCCCATGAACATGACCGAGCTATCATATTCCGACATGCCTATCCGGAAGACGGCCGCGACGGGGTATGATCGCACGCGCGGTGCCGTGCCAAAGGGCGTGATGGCTCCACGCGGGGAAAGCAATGTAACCTGATCGCCAACATTGACCCGCAGCATCGAGGCAAGGCGGTAGCCGAGAGCAACACCGCCATTTGTATCAAACCCCTCCAGGGAACCAAATTCCAGATTTCCCGACACGGAGGTCAGCTCCAGAAGGTCCGCCTCCCGCATTCCCCTGACAAAAGCCCCGGATGATGCACTTGATGTGGAGGCCATTACCTGCCCCTCTACCATTGGGGCGACGCGGGTCACGCCCTCAACATTTCGGATTGCATCAGCAACCGCATCAAACTCATTGATGTTTGTGCCCATGCCACGAACCATAATGTGCCCGTTCAGCCCCAGTATCTTGTCGAGCAGTTCCGTGCGGAACCCATTCATCACAGCCATGACAATTATGAGTGTGGCGACGCCCAGCATAATTCCGGCAAAAGAAAAACCCGCAATGACTGAAATGAACCCTTCGCGGCGGCGGGCCCGCAGATAGCGAACCGACACCATCCATTCAAATCTCGAAAACGGTTTTGTTGCCCGCAAAGACAATTCCTCCGGTTTGCGATCAGCGTTGGGCCGGGTCGTTTCGCTCTTAGTCATTCATCCTACCATTCTCACGCACCTGAAAGGGCTTTCAACGCCGCATCCGGCGTCATCTCGTTGCGCTCGCCGCTCGCCCGGTTCTTTAGTTCAACAACACCGGACTTAAGTCCCCTGGGGCCAACAACAAGTTGCCAGGGCAGACCGATTAAATCCATGTTGGAGAACTTTGTGCCGCCCCGCGCATCTGTATCGTCATAGAGAACCTCTACCCCCGCGCCCGTCAACTTCGCGTAAAGATCGTTGCTAACGGCATCGGTCTCAGCGTCTCCTGCCTTCAGGTTGATAAGTCCAACTTTGTAAGGTGCTACGGCTTCAGGCCAGATAATGCCGTTTTCGTCGTGGCTGGCCTCAATGATTGCACCGACCAGTCGTGAAACACCAATGCCATAGGACCCCATTTGAACCGGCACGTCTTTGCCATCCGGTCCGGCCACAACGGCGTTCAGGGGCTCAGAGTATTTTGTGCCGAAGAAGAAGATATGTCCCACCTCAATGCCGCGCGCGGACAACCGGTCCGCTTCGGGAACTTCCGCTTCAAATTTCGCCTGGTCGTGGATTTCATCGGTTGCCGCATACAGTTTTGTTCGCTCACGAATAACGGGTTCCAGATCGTCCGCATAGTCTATCTCGTCGCCGGGAACAGGCATCTCAACCAAATCGCGATGACAGAACACTTCTGACTCGCCCGTGTCGGCCAGAATAATAAATTCGTGACTGAGCTCCCCCCCAATAGGGCCGGTGTCTGCCGCCATTGGTACAGCCCTCAGGCCCATGCGACCAAAGGCGCGCAGATATGACACAAACATCCGATAGTAGGAGGCGCGAGCCTTTTCCTCATCAAGGTCAAACGAATACGCATCCTTCATGAGAAACTCACGACCCCGCATGATGCCAAAACGGGGTCTTATCTCATCCCGGAATTTCCACTGCACATGATAGAGATTGAGCGGAAGGTCTTTGTAGCTGCGGACCGTGTTAGCGAATATCTCCGTCACCATCTCTTCGTTGGTCGGACCATAGAGCATCTCCCGGCCATGGCGGTCGGTGATGCGCAGCATCTCTTTCCCATAGCCATCGTACCGGCCTGAGCGTTGCCAAAGCTCAGCCGACTGCAAGGTCGGCATAAGCATCTCAACCGCGCCCGCCCGGTCCATTTCCTCACGAACGATCTGCTCAATTTTGTTGAGAACCCGAAGCCCCAGAGGGAGCCATGCGTAAATGCCCGCCGTGGTCTGCCGCACCATCCCGGCGCGCAACATCAGGCGATGCGACACAATCTTCGCCTCGGCGGGGTCTTCTTTCAGGGTCGGGAGCAGCAAACTGGAAAGGCGCATGTCGTTGTCAATATCTCAAGGCGGGGCCTTCGCCCTCGATCATAAAAACCGGAACCCGCGCACTTGCTCCCGCGGCCAGAAATCTCTCCCTGTCCCGGGATTTGCCGCATCGCGAAATCCTGCCCCAGTAGTAGGCAATTGCCCATCAGATGGCAACGCTCAACTCTCCCCCATTCCTTTACTGGTATGAAGGAGCGTCCGTAGAGGCCTGCTCTCTGCCTTGCAAGGACACAAGGTAGGCGCGGATATCAACATCAGGCCCTTCGCTCACGCCACGCCCGGAAAAAAGGTCGTGGGGCCCCGCCTCAAGTTCAGCCGGTGTGTGGCCCATGTCGACATCATATGTTCGGTCAATCTGGTTCCTGAGAAACCGCTGGGCGCGATACCAGGCGTCTTTAGCCGAGCCATCGCCGCATGAGGCAAGCTCTTCAGGATCACTGGCCCCCCAGCGGCGCTCAACGCACTGGTAGGGATCAAACGACAGATCATAAATACGGCCGATCACGTCATCAATATTCATGGCTGTGGGTGTGCCGTTCGACCGGGCATAAAAAGTTACACATCCAGCACTTTCCTCTCCATACGCAGCTATCAAATCTCCAATGAGATCGACACCGGTATAGCTGACGGTTGAGGCCCCCTGCGCATGCATGTTGATAAGGACCTCAATATGGTCGCGCTGTTCTTTCAGGGCGGTCTTCAATCGGGCATCCCGGGAGGGTGTGGAATAAAACTCCCAGTGTCCGTACGTGCCATAGATGTTCTGCGGTAACCGGTCCGGCCCGGTTATACGATCAATGCCATTCGCAATCGCTACATCCACAGCTTGTTTGCGTGCACGAATGTCGTTGCAAATGGAGCCCATGGACGAGCGAATTTCGCGCACTGGTTCCATCACGAGATTTCCCCGCGCCATAGTGGCCCGCACGAAATGATAGTAATCAAGTGGCTCCCCATTGTGGGAAAAAATCGCCTGACGCCACTGATCCTGTGCCTGCTGCGACCCCTCTGTCGCCTCGGTGCCAACATATTGCATCAGAGAGAAATTGGGCAGCGCCTCATTGGGGAGGGCCTCAATACGGCCACCGACAAGGGTCCCGTTCGCCAAACGCTGCGCACCTACCAGTTGAATGGGGCGCCATTCCTTAAACCCGGTTCCCAGTTTAGGGTGGGTACGCAAAAAATTCCGACCGTAAAATGAACGCGACACCGAGTTATCGGGGTGTGCAGCAACCGTTAGTATGCGCCCGTCATCTTCGACACGCCAGACCAGCACCACATGGCCGTTCGCATCATAGATAATTGTCCCCGGCCGGATCGCATCACGGTCAATTCCGAGAGAGTACATATCCGTAAAGTTGGTTTGATTGTTTGCGTTTGCATGATGGCGAAAGCTGGCAGTTGAAACTGCATTTCGCAAGTCAACCATAACAGACGACGCATTGATGCCATTTGAGGTAGCCGGAACGGCTTTGCGCGAGACTACCCTGTTCCCCGCTCTGGTATAGCGAATATCCCGTGTTCGACCGGACTGCGGCAGGACGCCGTTCTGAAAGGCAAATGGCAAACCATTCATCCAGGCGTAATAGCCCCGAAGCAGGTATGGGAAATCCGCGCAGTCAGCTCTGAAACTAAAATATCCATGACGGTGACGATAAGGATTGGACGTGCTCTCCAGGCAATCGTCAACGTTCCAGCAATCGGCTTTGCCAATCGCCTCGACAAACTCTGAATACCCCCGTTCGTCCGCCTCGCTCCAAACCTCTTTGGTGATGCGCCAAGGCTCCGCACCGGCGGCCTGTGCTTCCATGGTCGACGAGGGCCCAACAAGCCAGGCTGCAACCAACAAGAAGGCTATCAATTGTCTGGTGAACAATCGTCTAGCGAAAACAGATGCGATGCCAAATGGCGCAGGGCAGCTCATAATCGGTATCCCTCACAAAGCGCTATGCAGAACAGGTGCGCCAGACTCAGGGACGAGAAGTACCAAGTCAAGGGGGCTCAACAGATAGTGAACGATCCAACTTGCAGTTAGGACAGAACGGATCAAGGCGTGACGTTTATGTAACTCTTGCACGCGGCCTGTAGTGCATTCTTATGCATCCACACCACTTCCTGGCCATCGACCAATACGCGACCTGTCTCCGGCTGATAAGTCACGGTTGCGATGTCCATTCGCGTCTCTGCTGAAAATGCGCTGTTTGGAAGCGGGTTGAGGCGGACATCAAACTCATAAATTGGTCGCAGATTATATTCGTAGCCCTGCGGCAAATTCGCCGGCGTGACCCGGCCACCCGCCACCGTCACACCAGGTTTGAATGCAACATCCTCCCGGGTCTGATGAGTTGCAACGAGAGCGCATGTCCCGTCGCTAATCTCCACGATCTCCGGTCTTGCACGGGGCATGAGACTACCGGACCCGGCCAGGTCCGTTTCCAGCGGTATGCTACCCCCCGTCGAAAAGAAACCCGCGAGAAGAACCGCGGCTAACTGTGCTTGATCGTTCATTTGTGGCTCGTTGTTTCAATGCTCTGACTTGAGCACTTGAACTATAAGCATAGGCCTCAAATCCTTACGGAGTCTCGGGTTTTTCCCGATCCACTTTCAACAAATGTGACTGGAGTTGTAACAGTTGGCGAAATCCCTTTGTTACGAGCCAGTATTTTTCACCGAAAATCAAAAAAATACGAATTTCAAATTCCGGAGAACCTGCCCGGTTTGGACAAAGAAATTACCCTTCCCTCACGTCTCCCGAGCTTTTTCTGCATTACGGGAACATGATGAGGGTGTTGTGAGCGCGTGAGACGCATAACACAGGTGACGACAGCGACCCTGCTTTCCAAAATGACGTGACTCATGTAAAATGCGACGGTATATTCCCACACTATAAAAAGGGGCTCATAAAAATAGCCCAGTCGAGGGAGGACGCATTCGGTATAAGAGCGGATTACATCACGCTCAGTTTCTTAGGGTCAACCTGATTGAAGCACCGAATGGGATGACTGTAGCAAGGCCGCGAGAGCGTGCCTTGCTATTTTTTTGCTGCTGTCCCATTTGACTTGATATCTAGTAATTGTCACTGAACGTCACCAGGGAGGGGATGTCATCCAACCCCAGGCCGGTTGCAATAACGGTCCAATAAAACACGGCAAAAATTACAGCAGAAAGAACTGTTGTGATTGCCATTTTTTTCCAGACTTGCGGATGAACCGGCGCGCTGGCTGTTGTGCCAGCGCTCACCGTTCCTGCCTCTTCCTGGGTTTTAATTCCAAACGGCAGGACGATGAACAATGTTAGCCACCAGATCATGCAGTAAATCGCAAATATCGCCGCTAGTCCCATAACGTTGACCTCCTCAAGCCTGTTCAAGCTCTAACAATGTGCCGTACAGATCTTTGGGGTGCAGGAAGACAACGGGCTTACCATGTGCACCGATCCGCGGTTTACCTGTGCCTGTAATCGTTACGCCATGCTCGGTTACCTGTTCACAGGCAGCATCAATATCGTCCACCTCCACACAGATATGGTGAATGCCGCCCCTGGGGTTCTTGGCAAGAAACCCTGCGATCGGGGAATTCTCACCCAGTGGCTCCAACAGCTCGAGCTTGGTATTTCCCAGGTCGACAAAAACTGTCGTCACGCCGTGATCCGGCTGTGGCACGGCGTCCGAGACCTTGGCGCCAAACTTTACTTTGTACATTTCAGCGGCGGCCTTCAAGTCCGGCACCGCAATTGCAACGTGGTTGAGTTGGCCGAGCATTCTCTCACTCCTCAAAATTGACAGACCATTACTTAGAGCGATGCCGCCCAAACGGCAAGTCACTCAAATCCGGGTAACAATAATTTCTACGGCAGTCTTCTTGCCCCATTCATGACGGATCGCCCCGCGGACAGCACGGCGCAGATATTCGGCAACATGGGCTGTGTCTTTTCGTTTTCGCCGCGGTAACTTGTCCAAGGCGTTATCAAGCGCGTCAAAAACTCTCTCATCGAACCGGATGTCGGAATTGTCGCGCGCAGGCAAGCCAATGAGGCGCACTTCCATATCTCCGCGAACAGCCCCCTTCTCGTCCAGAACGACGGACACAAAAACAGACCCCGCGTAAGACAGACGTCGACGTTCCTGAATTCCGGCATCCCAGGAAGGCACGAGAATATTCCCGTCCAGCACCAGACGCCCTGAAGGTACTTCCTCAATCACCTCCGCTTTTCCCGGGGCAAGACGCACCATGTCGCCGTTCTTCAGAACCAGGGCTTCTGGTACCTGGAGTTGTTTTGCCAATGCTGCATGTTCGCGCAGGTGGCGCGCTTCGCCGTGTACGGGAACCGATACTTCAGGCCTTATCCAGCCGTACATGGCTCTGAGTTCATCGCGGCAGGGGTGGCCCGAGACATGAATAAAATGATCTTTCTCGGTAATCACACGCACGCCCGCGCGCACCAGATCATTCTGCATGTCAAAGATCGAAACGTCATTTCCCGGAATGATCCGCGAGGAGAAAATAACCGTGTCCCCCTCGCCCAACACAATGTCGCGATGCGCATGGGACGCTATCCGCGCCAGAGCTGCGCGCGGTTCCCCCTGCGACCCCGTGCAAAGAATGAGTATGTTTTCACGTGGCAGATAACCAGCATCCTCCGCCTCCACAAATGTCGGCAGGTTCGTCAGGTACCCTGTCTCGCGAGCAGCGGCAATGATGCGGTGCATGGAGCGACCCGCCAGCACGATGTGGCGGTCGTTTGCTTCCGCCGCACGAATAATACTCTCAAGCCGCGCTACGTTTGAGGCAAAAGTAGTGACGGCAACGCGCCCCTTCAGTCCCGCGATTAGGTCCGTCAGGCTCTTACCAACATCCGCCTCAGAGCCCGCCTCGCCGGGCGAGAAAACATTGGTGCTATCGCAGACGATGGCACGCACCCCTTCATCGCCAATTTCGCTCAGACGTTTGGTGTCAAAATTGTCACCAACCACCGGATTGGGGTCTATCTTCCAGTCCCCTGTATGCATGACAGTGCCCAGGGTGGTGCGAATGGCGAGCGCGTTCGGCTCGGGGATTGAATGGGTCAGCGTGACCATCTCAATATCAAACGGGCCAATGGTGAACCGCGCCTTCAAGTCCACAACCTCAAGCGGAACCACGCCTTCTAACCCGGCCTCTATAAGTTTTGCCCGTACCAGCCGTGCTGTAAAAGGGGTGGCATAGACCGGGCAGCGCAACCGGGGCCACAGGTGCGCCACGGCACCAATGTGATCTTCATGGGCATGGGTCAGAACAATGGCCAGCAGATCATCCCGGTGCTCTTCAATGAAGGCGGGGTCCGGCATGATGACATCAATGCCCGGTGTCCGGCCATCCGAAAAAGTCACACCCAGGTCGACCATGATCCACTTGCGCGCCGTTGGCGGGCCAAAACCATAAAGGTTGAGGTTCATGCCGATTTCTCCGGTTCCCCCCAGGGGCAGGAAAATCAGTTCGTCCTCGGTACCGGTTTTACTTCTGCGTGCCATAAGGCAGATTACCCTTCCTCACCACTGGAGCCAAAGAAAACATCGCCTGCGGAAATAGAGCGGATGCTTCCCCCATCCAGGCGCAGTTGAAGAGCACCATCGTGTGCGATGCCCTCGAACACGCCTTCCAGGGTTTCATCGCCCAGGCGCACGGTAATTTTCTCTCCCAGTCCGCGCGCGCGCGCCAGCCAGGCTTTACGTACCGTTGCAAAACCCTCAGGGGCCTTCCAGAGCAAAAACCAGCGATCAAACGCCGTGGCCAAGGCCACAAGTACATCCTCAATCGAAGGCACTGTGCCTCCCTGTGCTTTCAGACTTGTCGCGGGGTAAGGCGTGTCTTCGGGGTAATGTGCGAGATTGAGACCAATTCCGATGGCAAGCCACGCAACGTCCGTTCTGCCATCACTCTCTGATTCAAGCAGTATCCCGCTCGCCTTTTTACCCGCAATCAAAAGATCGTTTGGCCACTTCAGGGCAACTTCCCCCACACCTTCCGGTGACACAAGTGACGTCGTGGCATCATGCAGGGCAAGCCCTGCAACGAACGACAATTCGCCAGCCTTTGCCGGGCTGCATTGCGGGCGCAGCAGCAGTGTGCAGGTGAGGTTTCCAACCGGCGATATCCAGGCACGTCCCCGCCGCCCGCGTCCTGCACTCTGGCGTTCGGCCAAAATCCATAAGGGGCCGGCCTCCCCGGTGCCTGCGAGACGCCGCGCTTCACTGT
The DNA here is from genome assembly GCA_964573935.1 of uncultured Parvibaculum sp. Classification (GTDB taxonomy): domain Bacteria; phylum Pseudomonadota; class Alphaproteobacteria; order Parvibaculales; family Parvibaculaceae; genus Mf105b01. The sequence continues at coordinate 403 of CAZNLO010000027.1, read as the reverse complement.
TGGTTGAATCGATTTCAACGTGACGTTGCAACCTGTATCCCGGTGGCAATTTTACGTCTGGGATCATAATCTCAGGGCACCGCCGGTGCTTCAGCGGCGGGCTCCGGCATGACATGCGCCGCCTCGACCGCTGGCACGAGGGATACTGCAGCGCCCTGCGCCATGTTCAGCAGGGGTGCGGGATAGAGAATGAAGAGCAATGTGAAAAGCCCCGAAACCGTCAGGATTACATTCATCTCCCGGCCCATAGGGCCTGCAAACGCAGGTGCCGGATCATCGAAATACATAACCTTGATGATGCGAAGGTAGTAAAATGCGCCAACCACACTGGCCAGCACACCAATAATGGCCAGTGTATAGAGGCCTGCATCCATTGCCGCGAGAAAGACGTAGAATTTTGCAA
>CAZNLO010000026.1:0-28551 GCA_964573935.1 uncultured Parvibaculum sp. | reverse complement strand
ATGAAGTGCTCAACCGAGCTCCCAATCGGTATGCGCCCTACGTCGGAGAAAGTGCCTTTGCTTCCAAGGCCGGCATCCACGTTTCGGCAATCATGAAAAATCCCGCCACCTACGAGCATATTCAACCGGAACTGGTTGGCAACAAGCGTCACATGCTGGTCTCCGACCAGTCAGGCCGGGCCAACATTCTCGCCCAGTTTGAAGAAATTGGCATTGAGCTGGAAGCCAAGGATCCGCGCGTCGGTCGCTTGCTGGACGAGGTGAAGGAGCGGGAATACCTTGGATACTCTTACGACGGGGCGGAGGCCTCGTTTGAGATGCTGGCCAGGCGGATGCTGGGACAGGTGCCCGAGTATTTCACCGTGAGTTCCTTTCGCGTCTTGGTCGAACGCCGCTACAACGCCCTCGGCGAGCTGGTCACCATGTCGGAGGCAACAACAAAAGTGGTGGTCGATGGGGAGCAGTTCATCTCCGTGGGGGAAGGCAATGGCCCCATCAATGCACTTGACCAAGCGTTGCGCAAAGACCTGGGTAAGTACCAGTCTTACATTGACGACATTCGCCTTGTGGATTTCAAGGTGCGTATTTTGAGCGGTGGCACGGAAGCGGTAACACGCGTTCTGATCGAAAGTGCCGATGGTGAAGGGAGCCGGTGGTTCACTGTAGGTGTGTCGGCCAACATTGTAGACGCGTCTTTTCAGGCCCTGGTTGACAGCATCACCTACAAACTCCTGCGCGATGGGGCACCAGCTCCTCTATCGGAGCAGAACAAACCAACCCTCAAAAACCCCTAGCGCTGCACATAGTGCTTGTCTGTCATTCCCTCAATAAGCTGGCGGATTGTTGCTTCCTGTGTTTTCCGCGACACGCGAGGTGCGTGGTGCAACGCTGCTAGGGCGGCCTCGGCCAGGGCGGCATTGATGATGCGAACCGTCAGCTCAACCGAGGGTACGGTGATGTCGCCTGCCTTCACAGCAAGTTTGAAGCCTTGGGTCATTGCGGCAAGGCTTGTTTCTGCTTCAAGGTCACGGGCGCGCTTCTAGCCCAATACTTGCGGTCCCTGGTCGATCAGGATGGCGGCGACGTCGGGGTCGCACACCTCACGAAGCCACGCAAAACAAGTCTGAATTAGACTTTCCAACCGGGTTTTGCCAGTCGCGCCGTTCCTTACCGCGCGAGCAATCGTCTCCTCCGAAACGGCGACGAAAACTGCTTCAAAAAGCTCTCGTTTGGTGGCAAAATGGTGATACATGGCGCCCTGGCTCACGCCCGCCGCCGCAATAATATGCGCCGTGGGGGTGTGTACGGGATACAGCAGGTGAGCGAAATAGGTAGGGAAACGGCTCGTGAGGCCGCCGAACGCGCGGCTCTGGTGGGCGGGGTTGCGGCGGCGTTTGGCTACATTTTCTGGGGCTTCACCGTCATTTTCTACAAGCAGCTCACCCATGTGCTGCCCTATGAGGTTCTGGTGCACCGCACCTTGTGGAGTGTTGCGCTCACGGCGGGGCTCATAGTGTTGTTTCGCAGGGGCCCCTCGTTAATGGCGGCGTTGCGCAACGGGCGGCTTGTTTTGACGCTGTGTGCGACCAGTCTTATCATCGGGTCGAACTGGTTTGTCTTTATCTATTCGATCAACACATCCCGTGTTTTGGAAACAAGCCTGGGGTATTATATTGCCCCCCTTATCAGCGTTCTGATCGGCGTTGCCTTTCTTTCTGAACGCCTGACGAGACCGCAAATTGCCGCTGTTGTGCTTGCGGCAACAGGTGTTGTGGTTATGACGATAGACTTCGGCACGGTGCCGTGGATATCCATGTTTCTGGCGGTGACATTCGCGATCTACGGGTACCTCCGGAAAATCACAAAAATTGATCCTCTGGAAGGCCTGCTGATCGAAGTGTTGATCCTGTCCCCATTCGCGGTGGCCTATCTGGTGTGGGCCGAAACGAACGGACAAACGGCTCTTCTTCATGGCACCGGCTTGACTCTTTTTTTGCTGGCGCTGGCAGGGCCGATGACGGTCATTCCGCTGTTTTTGTTCAATTTCGGGGCGCAGCGTATCCGGCTGTCCACATTAGGGCTGATGCAATATTTGACACCGACAGTACAATTGATAATCGCCGTGTGGATGTATGGTGAGGATCTGACAGATACCCATCTGGTAACCTTTGGTCTCATCTGGGTAGGACTGACCTTGTTTAGCTGGGACACCTGGCGGCGGGAGAGAGAGTTCCGGCGCGTCGCGAAGCAATCTCTGCTTTGATTCTAGGCAGAACCTGCTCAACATCATCGACAACCGTGTACTGACTGTGGACGGCTGGTTGCGCGAACCCCCGGGCAACCATGTGCTTGAAAAGGTCAATGAGCGGGTCCCAGAAGCCTGCAATATTGAGCAGGAAAATTGGGTGATTATGGCGATCAAGTTGCGCCCAGGTCAGCATCTCAATGGTTTCTTCCAGCGTGCCAATTCCACCGGGGAGTGCGAGGAAGGCGTCGGAATACTCAAACATCTTCTGCTTGCGCTCATGCATTGAGCCAACGATCTGAAGGTCGCTGATCCCTTCGTAGCCAATTTCTGAGGTTTGCAGAAAATCAGGAATGACGCCCGTGACGTGGCCACCTCGCGCCATGACAGCCCGGGCGCAAATGCCCATCAGCCCGATGCGTCCTCCCCCATATACGAGCCCTATATCATTTTTGGCAAACAGGCTGCCGAGGGCCTCCGCTGCCTGGGCAAAGGCGGGGTTATCTCCAGCGCTGGAACCACAGTAAACGCAGATATTAACGCTCGGCATGACTTCTCCTTGCCCGATCTTCAAAATGGTGCCGTAATTGCAGCCCATTGTAATGATTGATAGCCGTTGTGGGGTTTTCCCTCTGCGGAACAGGTATTAACCATGTCCCCCCTGTTGTGAAGCAGTTTCATAATTGAGGGTGCATGAAAGGCTGGAGGAGCCCCACGCATGTCACCTCGCATAGCGTTAATAGCAGGCGGTATCGCTGCCCTTATTGCAGCGATCATTCTCGCTTTTTTCCTGTTCTCCGGAACTGATGAGACCGGTAATGTCGCCGTGGCCCCGTCGGGAAATGCTGGCCCGTCCGCGCCCCTAACACAAGAGGTGGTGGACCGTACAATACCCACCTTCGATATTGTACGCGTTGAGCGTGACGGCATGGCCGTGATCGCCGGCAGGGCAGCCCCCGGCGCAGATGTGAGCTTGAAGCGCAACGGCAGCACTATCTCGGCAACCCGGGCGGATACGCGCGGCGAATGGGTTATTGTCCTGGGGGAGCCCCTCGCACCAGGTGATATTCAACTCACCCTGATGGCAAGAAACCCGGATGGTTCATCGGTGGATTCTATCCAGTCTGTTTCCATCTCGGTGCCCGGCCCGACAGGCGGCCAGGCCTTGGTGGTGCTGGCCGAGCCTGGCAAGGCAAGCCGTGTGCTGCAAGGTCCGGGAATACCATCCGACGCTGGAAACCTTGTGCTGGAAGCAGTTGATTATGATGAAAACGGCAATGTGATTATCTCCGGCATTTCTGATCCCGGCACAACGGTCTGGATTTACCTGAATGACAAACCAATTGGCAGCGCTGTCGCCGACGTTAATGGTCACTGGGCGCTGCACCCGGGAGGCGCGGTGGCGCCAGGCACGTATGCCATGCGTATTGATCAGGTGGATGCGGGTGGAAAGGTCATCGCCCGTGTCGAAGTCCCGTTTGAACGCGGTGTGGCGCAAGAGGTTCGGCGCCAGCTTGCAGAAGGTCAGGTGGTAATACAGCCCGGGAATAACTTGTGGAACATTGCGCGTCAGCTCTATGGCACGGGTTATCGCTACACGGTCATTTATCAGGCGAATCGGGATCAGATACGCGATCCGGATCTGATTTACCCCGGCCAGGTGCTGGTAACGCCTTAATAGCCGCGCCCAGACTGGAAAACCACCTCGCCCTTGGCAGGGCGGGGCACACACCCTAAGTATATGGAAGATGAACGCCCCCCCCGGCCCGGCACTCCGGGTGGTTTTTCGCTGTTTACTGCAAAGAGGGCGTGGGAGGAGGGCGAATGTCACCAGGTATGCGAGCCGCAAGCCAGCCGATCGACCTTGGGGTTCCCGAACGCTCACGGAGCATTTACCGGGACGTGCTGCCGCTATTGTGGCCCGCGGGTAGGGGAGATCTCCAGACGCGGGTTGTGTTGGCCTTCATCGCCATGCTTGTAGCAAAAATTTTCACAGTTTACGCGCCGTTTTTCTACCGCGATGCGGTTAATATTCTGACGGGCAGCGATACCACAACGTTGCTGGTGGTTGTGCCGGTGGCCCTGGTTCTGTCCTATGGCTTTGCCCGTATCATGATGATCGCCATGGCGCAGCTTCGCGACGGCCTGTTCGCGAAGGTTGGGCAAAACGCTGTGCGGGTGCTTGCCATCCGAACGTTTCGCCATATCCACGCTCTGTCCCTTCGTTTTCACCTGGAACGCCAGACAGGTGGTCTAAGTCGTATTATTGAGCGGGGCACTAAGGCGATCGAGTTTTTGCTCCGCTTTTCCCTCTTTAGTATTTTCCCCACCATTCTTGAACTGTTGCTGGTGGCCGGCATTCTGTGGTGGAACTTTGACTGGCGCTACGCCGCAGTGACCTGTGCGGTGATTTCCATTTACATAGCCTACACATATTGGGCGACGGAAAAACGCACCCTCATTCGCAGGGAGATGAACGAAAGAGACACAGAGGCCAGTACCAGGGCAATCGACAGTCTGTTGAACTACGAGACGGTCAAGTACTTCGGCAACGAAGAGCATGAAACGCGTCGGTATGACCAGGCAATGGCCGGGTACGAGGCGGCAGCGATCAAAACCTCCACCTCCCTGTCCATGCTTAATACAGGTCAGACGCTGATTTTCACCTTCGGCCTTATTGTCTTGATGCTGATGGCGGCGTCCGGTGTTGCTGCGGGGGATTTGACGGTTGGTGATTTTGTGATGGTGAATGCCTTCATGATCCAGCTTTCCGCTCCTCTCAACCTGTTGGGCTCGGTCTACCGTGAAATTCGTCAGGCGCTGGTTGACATGGAAACCATGTTTTCGCTCATCGGCATTGAGCCAGAGATTATCGATGCGCCCGACGCAAAACCATTGATCGTAAAAGGGGGAACGATCCGGTTTGAGAACGTCACCTTCGCCTACGATCCTGAGCGGGGCATTCTGGAGAACGTGTCATTTGAAGTTCCAGCGGGAAAGTCGGTCGCAGTGGTCGGCCCATCAGGGGCTGGAAAATCCACCATCAGCCGCATCCTGTACCGGTTCTACGACGTACAGAAGGGAACCGTGACCATAGATGGCCAGAAGATTTCTGATGTCACGCAAGACAGCCTGCGTCATGCAATCGGCATGGTGCCGCAGGATACAGTCCTGTTCAACGACACCATCCGTTACAACATTCGGTATGGACGGCCAGATGCGACAGAAGCGGAGGTCGATGAAGCCGCCCGGATGGCCCAGATTTCAGATTTTATCACCCGGCTTCCCAAGGGCTATGAGACAATGGTCGGCGAACGGGTCTTGAACCTGTCTGGCGGTGAAAATCAGCGGGTTGCAATTGCGCGCACGATCCTCAAAAACCCACCCATTTTGCTGCTGGATGAAGCAACCTCGGCACTGGACAGCGCCACTGAGCGCGGCATTCAGGCGGCCTTAGGCGTTGTTTCCAAAAACCGGACCACCTTGATAATCGCCCATCGCCTGTCCACGATTGTGGATGTCGACGAAATTCTGGTTCTGGACCAGGGTCAGATTGTCGAGCGAGGGCGTCATATTGACCTGCTGGCCCGCAACGGTGCATATGCCGCCATGTGGAACCGCCAGCTTCACGAAGTGGCTACTCAGGAACCTGGGGAAAAGCCAATACCGGCTGAAATTTAACACTGGGATCAACCTCTGCTCTTAACGTTGACACCATGTCGCGGTAGAGTAGGACAATTGTTCACCCCGGCCATCTCTCAAGACTGGAAACCGTCAATGGATGTACTGACCTCTGTTCTCGTGCCAATCCACAAGGAAGGGCACAAATTTATCCTGGCATTTGCCGCCGCAACACTGATCTTGTTCCTAATCTGGGAACCTCTCGGCTGGTTAGGTGTTATTCTGACCGCCTGGTGCATATATTTTTTCCGCGACCCGGACCGTCTGACCCCCACCCGGGATGGGCTGTTGATCTCCCCTGCGGACGGTGTTGTGAGCCTCATCACGGAGGCCGCCCCACCACCGGAACTTGGATTGGGTGAAGGACTGCGCCCGCGCATTAGCATTTTCATGAATGTGTTCAACTGTCACGTGAACCGTGCGCCGGTGAGCGGCACGGTGACACGCACAGCCTACCGCCCTGGTCTTTTCCTCAATGCGGGACTCGACAAAGCCAGCGACCAGAATGAGCGTCATTCGATGGTTATTGATACTGGAAATGGGAAAAGTTACGTCGTTGTGCAGATAGCAGGTCTTGTCGCGCGCCGGATTGTAAATGAAATCAAGGATGGCGACGCCCTTCAGGCAGGAGAACGCTTCGGTCTTATCCGCTTTGGGAGCCGGTTGGACGTGTATCTCGAGCCCGGAGAAGTCTCTCTGGTTTCGGTAGGTCAGACGATGATTGCCGGGGAAACCGTTCTGGTAGACCCGGGTTCGTCAGAACCCGCAAGGCTTGCGGAAATTCGCTGATCGCAGGAGACTGCCAGCGGAGCACCCGGTGTGGAAATGAGCGAATAGAAGAGGAGCAGGCAATGGCTATCCCTCCCTTTGGATCACGCGAGCAAGAGAACGCCGGGGCGACCCGGCGTAGTCTCAAAACGCTGCCAATCCGCAGTCTTATTCCTAATTCCCTGACGGTGATGGCTCTCTGCGCAGGCCTCACCTCCATACGGTTTGGTCTGGACGGGCGGTTTGATATAGCCGTCCTTGCAATCATTGTGGCGGCTGTTCTTGATGGGCTTGACGGGCGTGTGGCCCGGATGCTGAAAGGCACAACGAAGTTTGGGGCGGAACTGGATTCCCTGTCCGATTTCCTGTGCTTCGGGGTCGCCCCCGTGATGCTGCTTTATTTATGGTCATTGAACGAAATCGGTGGGCTTGGCTGGATCGTCGTGTTGGGCTTCTCTGTCTGTTGCGCCTTGCGCCTTGCCCGCTTCAATGTTGCGCAGGAAGACCCGGACAAGCCGGCCTGGACCGCCAATTACTTCGTCGGCGTGCCGTCGCCTGCCGCCGCAGGCCTTGTCATGCTCCCCCTCTATCTCTCTTTCATAGGCATTGATTTTCTGAAAGACGCCCCGGTTTTAATCGCAATCTATGTCGCTGGCATTGCCTTTCTTATGGTGAGCAAAATCCCGACCTTCTCGGGGAAACGACTTGGGATGCGGGTCCGGCGCGATGAGATTTTGATGATCCTGTTGGGAGTTGCCCTCTCCGTGGCGGTGCTGTTTGCTTATCCGTGGATTACATTCGCCGTGCTCGCGATTACCTATCTGGTGATCCTGCCACTAAGTGCTTTGCGCTATCGCCATCACCAGAGCCGCACAGCTGTAGCCCTTGATGATGAACATGACGAGCTGGCCGACTCCGACTAAAAATTTATTTTGCGACCGGGTATTCCCAATCTGACTCCGCCGACCCAATTTTTATTCCGCTGGCATGTAACCGCGGTCGTCTCGATCTTGGCGATACCGTCGTAGGATCGTTTTCTTGATCTTGCCTGGCGCAACTAGCAGAACAGGCACCAGCACCAATGTAAGCAGGGTCGAGAATCCCAGTCCAAAGATGATGGCAGTGGAAAGTTGGACCCACCATGCTGCAACGGGGCCGCCGACGGTTATGTCCCGGGTAAAGAAGTTCACATTGACCTGCACAGCCATCGGCAGCAGCCCAAGCATGGTGGTGATGGTAGTGAGCAGAATGGGACGCAGACGCTGACCTGCCGTTCGCAGAACAGCCTCCACTTCATCCACGCCATCTTTAAGAAGCCGTTGGTAAGTGTCGATAAGGACAATGGAATTGTTCACCACAATACCCGCGAGAGCGAGCACGCCTGTTCCGGTCATGATGATCGAAAAAGTCTGCCCGGTTATCATCATGCCCAGCAGAACACCAACGGTGGACAGAATAACTGTCGAAAGGGTAAGGATCGAATAGTAAAAGCTGTTGAACTGGGTCAGGAGAATGATGAACATCAAGAAGAGTGCCGCAAGCATTGCCCGGCCCAGGAATGCTGCGGACTCCTTCTGCTCCTCATCAGCTCCGCGAAACCGGATATTGACCCGCGGATCAAATGCCTGAGCCTCAATCCAGTTTTCCAGTTCTCCAATTTTCTCACTTACATTGAATGTCTCGCCGGTGTCTGGGTCGAGACCCACATTTGCCCTGATCATGTAGCGGCGGGACCCGTCAATCCGTTCGATGGTCGACACCTGCTGCTGCGGTGAGCGCGTAACAAAATTACTCATCGGAACAAGGCCGGTAGGCGTTCTGATGCGGAGCTGGTCCAGTTGCGCAATGTTCCGGTACTCTGATGGGTAGCGCACCCGGATATCCACCACATCATCTGCATCATCCGGCCGGTAGTTGCCGATAAGAATACCGTTGGTGACGAGCTGGACTGTGGCACCCACTGTCGCGATGTCCGTGCTAAATCTACCCGCCATCTCCCGGTCAACGCTCAGTACCCATTCAATACCGGGAAGGGGGCGACTGTCTTCCAGGTCGATCAGGCCAAAGTTACCGGCTTCAAGGCGCTCCCGAACGGTAGTGGCGGTTGCGAGCAGTAGCTTCCCATCGCTGGAAGTAAGCTCAATTTGTACATCCTTACCCGTAGGGGGGCCTTGTTCACGCTTGCGAACTTCGACATTTACGCCTGGCAAGACGGAAGTCTGCTGCCATATCTCATCCAGAATAACCACGCCTTTGCGCCGGTCCTCGTACTTATCCAGTTCGATGGTCATGCGCGCAACAAGGTCAAGGGGAGAACCACTGCCCTGACCCGGGCCACCACCGCCGACCCCTGTCCCTGCCTGCGAAAAAACTGATTTAACACCTGGCGTAGATAGAATGATTTCTTCAACGGCTGAGGAAAGGCGCTGCATATCTTGTGCTGAAAGATTGCCGCGGGCGCTGACCGATACAATGGCCTGTTGCGGCTCCGTATCGACAAAAAATTCCAATCCGTTTCCGAACTGCCCATAGGCAATGATGGTTGTGGTCAGTATCGCCGCAGACCCACCCATCACCAGAAGAGGGTGGCGCACCAACGTGTCAAGCAGGCGTACGTACCTGCCCGTAAAGCCAGGCAGGGACCGCACGTCACCGCTCTCTGCCCCCGCCAATAGTTTTAGGACCTCACTGTCCTGATCTTCCGTCTTGCCGATCAGCGATCCCAGAACGGGCATGAACAGCATCGCGGTAATAAAGGATGCGCTAAGCACCACAATAAGGGTGATGGGAAGATAGGACATGAACTCGCCGCTGACCCCCGGCCAGGCAAGCAGTGGAACGAAGGCGGCAAGCGTCGTTGCTGTAGAGGAGGCGATGGGCCAGAACATACGCTTGGCGCCAAGTGAATAGGCTTCGCGTCGCGTCAGTCCTTCCGCCATTTTTCTGTCGGCATATTCGACCACCACAATAGCGCCGTCGACCAGAATTCCCACGGACAGGAGCATGCCGAACATCACCATCATGTTGATCGTCATGTCCATGATGGACAAAAACAGGAAACCGATCATAAAGGATGTGGGAATAGCCAGGCCGACAAGAAGAGCAGAACGCATCCCTAGAGCCGCCACGCAGACAATCATCACCAGTGCAATAGCCGTGATAATGGAAGCTTGCAGCGAGCCAAGCGCTCGGAAAATCCAGGTGGACTCATCCAGTGAGTAATTGACTTTGATTTCGTCCGGCCAGTCCGCCGAGAATTTTTCAACAACCTGGATCACCTGCTGATTGTTGGAGACAATGTTTTCGCCGATCCGTTTGGTGATTTGTAATGCAATCGCCGGTTGACCATTGAACCGGGCAAAGGCGTCCGGGTCCTCGAAAGTTCGCCGTATATCAGCAATGTCCGACAGGGTAACGACCCCATCGCCAGACACTTTGACCGGTAGGTTGAGCACATCGTTCCGGCTTTCAAACAGTCCGGGAACCTTAATGGAAAAACGTCCGTGGTCTGAATTAATTGCACCGGCAGCGACAAGCCGGTTATTCAGCGTGACCGCGTCAATCAGTTCAGCTTGAGAAATATTGTACGATTCCATTCGTGACGGGTCGATTATGATTTCAAGAACTTCTTCCCGGTGCCCAACCATTTCCGCTGAAAGGACTGTCGGGACCTTTCCCTCTATCTCGTCTTTCAGGCGACGGGCATGTTGGTAGAGCGCGCGTTCAGGCACCTGGCCGGAAAGGGTAACGATCAGCACGGGGAAGAGTGATGTGTTGAATTCTGTAATGGTCGGTTCTTCCGTATCCGTCGGAAGTTCCGCCTGTGCCAGGTCAACCTTCTCGCGCACTTCCGCCAGGGCCTCATCCTTGTCGAAGCTGACGTCAAACTCGAGGATGATGCCTGCATGCCCGGTGGACGCGATGGCGGTGAGCTCATCCAGTCCCTCGATGGAGCGCAGTTCCGTCTCCATCGGCTTTATCAAAAGGCGCTCTGCATCTTCCGGTGAGATGCCAGGGTGAGCAATTGAAACATAAAATACGGGTATCTGAATGTCCGGATCAGATTCCTTCGGGATCGAAACATAAGCAGATATCCCGGCTAGAATACTCAGGACCATCATCGTCATGACGGTGCGGCTGTGAGAAATTGCAGCATCAATGAGTTTGTTCATGAGGCAGGCCCCGGATATTCCTCATAGGTGACTTCCACCCGCTGGCCGGGCAGGACATAATTCTGGCCGACAGTGATGATCTTAACGCTGGTTGGCAGCCCGGTCACCCAGATGCCCTCAGGCCCGTCGTCCAGCAACTCAACTGTCCGGAAATGAACAACATTGCTCTCATCCAGAATGCGAATGCCAATAAGCCCGGCATCGTCCAGCCCCAGAATGGAAGGAGGGATCAGATGTGCCATGGTTTCAGTCGCGGGAATGAAGATTTCAGCCGTGACGCCGGACCGCAGGATTTGAGCTTCGTTTGCGATCTCCAGTTCGACACGGAAGGTTCTGGTCGCGGGGTCGGCTGTCTTGCCAACAAACCGCACGAAGCCCTCAACCGTATCGCCGGTAACGAGCGTGGCTGTACCAACCACCCCCTCACGAATGAGATTGACCTCTGTCTCTGAAACCTGACCAACAACAAGGAAAGGATCCAGGTCAATAATTGTGGCGCAGGGTTGCGACACCTGAAGATAGTCCCCCACCTCCACCGGGCGGGCATCAAGAACACCGTCAAAGGGGGCCACGATACGCGTATGACTAAGCTCGACCTCCCGTTGTTTGACCTGCGCGCGCGCTGCGTCGTAGGCGGCTTGAGCGGCTGCCGCCTGTGTTTCCGAGCGATGGCCCTGTGCGGCAAGCTTTCTGGCAGCATCCAGTTCCAGCCACCGCTGGCGCATCAAAGCCTCCGCTTCCGCCATCTGTGCAGCGCGTGCATTGAGGGCCAGGCGACAGATAACGTCTCCTTTTTGTACAAAAGCCCCTTTTTCAACGGGAAGGGCCGCAATGGTACTTGAGGTCTCTGCGCGAACCTGAACGGACCGAACCGCCTCCGTCCGTCCGCGAATGACCACGGATGTTTGCCGGGGCTCGGCGTGGAATATCCTCGCCTGCACCTTCGGCATGTCCACTGTCTGAGTGTCTTGCTCCGTCGCCGTCGAGGCTATTTCAGCGCTATCAGAACCGATCTGGCCTGAAAGTATCCACGCTCCAATGATGGCCGCGACAACCAGCGCCAGTAAATATGAACGCCGCAATTTCATGTTTTTGCCTTCCAAATCGCCCGGCGGATCGCCGGGGGGGCGCTAAGAGAAAAAAGTACCTCAGCGCGCCGGTTCCAACTTCTTCTTCACCGGACTGTTTTCGATAAAATGCCTGTTTTTCTCAATAAATTCAATTGTCGCCTGCATGAGAGTTTCGCCGTAAAGACGAACAAATTCCTGACCCGGCGTGACGCCCGCACATTCTTCGGCTTTGATCTTGGCAAGTTCGCTACGCGTTTCGCGTAACCGGTGCTCTATCAGGGTCGTCACACGCTCCGGCGTCAGAACACTGGCAAACTGCATGGCAAACAAGAACTCAGACTTGTATCTGTCTGCCGCAATCGGCTGCTCAAGAGTTTCGAGAAGGGTGGCCCGTCCCGCTTTTGTTATGGAGTAAGTCTTTTTGTCCGGGCGGCCGTCCTGCGGTTGTGACTTGCACGTGAGCAGGCCTTCTTCCGTCAGACGGGTGAGCGCTGGATAGATGGACCCAAAGCTCGCTTCGAGAAAGTGAGAAAAGACGCCGTCTTCAAACATTTTCTTGATCTCGTACCCGGTCGCATCCGCAGCGTCGAGCGCACCGAGGCAGAGAGTTTTCACGTCCATGAGTATTGTCCGGGTTTCAGTGAGAGTGCTCTATGCGCATACACCTCTCACTCAGGGGGGTATCAGTCCTATATATAGCGGCGATATAGCATCCGCCAAGTCCAAAAGTGTAAAATTTTGTAACGAAGCCGGTGGGGGCAAGGGGGCAACTCGCGACCTCTTGCGACCCTGTATCTGGCGGGAATGTGGAAAATGGAACGGCTGCGGCCAGTCGGTATTAGTCGATTGGCATAGAGTCTGTTAGCGACCGTTTAGGACCTTTTTGCATGACTGTGTGGAAGGTGACGGCCCGAAGCTGGCCGCTCTCCAGCGCCCGTGACCGGCCAAGCCAGATACTGCCTTCGAGCATCAGCGAGTCCACATAACCTCGCGAATGTGACCCGGTTTTCAGCGATTCGACGATTGTCTTCCAGCCCGTCTGGATGGCGGGGACGAATTTGGCGGTTATGTCGTCAACCGATTTGACGTCAAAGCGCAGAGCTGTGAGCAGTTCGCGATATTCATCAATGGTCCCCGGGGTTGGTTTGTGTGGTTCCGTCTGGCGCCATGCCACAACACCTTTCTCTTCGCTCGACCTGTCTGCCAGACAGTAATCGGTAAAAATCAGTGAGCCACCTGGCTTAAGCGCCTCCGCGATTGTCTCCAGCACCGTCTTCCTGTCATTCAGAGCATAGAGAAAATCTCGAGCGACAATTATGTCGTACTTATTTTTCTCCAATGCAGCATCAATTTTTTCAATGTCCAGATGAGAAATGGAGACTTGGGGGGTGGCGGCATTTTTTTGCAAAAGGCGCTGGCCTTCCTCCGCCAGTTCCGGGTCCGGGTCAAAGCCAACCACCGTTGCACCTGTCGCCTGAGCAATATGTCGTGCGCCTGCACCCAGACCCACAGTCAAATCTGCGATCATCATGCCTGCCTTTGGGCCCGCCATTTTCAGGAGGTCCAGCGAAAATGTTTTTCCGCCGGGGAGCGTGATGGCCTCACCCCATAAATGCTGAATGACCTGCAGCCGGTAATTGGTTTCATCGGCAACATCAACTTTGACGGCCATTTTTCGTTTGCCGCCTGTGATGTCTGGCTTCTGGCCGGGCTGATCTATCTCTACACCATCCCACCAGGCGCGCATCCGCATCCACAATTGGACGTATCCGTCATCCTCGGTTTTTTCGGGCCGAGCGTGGGCTTTGGGTCTGGCGGTTGATTTCGTCTTTGCTTTCACCGACTTGGCGTGAGGGGCCGTGCTGGTCTCGGCAGTCAACCGTTTTTCGGGGTTCTGCCGCAGGAACGTATCCAACACCCGATTGTGATCGGGCGACAGGCGGCGCATTCGGCGGAAGCGGTCAATCGCGGTTGGCGACATGGCCGCAAGACCATCCGTCAGCTCGCGATCCGACATCTTGCGAAGCTCACCGGAAGTTATGGTTGCCAAATTCGACATGCCTGCGACACGTTGCCTCTGTCAAATGAGGGCCTCTGCACGGATGAGTGATAGAGAGACCCATTATGCAACCAATTATCAGGGCAGTTCAATTAAGATTTTCTTATTGAGTACGTGCCTCAAAAGAAGAATCAGACCCTGAGGGAAAAATCAGTTTGTAAAATGCGAGTTTTTTCATATCTTGGCGCTGTTTTTGGTGTTGGGGACACGTTTCATCATGCGGGTACCGATCAACAGGTGTTGATCGGGGAGGCAGGGCCTCGCAGGTAACTCGCAGGAAACAGGGGCCATACCGGTAAATTGAGCAAGGGTGTGTGAAGCGTATGTGGCTTGGAGAGTTTAGTCAGCGATATCCTAGGGTCGTGCTGGCCGTATGGACCGTGCTGACCGCCGTGATGCTGTTGGGAGGCCTTCGGCTTACAGTTTCCTATGATACGCGAATTTTCTATTCGGAGCAGAACGCCCATCTGCTCCAGCTTCGCGATTTTGAGCAGAAATTCTCCGACAACAATAATGTTCTGTTTGTCCTCAGCCTTCGCGATGACGGTGAGGAGAAGATTGCGACCCCGCGGACCTTGCGCGCGTTGGTGGACATAACAGCACGAGCCTGGCGCCTGCCGCATTCCCTGCGGGTCGAATCGCTAACGAATTTCCCCCGTATTGTGTCGGATGAAGATGCATTCTCCGTTATGGAAATGGTATCCAGTCCCGAAGAGCTTACCCTTGAAAGGGCACGCGAAATCGAGCGCGAGGCCCACGCTGATCCGTTAATATCAAAACGGCTTTTGGCGGAGGACGGTCGTGCTACCGGCATCAATGTCAATTTTCAGCTTCCCAGGTCAGCCTCGCCCGAGGTTCGGGAGATCAATCAGGCAGTTCTGGCCTTTGCCGCAGAAATAGAGCGCGATTACCCTCATCTGCAAGTGCATGTCACCGGCAATGTCATGTTGATGGCGACGTACAACGAGGCGTCCCATGTGGATGCTCTGCTGCTTGTACCAATTTCGCTGTTGGTGGCAGCTTTCATCGTCATCATTTTCCTGAGGTCTCGAAACGCGAGCCTGGCCGTCATTTCAATTCTGGGGGTCGCCAGCGGGTCGGCTATGGGCATTGCTGGCTGGTTTGACCACGTCATAACACCAGCCTCAATTGCCGCACCTATTATCGTCATCTCCATTGCACTGGCCTCAACAATTCACGTGGTGATTGCGGTGATGCATGGGCTGGCGGATGGGCTTGAGAGTAGAGCTGCGGTCCGGGAGGCCATGCGCTCCAATGTAACGGCTGTTGGGCTTGCAAATCTCACGACGGCAATCGGGTTCCTTGCCATGAACCTGGCGGACGCACCGCCGTTCAATGACCTGGGAAACATCGTATTCGTGGGTATCTTGTTGAGTTATCTGTTGACCTTTACGTGGCTGCCTGCGGTTCTGACGTTGCTGCCGCTAAGCCCCACTGTGGGCAGGTCATCTTTTCTAATGGCGTCGGTGGGACGTTGGATTAATCGGTGGCGGTGGCCAGTCCTGATAGCCTCTCTTGTCAGCATCCTTTTTGCCGTCAACGGACTGCAACAGATCCGGCTGGATGATGATTTTATCCGCTATTTTGACAGTCGCTTTGAGTACCGGGTGGCTTCTGACTTTGCGGAAGAACGCTTGACCGGCCTCAATCTGATGGAGTTTGACCTGGAGACAGGGGTGGATGGCGGGGTCTATGAGGCCGACTACCAGCACTTTCTGGGCCGGTTCACCACATGGCTGAGAGTCCAGCCAGGTGTCGTCAGCGTTGCTGATATTTCTGAGATTACCAGACGTATTCACGCCGCCATGCATGTCGAGGACGAGCCTTCCCGGATGGGCATCCCGGAGAATGCAGATCTGATTTCCCAGTATTTTCTCCTCTACGAGCTGTCGTTGCCGTATGGGGCGTCAATCACGGATCGCATCAATGTCAGCCGGAGTTCAAGCCGCGTGACGATAATAATGCAGGGCCTGACCTCTGGTGCCATTCGCGATATGCACGACCGCTCCAGGGCCTGGCTCGCGCAGAACGCCCCTCCCACCAGTCAGATTAGCGGTATCAGCATCAACGTGCTTTTCGCCTATCTGTCGAGTACGAACATTCGGTCCATGATGGCGAGCACTCTGACTTCTATCTTTGTAATCGGGCTGATTATCGCACTGGCTCTTCGCAGCGCCACATACGGTGCCTTGAGCCTGGCGACAAATCTCTTGCCCGCGTTGGTCGGTTTTGGGATTTGGGGCTATCTCATTCAGGACATTGGGATCGCGGGCGCTGTAATAACAGCGATGACGTTGGGCATTGTTGTCGATGACACAATTCATTTTCTCATGAAATACAGACGGTTGCGGTTCAAGGGGCATTCCTCTGCCGATGCCATAGAGAAAACTTTTGCCACTGTTGGCGTGGCGATGGCGATTACAAGTATTTCTTTGGCGGCTGGGTTCTCGGTGCTTGCATTGTCTGGGTTTCAGATCAATCGAGCCCTGGGTATACAGACATCGATCATTGTTATTGCAGCATTGGCGATTTGTTGGTTCATGTTGCCTCCACTTCTACGTCTGATAGACCGATCTGATGGGTCAAAAATGAACCACCCGACAGACCCGCGATGAGGCAGGTGTGTCCTTGCGGTCGATCAGAATGATTTTCTTGCAAAACTTTCCCCAACCTCCGAAATTCATTCGGAAAGCTCGAATCATTTGCCTATTGTAAAATAGCGAAACCAGTTTGGTTGAGGCGAGGCGATTGAGTTTGTGAAGGGCCCCTGTGTGGGCTTTGGGATTAGGGAAGTAGTATTCATGCGTACATATGAGCAGTTAACGGGGGCCGCAGGCCGCAAAGTTTTTTACCGTGCCGAAAGGTATCGGCCCGACCAGCTTTTCAAGAACATTGTGCCCGCTGTTGACCTTGGCGGTGAGCGGGCAGCGCTGAAAAATCTGTCGATGACCGGGCAGCTCAAAGCGGTGAACTGGATCACTGGGCCGGGCGTGTGGGGGAAGAAATTCCCATACGTCTGTGTATCGCAGATGATACCCTTTACGAGGGCACGGGGCGTATTCGCCGGGTGGAACCCAGTGGCGTGCGAACCACCATTGCGGTGGAGCTGACGGCGGGATATGTGGATATTCCGGCAGTTGTCACCAGTCACGATCAGATGCTACTGGCGCGCTCGCTTTCTGACCCGCTGTTTGGCACCGCTTCCAACATTCTTCCCGAATACCGGGAGCTTTCGGCAGAGATTGTCTATCTGTTCCGCTCCTATCGCGATTTGCTCACCCGTTTTGAGGCGCGTTTGGGGGACCTACCACAGGAAGAACGCGCTGCGCGACTTCTGGAGGCGCTCATCGCCTGTGAAGACAAGATGATCCCTCAGTGGAAAGAGCTGTGGTATCGCGGAAACGATATTACTTTCCCGATAATTGGGGACCCGATCACTCTGGCTGAGCACAAACGATATACCGAACAGGTGCTCACGCCTGAGTTTGTGCCTGGCCCGGTGATGCGCCGCTGCTACGAAAAACCGCTCGGCTATCCCGGTGATTATCAGATTATGAATTACGTGTATCGATGGGAGCGGATTGGTGAAACCCCCTACCAGAAGTTGCTGCATCGGGTTGGCATCGAAACCGGCGCATGCGTGGGGACACGACTGCGTATGACGCAGAAATTCCTTGCCGAGAAAATTTCTGAAACACCGGGTGCGGCGACGATGAACATCACCAATCTGGGGTGTGGTTCAGCCTACGAAGTTGCCGAATACCTTAAGATCGATACGCTGCCCCGACCGGTCAATTTCACATTGATCGATCAGGACCATGATGCGCTCTCATTTGCATATGAGCGTAGCCACCCTGAGGTTGTTCGCCACGGTGGCAAGGCCCGCATCCAGTGTTTACAGGCCTCATTTGCACAGTTGCTGAAGGCAGGTCCGTTGTTCAACAGTCTGCCGCCGCAGGAAGTGATCTACAGTCTGGGATTGTACGATTACCTTTCCGCCAGACGCGCAAAGGCATTAACCCGCGCCCTTTATGAGCAGGTTGCTCCCGGGGGGCATCTGGTTCTGGCAAACGTGAAAGTTGGCCGTGAAACCTGCATGTGGCCACTAGAGTTCGTCACCGACTGGAGCCTAGTGTACCGGACAGCGGACGAAATGTGGGACATGGTGGAAGGGCTTGATTGCGAACGTATTTCTCTCGAAGAAGACGAGACGAAATGTGTTTACGTCATGGTTGTGCGAAAACCAGCCGCGTCAGAGAGCTGAAGCATTTCCGGCTAACCGGTACGCTATGAAATTGGGGGGCTACAGTGCCCCCCAGCGCGCGTTCCGCTCTGTCGGCATGTCGACGAACCGGCTTGTCGGGAGGGTTGCTGTGACGACTGTTCCAACTCCCTTCGTACTGTCTAGTTGGATACTGCCCCCATGAAGCACCAGGATTTTTCGCGCCAGCGGTAACCCAAGGCCTGTACCTTGCTGCGTACGGCTCATTGCATTTTCGACCTGCACAAATGGTTCAAAAACCCGCTCAATATCTTTTTCGTCAATGCCGATACCGGTATCTTCAATGACCAACTCAAGGTCCCCATTTTCGGCCAGACCAAGCTCGATGGTCACCTGGCCGCCTTCCTGTGTGAACTTGAGTGCGTTGGACGTGAGGTTAATGACGAACTGATTGAACAGGCGGGGGTCTGCATTGATCCACGGGATATCGTCGCGCACCCGCACCGTCAGTTTTATTTTTAGTTCGGAAGCCTTTGGCCGGAACATGCGCATTGTCTGGTTGAGCAATTCAACGGGGTCGACGGGGCTTTCCTGAAGTTCAAGCTTTCCCGCCTCTGCTTTGGACAGGTCGAGAATGTCGTTGATAATACTCAGCAGGTGGGAGCCGCTGCTGAGAATATCGCCGGCGTAATTTGTGTACCGCTCGTTGTTGATAGGCCCGAACATCTGGGTTGAGATGATTTCCGAAAACCCAATAATTGCGTTGAGGGGAGTGCGCAGTTCGTGGCTCATAATCGCCAGAAAATCACTTTTGGACCTGTTGGCGGTTTCAGATGCCTCCAGTAGTTTTTCTGAGCGTGCGCGCTCGGCCTTAAGCCGTTCGTTGTCGATAAAGGCGTTTCTCATCTGATGTTCTTGAATATAGGTGAGAAAGTTGCAGGTTCCGATACCGAGCAACATGAAAGCCGTATTGTTGATAAACACATTGTGTGGTTGAGGGTTGATGTACAGGGCGACGATCTCAAAAACAACCAATGTTGTGAGTGCCCAGCCCAGCGAATATTTGAAGTTCAGCCGCCACAGGCAGGCGCTGAAACAGATGATGGCGACGAGCCCGCCATAGTACAGGTAACTACCAGGGGCCTCAGCAAGGGCGATCATGGCCACAACGCCAAGCCCGGGTGCTGCCATTGAAACTGAAAGCCAGAACTGGTGCCTGTGAGTAAACCAGGGCGCATAGGAAAGGGCAACGATACCGAGCAGAAGAGGGGCGACGATGCCAACGCGAATGAACCATGCCTCAAACAGAATATCGGGGACGATAAAATAGTCGAGAATGCCGTAAGCGGAAAAAACAAACGCGCCCAATGCAATGCAAAGCCGGGTAATGCCGATCTGTTTTGCGTAATTGTCCTGCCGGTAGCGTTCCTCAACATCGGAATCCAGGAACCGCATACTCACCCGATGCATGACATAGCTGGCGATCGACGCCGGTACGTCTACAAAGGTGTTGTTCGATGCGCGATCAGAAAATCCCGGCGATCCTAGACCGGAGTTTTCTGCCGCGGCACTGTCCGGCGGCAGACTTTGCATACTTATGTGGCTCCAGCCCCACTTGAGGCGACTTATTTCATTAATGTTCTAGTGCCAACAAGATAATGTGGCGTTAATCCCGGGTCTTTTTCAAAGAACAGGGTTTCTATTCGTCAGTGATCGAAAGAAAGACGGTCGCTGCACAAGTCAATGCACGTTCGTAAACCGATATTAAGGAATTTGCTCAAGTCTCCATAGAACATGGTTTCACCGTGTGACGTCTTCTTTGCTTAATGGGATGTGTAACCGACATGGCAGGAGCATCTGCGGAACCTAAACCAAAGGGGCGTTCCAGGCCTGTCGGAAAAGACAGCCCACGCCACATCTGGCCGCAACTTCCCACGGGGCGTGCAGCGACCTTGCTTGCCCTCCATGCGCAGGTTTTGCATACCGAAAGGATGCCCCGTGCGGACCGGGAGCGGGCCAAATTCAGGCAGCTTCGCGCCTTGTTGAGCCACGCGGATGCAAATCTGCCATTTTTAAGCGAAAGGCTCGCCCGTGCAGGGTTTTCTCCCCACAAGCCGTTGACGCGAGACGTATGGGCCGCCATCCCTATCCTGAGCCGGGAAGATGTACGCAAGCACGCAGACCAACTGACAATAAACGACGTGCCGGAAGGGCATGGGCAGGCCTATCAGATACGCACCTCCGGTTCGACAGGAATGCCGCTCACGGTAACAGGGACCGGGCTGGCCCAACTCTTCTGGGATGTGTTGACCTTGCGCGAAGCAAGCTGGCATGGGCGTGACCTGACGGCTGATTTTCATGTGATCCGTCGAACCAACAAAACCGCCGCGCTTCCAGATGGTGCCTGCTACAAGGGGTGGGGGCGGGCGTTCGAAGGGCTTGGAAAAACGGGACCGGTTTATGCACTGGATATTGAAAGTGACATAGACGGGCAACTTGATTGGCTGACGGCGCGTTCGCCGAAATATCTCCTGACCTATCCGACAAATCTCGCTGCTCTTGCGCGCCGTTCACGCGAAAGAGGAATGTCCTTCTCCGCTCTGGAGCAGGTCATAACAGTTTCAGAGACCGTAACTTCTGAGATCAGGCGTGAGGTGCACGATGCATGGGGTGTTCGTGTGATGGATCTCTACAGTGCCCAGGAAGTGGGGTACATCGCGCTACAGGCCCCAGGCGGCGATCACTATCTGGTACCCGAAGAAGTCATTCATGTGGAAATTTTGGATGAGGAGGGGCAGCCTGTCTCCCCGGGCGAGGTTGGCCGTGTGGTTGTGACCCATCTCCACAATTACGCAATGCCGCTCATTCGGTATGACATTGGCGATTATGCGGAACTGGGCGGGCCAAGCCCCTGCGGGCGAACCTTGATGGTGCTCAATCGTATTCTGGGTCGCTCCCGGGGCATGTTAAGTTTCCCCGATGGGTCACGTCACTGGCCTCATCTACCTTATGAGCATTTTGAAAGTGCTGCGGGCGTGACCCAATATCAGATCGTCCAGCATAGTCTGGAGCAGTTGGAATTCCGGTGTACGTCCAAGGCTCCCTTGAGCGAAACGCAAAAGACGGCTTTGACGGAAATTCTACAAAACGGGCTGGGTTATCCGTTCACCATAGAAATTTCCGAAGTTGATAGCATTGCCCGGTCCGCGTCGGGTAAGTTCGAAGACTTCATTTCCCGAGTCTAAAAAGGTGCGATGTGATCCGAATTTACGTAGACGCTGATGCATGCCCGGTGAAGGCAGAGATTGAGAAAATTGCTGACCGCCACGGGTTGGAGGTGTTCCTTGTCAGCAATTCGGGCTTGCGGCCCCGTCGCCATCCCTTGATAAAACAGATTGTGGTGCCTGAAGGCCCCGATATTGCGGACGACTGGATTGCCGATCACGTTGAGGCCGGTGATATTGCCATTACGGCAGACATTCCCCTGGCATCGCGATGTCTGGAAAAAAACGCCTGTGTCATTGGCCCAACGGGAAAACTTTTCACAGGTGAAAACATCGGCATGGCCCTGGGGATGCGCGAACTGAAGCAGCACCTGCGGGAATCCAGCCAGACTCAGACCTTCAATGCCGGGTTCACCGATAAGGACCGCTCCCGCTTTCTTGGTGCCATGGAAAATGAAATCCAGGCGTTGAAACGCGCGCGCTCAAGCAAGTAAGGCGTACCTAGAGGGCCTTCGCCGCGGCAGCAGCAGACGCCCACGCCCATTGAAAGTTGTAGCCGCCAAGCCAGCCCGTCACGTCCACCACCTCGCCAATGAAATACAGGCCAGGGTGTTTGCGCGCCTCAAGTGTTTTGGGCAGAAGTTCGTCGGTCGATACCCCTCCCAGCATAACTTCGGCCGTGCGGTAGCCCTCCGTGCCTGCCGGAACAAAAGTCCATTGATGAATGCCGGCACTGATTTCCTTGAGGGTTTTGTTTGATTGATCGGCCAGCCGGCTCCGTCCCTCAAGGTGACGGGTCAGGTCGCGCGCCAGCCGTTTGGGCAGAAACGGGGCGAGCGCGCCCGAGACTTCCGCCTTGGGTCGGGCTTTGCGCTCAGCAACAAGGGCCAGATAAACATCGCGGTCCGGTACTAGGTCGATAGTGATCTCTGCCCCCTCGCGCCAGTAGGAAGATGCCTGCAGGACGGCAGGGCCACTAAGCCCGCGATGGGTAAACAAAACCGCTTCATGAAAGTTCTGCCCGTTTGCCGATACCACCGCATCGAGGGAAACGCCGGAGAGCGCCGCCGTCCGTTCCTTCAAGGGAGGGGCCAGGGTGAAGGGTACCAGCCCCGCCCGTGTCGGAACCACATCGAGGCCGAATTGTTCGGCGAGGGCTACACCCAGGCCACTGGCGCCCATCTTCGGAATGGATTTTCCTCCCGTCGCAACCACCAGTCTGGGGGCAGAGACGTGGCCGTGGCTTGTTTCAACCAGAAACCGTCCCTGATCGTGGGTGATAAGTCCGATGTTGGTTTGAAGGTGGATGTCAACGGCACCCTTGCCGCACTCCGCCAGCAACATGTCGATGATCTGCTGGGACGACCCATCGCAAAACAATTGGCCGAGCGTTTTCTCGTGATAGGCGATCCCATATTCTTCAACCAGTGAAATGAAATCTCGCGGCGTATAAGCACTCAGCGCATGGCGGCAGAAATGCGGGTTGTCCGACAGAAATCGTTCCGGGCTCGTGTGCTGGTTGGTGAAGTTGCAGCGCCCTCCACCTGATATGCGAATTTTCTCCCCCGGTTTTTTCGCGTGGTCAAGAACCACAACCCGTAACCCCCGTTGCCCGGCAAGCCCGGCACACAGAAGCCCGGCCCCACCCGCCCCCAGAACAATCACATCGTAAGACTGGTTCATGAGATCGCTAGGCCTGAATTAAAGAACAGTTGCAATGGAGGGATTTTCCTTCCGATGAGGCGCATTTGTGGAAGCATTGTGGGAACGTGTCAAATCAGCTCTTGAACCGCACACCATGAGCAAAGCAGGGTGCGGCGGTGTCGACGCTCACACCCGCTCATCACTATAGAGGTGCTTCTGAAAGCCGATAAACGCATCTCGTATCTGACGGGCACCGCCTAGCTGAGCCGCCGCTTCGGTCACTGTTTGATATTTCAGCTCCAGTAGCACAGGAAGTTTCTCTGCACCCAGTTCGGCGACGCCTTCCTGAACATACTGTGACAACACGAAGTTGAGGAACGCCTGTAACTTGGCGTCGTACCCATCGAATATCCGACGGCGATGAATATCAACCCGTTTGGCACGGGTGATAGGTGGTAGTGCAAAAGCAACATAGGCGAGTACGTCAAAGAGATCGCTTTTCTCCGCGTCAATCAGGCGTTTGATCTCGTCCAACTGCTCATCACCATACCCCTTCTCTGATAGGGCCTCGAGAAGCGCCTTGCGGGTGTCTGGGTTGCTCCAGATCGTACGCAGCTCGTCTTCGTCCCTGAAAAGGTCTGGCAGGTCACCAAACAGATGCTCAACGAATTGCGCAGCCGACATGGGGCTGCCATCAGGGCTCCAAAAGGTCGTCGCCATCATATGCTGGATGTTTCGCTCTTTGCCGTCAGCAAGCTTGATCTTTATTTTGCCGCGTGGGCGGCGGTCATCACCATCGTCCCCATCATTCAGATTGCTTCCATCAGGAGGGTCGGGCTCGGCACTATTTGGACGAGGCGTTGGTGTGTCTGGTTCTAAAGGTTCACCGTCCCACTCAGGGTCGCTGAAGTGCTCGTATGCCTTTACAAAGTCATAGACGGTGAAATAGTCCTTGCCGTCATAAAGCCGCGTGCCACGCCCAATGATCTGCTTGAACTCAATCATCGACTTAACGGGTCGCATCAGAACGATGTTGCGAACGTTGCGGGCATCCACGCCCGTCGAGAGTTTCCTCGATGTCGTCAGGATGGTCGGAATGGTCTTCTCGTTGTCCTGGAAGGTACGCAGGAAGCGCTCACCGATTGCGCCGTCATTGGCTGTCACACGCACACAGTAATTCGGATTTGTGACGGTCTTCATCTGGTTGATCAGGTCTCGTACAGCAGCAGCGTGATCCTGAGTAGCGCAGAAGACCAAAGTCTTCTCAGACTGGTTGATGTTCTTCATCATCAGTTCAACACGGTACTTCTCTCGCTCGCGTATCTCGATGATCGTGTTGAAGTCATCCTCGCTGTACCGCTTACCTTCCTCTACCTCGCCAGAAACCACATCGTCGTCGGAGGTGTAGACATAATCATCCAGCGTGGTGCCAATCTGTTTGACCTTGAAGGGCGTCAGGAAGCCGTCATTGATGCCTTCTTTGAGCGAGTAGGTGTAAACCGGCTCACCGAAGTAGCTGTAGGTGTCCACATTGCCCGTGCGTTTGGGTGTTGCAGTCAGACCCAGATGCACGGCGGGGGAAAAATAGTCGAGGATCTCTCGCCAGCTACTCTCATCGTTGGCACCACCGCGATGGCACTCATCAATGATGATGAAATCGAAGAAGTCGGACGGATACTCGCCAAAGCTGGGAGCGGGGTTTCCCTCTTCATCACGACCCGTCATGAAAGTCTGGAAGATCGTGAAGAACACACTGCCGTTCTTTGGCACGCGGCCCTTCTTGCGGATCACTTCCGGATCAATGCGGACCAAGGCATCCTCAGCAAATGCGGAGAAGCTATTGTAGGCCTGATCAGCGAGGATATTGCGGTCGGCTAGCATCAGAACACGGGGGTGACGGCTTGGCTCCTTGCCTTCTCTCCAGGCTGCCAGGCTCCAACGGCTCTGGAAGAGCTTCCAAGCCAGCTGGAAGGCGATGAAGGTTTTGCCGGTCCCGGTAGCAAGCGTGAGCAGAATACGGTCCTCACCGGCTGCTATGGCCTCCAGTGTCTTGTTGATGGCGTTGTGTTGATAGTATCGCGCCTGCCACTGGCCACCCCGGTCTTCAAACGGTACCGCGCCAAACCTGTCCCGCCATACGTCGGCATCACCAGCGGTCTCACTGAAGGTCAGCGCCCACAGCTCATCCGGTGTGGGATAGCGCTCAATGTTGCCCTCTGCGCCGGTCTGCATATCCACCTGGTAGATGCCAACGCCATTGGTGGAATAGGTGAAGCGCGTTTGTAGCTTGGTGGCGTACTTCTTGGCCTGGCCTAGGCCCTCAGTGTCCCCAAGATCACGCCGCTTGGCCTCAATCACTGCGAGTTTCTGGCCCTTGTAGAATAAGACATAATCTGCAATGTCTTTCTCCGACCGCTTGCCCGCGCCCATCAGTCGGCCCTGAGTGATCATTTCGCGGCGTACACGACTATCCCCAACCACGCCCCAGCCTGCAGCTTTCAACGCCGGGTCGATCAGCTCGGCACGGGTTTCCGCTTCGTTCATGCAACGGCCTCCACCTGGCTCACCGTTTCATCGGCGGTTAGCTCTCCGGCGAAGGCCTTTTGCAGAATGGATTGTTTGAGTTCAGCGAGGGCCGCGAGTTTGGTGTTGTATAGCGCTTCCAGATTTGCGGTCTGGCTGTAGAAATCTTCTGTTTCGCTAACCACCTGCTGCTGAATAGAGCGATCAGGGATGCTCACTTTCATTTTCACTACCCGTGAGATGTATATATGCTTGATCGTTGTCCCGCCCGCATCTGCGATCATTTGTTTTTGGTAAAATGAGCTGCTGAGCAAATGCTTCAGGAAACCGGGTTCAACTTCAGCGCGGGGACGAAGAACAGCCACGGACTGGTTCACGCAAATCCCGTTCCGCTCAACCACGGCTACCCGCCCCAGACTACCGTCCTTGGTGAGAAGGACATCGCCGAGTTCCGGTCGGCTCTTGTCCGTAAGTAGTGTGTCAAAAGCCTCTTGGGAGGTATGCCTGGCATTCTGATAATCCACTCTACCGCCCAAGACATTTTTGGCTGTAACCAGAAGCGGTCCGTCGCCAGTCGTTGGCATTGGATTTGTAAAACCGTAAGTTATCAAGACGAGAAGTTCACCCAGCGGCTTTTCCACCCACCCCTCACCCTTCTGAGTGAAGACGGCATTGAGATAGCTTTCAAACAGCTCGCGGGCATTGTCGAGATTGGTTTGGGCATGAGCCGCCGCCACGTCGATTGCCGCAAAGGCTTCGTCGAGAATAGCAACGATGCGCTTCTGCTCGGGGAGTGGCGGGAGGGGCACCTTGACGGTTTTGACTAGGTCGATATTGAGGTTGCGAACCGTCGAACCAGCTGCACGGGCATCGAATTGTCGATAGGCAACTGGTGAGCTGAGAAAATAGTAGAGAAAGTCTTGATCGAACACACCTGACTTATCACTCAGCACCAGCCATCCGTCATGGATGCAACCTGATGTCCTCATAATATACGGGCGACCAAAACTCATCGAGTTAGACAGAATAAAGTCCCCTGGATTAACCATTCTAGACCGCGTTATTCCCTCCGGCTTTATTCTTTGTGCGGTGGAATAGATGTATTTAGTGCTAGCAGTCGCGTCGCTGATCTTGATCCAGTTAATCCCACCCGGGTCATCGGTAATGTAGGCCTTGATCGGCCGAGGTGAGCCGCCTCTAGCAATCGTACAAATTTCATCCAAGGTTTTTGTTTCCCAACCCGCCCTCATAGCATCCCCCGAATACTCTCCAGCACATTGGCGCTCTCCGCATCCAGCGCGGCGATCTCAGTGAGGATCAATTCCGGGTCGCGCAGAGGCGCTTCTTCAGGTGCGTTGGGGTTCTTCACAGACAGGTCAAAGCTCGTCGCATCAACATCAGTCCGCTTGACCGACCACGATTTCCCGCTGTCGGCAAAACTCGCCTGCAACGTGACAAACTCGGCCAGGTCCTTATCGTTGAGCGGATTGGTCTTGCCCATGTTTCGCCCGGGGTCGAGCTGGTAGAACCAGGTGCTCTGTGTGGGAGCGCCCTTTTCAAAGAACAGGACTACGGTCTTCACACCGGCGCCGATGAAGGTGCCGCCGGGACAGTCGAGCACGGTGTGTAGGTTACAGCTCTCCAGAAGCTCGCCACGCAGGGCGACAGCGGCATTGTCGGAGTTAGACAGGAATGTGTTCTTGATTACCACGGCAGCACGACCACCAGGCTTCAGGCTCTTGATGAAGTGCTGCAGAAAGAGGAAGGCGGTCTCACCGGTCTTGATAGGGAAGTTCTGTTGGACCTCCTTACGCTCCTTGCCGCCAAAGGGCGGGTTGGCCAGGATCACGTCATAGCGGTCCTTGTCCTGGATATCGGCAATGTTCTCACCCAACGTATTGGTGTGGATGATGTTGGGAGCCTCAATGCCATGCAGGATCATATTCATGATGGCTATCACATAGGCCAGGCTCTTCTTTTCCTTGCCGTAGAAGGTACTGGTTTGCAGGGTTTCCAGCTCGCTGGTCGTCAACTCACCTTTGCGCAGATAGTCATGGGCCTCACAAAGGAAGCCCGCTGACCCCACAGCACCATCATAGATACGCTCCCCGAGCTTGGGGTCGATCACCTGGATCATTGCGCGGATCAGCGGACGTGGCGTGTAATATTCACCACCATTGCGCCCGGCATTACCCATGTTCTTGATCTTGGCTTCGTAGAGATGGGACAGCTCGTGCTTTTCGTCCTGGGTGCGAAAGCGTAGAGCATCCATCAGCTCCAGCGCATCGCGCAGCGAGTAACCGCTGTTGAACTTGTTTTTGATCTCGCCGAAGATCTCACCGATCTTGTATTCAATCGTGTTTGGCCCGGTGGCCCGCTGCTTGAAGCCCCGAAGATAGGGGAACAGGTCATTGTCGATATAGGCGATCAGATCGTCACCCGTCAGCGCATTATCGTGATCAAACTTCCCATCGGCATTCTTAGGGGCCGCCCAGCGTGACCAATGGTGGTCCGCATTGATGATGAACTCATAGGGCTTGCTCATTAGTTCAGCCTGTAGAGCCCGTTCCTGCTCCAGATCATCCAGGTACTTGAGAAACAGCATCCAGGAGGTCTGTTCGGTGTAGTCCAGCTCCGATGAACAACCGGCTTCTTTGCGCAGGACATCGTCTATATTTTTGAAGGTCTGTTCAAACACTGGGACTGAAACTTTCCTGTTTGTGAACCGTAATGAATTGCCAATTGTAGCCTTTAGTGGAAACCAGTGACACATTCAAATAGCAAACTCAGGGGGTGTGTTCCCACAATCAGTCGTTGTTTTGATTTCCCGGGAACTCTCGTTAACCCGGCCGCAGCCAGACTGTAGCTGGCTGGGGAACTAGGATTCGAACCTAGACTACCTGAGTCAGAGTCAGGCGTCCT
>CAZNLO010000025.1:26401-29459 GCA_964573935.1 uncultured Parvibaculum sp. | reverse complement strand
AAGTCACCCGTATCCGCACCGGCGAGACCGATGCGGACGCTCTATAGGAGAGAGCTGATGAAACCCCGATTGAGTAAATCCACATTTTCAAAACTCGGCCGCATCGCCCTTCTGGGCATTGGTGCGGCAACGGCTGCGGTAACGGCAATGACAGTGCCCGCCCTGGCTGAAGAAGCAGCACCAGTGCTGCCGGTAACTGATGAAGCAGCTTACATTTTCAACACCCTGCTTTTCCTTATGACCGGCTTCATGGTCATGTTCATGGCCGCAGGCTTTGCCATGCTCGAAGCAGGCATGGTCCGCACTAAAAACGTTGCCATCCAGTGCACCAAGAACATCTCGCTCTTCTCTATTGCAGGCATCATGTACTATCTGGTGGGTTACAACCTGATGTATGATGGTGTCGATGCAGGCTGGGTTGGCTCGCTGGCTCTGTGGAGCCCCGTGGACACAGCCGCCCTGGCAAACGCCGCCGACTTCGGTGCAGGCAGCGGCTACGCCGCAAGCTCCGACTGGTACTTCCAGATGGTATTTGTGGCCACCGCCGCATCTATTGTCTCAGGCACCCTTGCCGAGCGCATCAAACTGTGGCCTTTCCTGCTCTTCACTGTTGTCCTTACCGGCTTCATCTACCCGATCCAGGGCGCCTGGCAGTGGGGCGGCGGCTGGTTGAGCGAAATGGGTTTCTCCGATTTTGCCGGCTCCACCATCGTCCACTCCACCGGCGGCTGGGCAGCCCTCGTAGGGGCCCTCGTCCTCGGTGCACGCTATGGCAAATATGGCGAGAACGGCCAGATCAACGTCATGCCCGGCTCCTCCATGCCACTGGCCACTCTCGGCACGTTCATTCTGTGGCTCGGATGGTTCGGCTTTAACGGCGGCTCACAACTGGCTCTGGGTTCTGCGTCCGACGCCATCGACGTGTCACAGATATTCATCAACACCAACATGGCAGCCGCAGGCGGTGTGGTGGCAGCGATGGTCCTGACACAGTTGCTCTATACCAAGGTCGACCTGACCATGGCGTTGAACGGCGCGCTCGCCGGGCTCGTCTCCATCACCGCAGAACCACTGACACCAACCCTGGGGTCGGCTGTGATGATCGGTGCCGTAGGCGGTGTGATCGTTGTCTTTGCAGTGCCTCTCCTCGACAAGTTGAAGGTCGACGATGTTGTGGGAGCCATTCCGGTTCACCTGTTTGCCGGCATCTGGGGCACCATGGCGGTGCCGCTGACCAATACCGACACGAGTTTCTACACCCAGGGTATCGGCGTTGTCTCAGTTGGCGCATTTGTGGCGATCGCAAGCCTCGCCTTCTGGCTGGCGCTCAAATACACGATCGGCATCCGGGCCACTCAGGAAGAAGAAGTCCTGGGGCTCGACAAGACCGAAATCGGACTGGAAGCCTATCCGGAGTTTGGGGCCGGGTCCCGCCGGATTTAGCGACCGGATTTGAGCTGGCTTCTCGCCAATACCGGTCCTCGCGCCACAGCCACCCATCTTGCGGTGCGCGGACCACCCCGGACCCAGGCCACCCCCGGCCTGGGTCCTTTTTTGTGTGCGACCCGGCCCGGTCTGTAGACCTCAGCGGGGAAGCTCCGGGGTCCATTCTCTCATAGGGGTATCACTCCCATCACTCTCAGTCTTTTGGTCATAATGGAGCATGAGGGGAATAAAACCCGCTTTGCGGGGCCAGAACCAGTCCGTCGGGCACCCGCTCCTGTGATTGTCCGAATCTTTGTGTAAAAGGTGGTAGGTTCGAACGATATGACCGCCTGACGTTGGCCCGGGGTGCCGATGCAGCACTCTCTTCCTGTCATAGTGAAACTGATAGAGTTCGGGCTGTTCGCTTTTCAGGATCAGGCCAACATCATTCAGGTAGACGTATCTGTCTGAACGACCTTCAGGCGTGTTATAGAAGGTGCCCGCCAAGGAGTCCTGATCCCAAAAATCCATCGCCCTGTCGCCACGCAAAAACAGGCGGCCATCAGGATATTTAAGGGCAATGTCGGCACCCGGGCTACGCATATCTGAAAACACTGTCGCCCGACCAATGAGAAACCCGTTCGGCATCACCACACATTCACGGCGAACATCAATGACGAGAAGAACAAACAGACCGGCGCACAGCAGGAAGAAGACCAGAATGTAAGTCAGACAGCCCCACCGCTTGCGACGTTTTTCAGGGGGCATATCGGCTTTGTGATCCATCAAGAAACACCTCAGCGGAGAAGGTTGCACCCCAGTCATCGACAATATCATAAGGGGTGCCGCCGGGAATCTCCGGGTAAACTTTATATTCTCCTATAGAAGTGGATTTTCTGCGGCGGGTCAACTCATGGAGCGCCCGGTTGATGATATAGTCCCGTAATTGCCGGTCCACCTGGCCAAGCCAGTCCGTAACGCGCGACAGCACCCGGTCTATAATGGCCCTCGCATCGCCCATCAGATCACCGACCTGATCAAGAACCGACGATGTGAGCTGATCAATTTCTTCCATCAGCTTCTTTCGTCCTTCTTCCAGATCAAGCGGGTCACTAAATTCATCTCGCAAACGAAAATCGATGGTGCCGCTCAGGTGCAAAATGCCATTTACTTCTTTGCTGACACCATAAAAATCACCCTCGATGACCGTATTGCCAATGCTGAAGGTAATGCTCTGCATTTGGTAAGTGGTTTCAAAATCCTCCGTGAAAGAACCATTCACCGTTGCGCGCACCTTCTCTGCGATTTGGGTCGGCAGGCGTGACGGGTCATCAATAACGATGCGTTTATATTCCGCAGCAATGGCCCTTAAGTGACCCAGATCCCGTACACGGACTGTTTGGCCTCGGCCGAAGAAGTAATGGTACACAAAATCAGAATTTGTCCAGCGCGACCCGCTATCGGAGACATTCGTCAACGTGATACTGAAAGTTTCGGAAAACCCCGGCTGATACACATCAGCAACGCAGCGGCACCCGTAATCTTTCCCCGGATGGCCGGTTGCCGGAGGCCTGGCCCAGGCAAAGATTTTGCCGTGATTGGCGGCATGGGTGGGCCGCGTCTTGGCGTCTTG
>CAZNLO010000025.1:0-26301 GCA_964573935.1 uncultured Parvibaculum sp. | reverse complement strand
GCGTCTTGGCGTCTTGCCGCGCACGCCGGGTATAGTACGTTGTGGGGTGAGCTCGCTTTTGCGATAGCAGGCCAGATGTTGGGATAGCCACCCCCTGCCGGAGATAGGCTTCAAAAGCCTGTTTATAGTCTGGGCTGCTGATATCCATCTGTGTGCCCTCTCATGAGGAGAGACAAAAAACACAATTATGAGGCGCTCACGCTGGGAGCGGGATAATGTCAGATTTGGGGTGGGGGAATGTTTCCGGGTCAGGCATTGAGGAGTGCCTAAAAACAAGGCTGTCCGCACCACAAGCCCAGGCACGTTGCATATTATTTAAGCAATCGCCTCACTGCCTGCTTTTCCGCCAATAGCCAAATTTTGACCCTGCCCATTGGCTTTTAACGCACTTTCACGTTTTCACCGAGCTGGCACGCCGCTTGAGTGGCCTGACAGATAATAATCCTGCGGGGGGGTATCCGCGGGCTGATTGTGGTGGCCAGGGGCCTGTCGGCAGAAACGACGGAACCCGGCCAGTCCATATTCTGTTTGGGTGACAACGGAGATACATTCCATGGAGAGCAGTTCCGCCGGTGGCGACGTCTTTTTCTTGTTGATGGGGGCAATCCTCGTCTTTCTAATGCACGCAGGCTTCGCCTTTCTTGAGGTCGGCACTGTCCGTCACAAGAACCAGGTGAACGCGATGGTGAAAATCATCGTCGATTTCGCCATTTCAACCGTTACTTACTTCTTCATCGGATACACCGTCGCCTACGGTGTTGACTTCATGACCAGCGCGGCTGTGCTGAGCGGCGATGCAACGGCAGAAGGGTACGAGTTTGGGCTCCAGGGCGTGAGCCTTGTAAAATTCTTCTTCCTGCTCACATTTGCAGCCGCCATCCCGGCGATCATTTCCGGCGGCATCGCGGAACGGGCCAAATTCTGGCCCCAGGCCTTTGCGACCGCCGCCATTGTCGGGTTCGTCTACCCGGTCTTTGAGGGCGTCATCTGGAACGGCAATTTCGGCATCCAGGACTGGATCGGCGCAACCTTTGGGGCCCCCTTGCATGACTTTGCAGGCTCCATCGTCGTCCATGCCATTGGCGGCTGGCTGGCACTTGCTGCGGTTTTAATGCTGGGCGCGCGTAAGGGTCGCTATACTCCCGATGGGCGCCTTGTCGGCATTCCTCCCTCTTCCATCCCCTGGCTGTCAATGGGGTCGTGGCTGCTCTGCATTGGCTGGTTCGGCTTCAACGTCATGTCAGCTCAGTCGCTGGAAAGCGTTTCCGGGCTCGTCGCCCTGAACTCGGTTATGGCCATGGCTGGCGGCATTATTGCTGCCCTCATTGTTGGCAAAAACGATCCGGGCTTCATTCACAATGGAGCACTCGCGGGCCTCGTGGCCGTGTGTGCGGGTTCTGACATTATGCACCCGCTGGGCTCTCTTGCCGTGGGTGCTGGTGCTGGCGCGATATTTGTTCTCCTGTTCGGGCTCTGCCAGAACAAATGGAAGATCGATGATGTTCTCGGTGTCTGGCCTCTGCACGGGCTTTGTGGCCTTTGGGGTGCAGTTGCGGCGGGGGTCTTTGGAACCGAAGCCCTCGGCGGCCTCGGTGGCGTAACCTTCATGGGCCAGCTTGTCGGCTCTCTCATGGGAGCGGCCTACGCCCTGGTGATGGGACTTATCGTCTACGGTGCCCTTAAAGTGGTCATGGGCATCAGGCTCACCGAAGAAGAAGAAGAAATGGGGGCCGACCTCGCGATCCACAAGATCGGCGCCAACCCGGAAGGCGAACGCGCACCGCGCTGATCCGGCTGAAAGAAACTCAGAAGACGGGCCTCTGGCTGGAAACAGACAGGGGCCTGTTTACGTTGAGGGGTAAGAGTGCGTTAGGAAAGAGGTTAACAAGCCATTAATTTTATGTCTCCAAAATCAGGTATAAGTGCCTGCTTTTGAACAGTTTTCCCGCCTTTCGCCCTAGACGGCACCACTTCGTCTTGGTTAAGATTGCCCCATGAGCAATCGGTTTGAGCATTTGCCTGACGGGCCTTTCGCGCGCCTGAATACCCTGCTGGAGGGCACCAGGCCAGGGCACGACACCGTGACCTTGAGCCTTGGGGAACCACAGCACCCTGTCCCTGCCTTTATGTTCGACATTCTCCGCGCTCATGAGAAAGACTATGGTCGCTATCCCCCTATAGGGGGCACCACAGCCTTTCGCGAAGCTGTCGCAGGCTGGCTGGCAAGGCGCTACGACCTGCCCCCCGAAACCCTTGACCCGGACACCAGCGTGCTGCCGGTCAACGGCACCCGTGAGGCCCTGTTCAATCTGGCCCTCGTCGTCTGCCCCACACAAAAAGCGGGCAAACAACCCGCCGTCTTAATGCCCAACCCGTTTTACCAATGCTACGCCGCAGCAGCACTGGCGGCAGGGGCTGACCCCCAATACATCGCCGCAACACCCCGAAACAATTTTCTGCCCGATTTTGCAAGCCTGAACGAAGACTTGTTGGCCCGCACCGCCATGATCTATTTCTGCTCCCCTGCCAACCCGCAAGGCACCATCGCTTCCCTTCAGTATCTGAAAAACCTGATCGAACTGGCGCGCGAGCACGGCAGCACCCTGGTGGTCGATGAGTGTTACGCCGACATCTACGACCGCACAGCCCCGCCAGGCGCACTACAGGCCGCCTTGCAGCTCCCTATCCCGGCGTCCGGCGATCCATTCGAGAACGTCATCGTCTTTCACTCCCTCTCCAAGCGCTCCAACCTGCCGGGCCTACGCTCCGGGTTTTGCGCTGGCGACAGAGACCTGATGGCGCGCTTTCGGGCGTTACGCAACATCGCCGCTCCCCAGACGCCGCTGCCGGCACTCGCCGTCGCCACCGCATGCTGGAACGATGATACCCACGCCACCGAAAACCGCACCCGCTATCAAACAAAACTGGACATTGCGGAACGCATTTTTGGTAACCGTTTTGGCTTTTACCGTCCCGCAGGAGGGTTCTTCCTCTGGCTTGATGTCGGAGACGGCGAAACGGTCACAAAACAATTATGGGAAAAGGCGGGCATAAAAGTCCTGCCCGGCGGCTATCTGGCACGCAGCGACAACACCCTCGCCACCGACGATCCCGATCACAATCCCGGGCAGCGCTTCATCCGCCTGGCTCTGGTCCAGAACGAAGAAACCACCGAAATCGCACTGACCCGCATCAACAACGTGCTCAGAGCATAGGAGAGGCAAGATGGCCCTCGTCAGATCCCTACCCAACCCCGTCCACCATCTGCCCATGGGAGTGCGTGTTTTCTTTCGTCATCGCCTCTATGAGGCAACGGGCCTGGGGCTGATCGGCCTTGCCGGTTTTCTGGTCCTCGCCTTTGCAAGCTGGTCGAGCAGCGACCCAAGCTGGAACCGGGCAACCGGCGTCGGCATTGAAAACTGGGTGGGACACGCAGGCGCAGTCACAGCCGACCTTGCCTATCAGCTTCTGGGGCTGGCAGCTCTCCTACTGGTGCCGCTCGGCATCATCTGGGGCTGGCGGCTTCTGACCCATCTCCCGCCTGATCGGACACGCCGCCGGATACTGGTTGGCGTGATCGGCCTTGCCACCCTCGCCTGCATGGCCAGCCTGACGCCTGTAAGCGCCGGTTGGCCCCTCACAACAGGCTTCGGCGGCCTTGTCGGCGACACGCTGGCGACTTTCACAGCCGGCCATCTGGGCATATTGATCGGCACCGGACCGGCTTACGTAACAATGGGCGTCATCACCCTCGGGTTGAGCATCATCGCTCTGGGCTACGCCGGCGACATCAGCATGGACCAGGTATCGGAACTGCGCTGGAAGCTCATCGACCGCTACTATGACTGGGCCTACGCAAGGGAGGAGGCCCGCGAAAGCCGGCAGGGCACCACACAAGACGCTGAACCCGGACGGCTCCAGATTTTCTGGTACACCGTGAGCGATCGCACAAGCGCTCTTTTCACCCGGTTTGCCCGCGAGCCAGACTGGGAAGACGACGCCTTGGCGCCCAGACGCCGGGTCCCCGCCGAACGCCGCGCCCTGATCGAAGAGGAAGAGCCCGCAGTCCGGCGCCGCCGGGTTCCGGTGCGTCGCTCAAACAAAAAAGCCCGGCCCGGAAAACGCGCCGAGGCGGAACGTCAGCCCATGCTTGATCTTCTACCAACGGATGATTTTGACCTGCCCCCGCTTTCCATTCTGAGCGCCGTGAAACACCAGACCACAGGCGACACGCTTTCCGACGAGGCCTTGCAGCAAAACGCCCGCCTGCTGGAGGGCGTGCTTGATGATTTCGGTATTCGCGGCGAGATCATCAATGTGCGTCCCGGACCGGTGGTCACGCTCTACGAACTTGAACCAGCACCCGGCATCAAGTCATCGCGCGTCATCGCACTGGCCGACGATATCGCGCGCTCCATGAGTGCTGTGTCTGCCCGCGTCGCAGTGGTCCCCGGGCGCAACGCCATTGGTATTGAGCTCCCCAACACACGCCGGGAAATGGTGGGCCTGAAAGAAATTCTGTCCTCGTCTGAATATGACGGAACAGATTGTGCCTTACCGCTGGCCCTGGGAAAAAACATCGGCGGCGAACCGGTCATCGCCGATCTGGCCCGTATGCCGCATCTGTTGATCGCAGGCACCACCGGCTCAGGCAAGTCCGTGGGCATCAACACCATGATCCTGTCCCTGCTCTACCGGATGCGGCCCGACCAATGCAGAATGATTATGATCGACCCAAAAATGCTGGAACTGTCCATCTATGACGGTATTCCCCATCTGCTGGCTCCCGTAGTTACTGACCCAAAAAAGGCCGTGATGGCACTGAAGTGGGTGGTCAAGGAGATGGAAGACCGCTACCGCAAAATGTCCAAAGTCGGTGTACGCAATATTGACGGC
The DNA here is from genome assembly GCA_964573935.1 of uncultured Parvibaculum sp. Classification (GTDB taxonomy): domain Bacteria; phylum Pseudomonadota; class Alphaproteobacteria; order Parvibaculales; family Parvibaculaceae; genus Mf105b01. The sequence goes on along the minus strand of CAZNLO010000025.1, from coordinate 21,405 downwards.
TTTAATCTGCGTATCGCCGAGGCGCTTGAGAACGACGAGATAATCATCCGCACGGTACAAACCGGCTTTGACCGGGAGACCGGCGAGGCAATTTACGAGGAAGAAGAGATCACGCTGGAACGCATGCCCTTCATCGTCGTCATTGTCGATGAAATGGCCGATCTGATGATGGTGGCGGGCAAGGATATCGAGGCCACCATCCAGCGCCTTGCCCAGATGGCACGCGCGGCGGGTATTCACATCATCACCGCAACCCAGCGTCCTTCTGTGGATGTCATCACCGGCACCATCAAGGCAAATTTCCCTACCCGTATTTCCTTCCAGGTCACCTCCAAGATCGACAGCCGCACCATTCTGGGCGAGCAGGGTGCTGAACAATTGCTGGGTCAGGGCGATATGCTTTACATGGCGGGGGGAGGCCGCATTTCACGCGTGCACGGCCCCTTTGTCTCCGATACGGAAGTCGAGAAAGTCGTGAAGTTCCTGAAAAAACAGGGCGTTCCCGAATATCTCGAAGCCGTGACACAAGATAGTGGCGAGGGAGATGCAAACAATCTGCTTGGCCAAAGCGGCTCGTCCGGCGACGCCCTGTACGATCAGGCGGTTGCCATTGTCGGCCGCGACAAACGCGCCTCAACTTCCTACATCCAGCGCAAGCTCCAGATCGGCTACAACCGCGCCGCGCGCATCGTCGAACAGATGGAAGAAGAAGGCGTCATTTCCGCTCCAAACCACGCAGGCAAACGCCAGGTACTGATCGGAGAGCCCGGTGACGGAGTGCGGTATTAACCCCCTTCTTCGTTCATCAACCTGAGTATTTGTTCAGCAAACCGCCTCACTCATTCCATCATTCCGCCATAAAGGGTGCCTATGCTGGCCTTCATGATCGACCCGTCAAAAGACCCCAAAGCCGCAGCCCATGCGCGCCACCGGACACTGGTGCTTGCCGCCATTGCCGGGCTTGCCATTTTGCTGCTGGCCCTGTTGACGCCGCTGGCCGGGGCAAATGCCGCCCAGGTCGGCGCGACATTGAGCGCTCAGGACCGCGCCGACGTGAACCGTGTGACCAGCTACCTCAATACCCTTGAGCATTTACAGGGGGGGTTTTTGCAGGTCGGCCCCGATGGCTCCATCACTGAGGGCATGTTTTATCTGCGCCGCCCCGGACGCCTGCGCTTTGAATACGCCCCCCCGACCGAGCTACTTGTAGTAGCGGACGGCACCTGGGTAATTATCAAGGAGGGCTCCTACGCAGCCCAGCGCTATCCGATCGGCGCTACCCCGCTTAGCCTGCTGCTCGCCGCAGATATTGACCTGTTGCGGTCTTCCAACATACGCACCGTCAACCGGGAGCCGGGCCTGCTGCGCGTAACGCTGGCTGACCCGAACGGAGAAGCCCCCGGCGACCTCACACTAGTTTTTGATGAACCAGAACTGCAACTGCGCCAGTGGATTGTACGCGACGCGCAGGGGCTCCAGACCACCATCGCACTGCGCAATGTTCAGCGCGGAGTAAAAGCCGCCAACGATCTCTTTACCGTTCGTGAAGAACTAACGCCCGGCGCCAGACGCTAAAGCCAGGCGCAAGCCCCCCGCCAGCCTTGCTGCCCCCCCTTGTCCCATGGTAGCCAGAAGACATGGCACGCAATCAGAAGAGACCCCTCGTCGGCGTCCCCTGCGACATCAAGAGGATGGGCTCCCACCCTTTTCATGCCGTCGGCGAGAAATACATTAAGGCGGTAGACGAAGGGGCAGACTGCCTGCCTCTTCTGATCCCGGTCACGCCAAAGCCCATCGACCTGGAGGAGATATTTCAGGCGGTGGATGGCATCTTCCTGACAGGCTCCTGGTCAAACGTCCATCCGAGCGAGTATGACGGCACGCCCTCACGCGAAGACACCCTCCACGACGTGCAGCGCGATGCCCTGACCCTGGAATTGATCCGGCAATGCGTGGCCCGCGCCGTACCCCTGTTTGCGGTCTGCCGGGGGTTTCAGGAAATGAACGTGGCCTTTGGCGGCACCCTGCACCAACATATTCACAAAGTGCCTTCCGAACAGGGCAAAGCGCCAAGGCTTGACCACCGCGAAAACAAACAAGACCCGCGCGAAGTACAATATGGCCCGGCCCACACGGTAACGCTGACCCCGGAGGGAAAATTTGCGCAGATCCTCGGCACCCAAAATATTGAAGTTAACTCTCTCCACGCCCAGGCCATTGCAAAACCCGCCCATGTGTTGACAATCGAAGGCCTTGCCCCTGACGGCACCCCCGAAGCCCTGTCCCACCGGACGGCAGCGGGCTTCGCCCTTGCCGTACAGTGGCACCCGGAGTGGAAGGTCGGGGAAAACCCGGTCTCGCAGAAACTTTTCCGGGCCTTCGGCGACGCCGTACGCGAGGCCGCGTGCACAGCAAGTAACTGATGCAATAAGTGAACGACGCAACAAACGATCAGGTGATCCATGCCAGCCGCAAAAATCGGAACCGCTGAAAACAAGACAGAAGCACAAACCAACACCAAAACCGGAATAGCCAGATGGCTGCGCGACAGACGTGTCACGGAAGTGGAATGCATGGTGCCCGACATGTCCGGCATTGCGCGAGGCAAAATTCTCCCTACCAAAAAATTTCTAGCTGCCGTAAATTCCGACGCCTTGCGCATTCCCGAAAGTGTCTTCGGCCAGACCGTGACGGGGGACTACATCAACGAAAGTGCCTACCTGGACGAGACCGAGCCCGACACCATTCTGGAACCAGACGCCGCCACCCTGCGCATGGTGCCCTGGTACGACGAACCCACCGCGCAGGTAATCTGCGATGCCAAACATCGCGACGGCAGACCGGTGCAAATCTCTCCGCGCGCCGTCCTTCGCCATGTTCTGGACCTGTACGACGCGCACGGCTGGCAGCCGGTCGTGGCCCCTGAACTGGAGTTTTTTCTGGCAAAAAAAAATATCGACCCGGACTATCCCCTGGAACCTCCCATCGGCAGAAGCGGCCGACGCGAAACCGGGCGCCAGTCTTACGGTATCGATGCGGTCAACGAATTCGATCCGATCTTTGAGGACATGTACGATTATTGCGAGGCTCAAGAGCTCGACATCGACACCCTGACCCACGAAGCCGGTGCGGCCCAGGTCGAGATCAACTTCAATCACGGCAATGCCCTGGAGCTGGCCGATCAGGTGTTCCTGTTCAAGCGCACCGTGCGCCAGTCCGCCCTCAAGCACGGGGTCTATGCGACCTTTATGGCCAAACCCTATCAGCACGAACCGGGCTCCTCCATGCACATTCACCAGTCGCTGGTGGACAAGCAGACAGGCCACAACCTGTTTGCCACACGAGAAGGCCACGACACCAAACTGTTTCACCACCACATTGGCGGCCTGCAAAAACATCTGCCGAGCGCGATGGCGCTGATCGCCCCCAACGTCAATTCTTACCGCCGGATTGTGAAATGGAACGCCGCCCCCATTAACACTCACTGGGCGGTGGACAACCGCACCGTCGGCCTGCGCGTGCCCATTTCCGAGGCCTCCGCGCGGCGCATCGAGAACCGTGTCATCGGCGCGGACGCCAACCCCTACCTCGCCTTTGCAACGTCACTCGCCTGCGGTTATCTGGGCATGGTGAACGAAGTGAAGCCCTCCGAACCAAAAGCCGGCGTGGCCTACGAGAGCAAAACCTACGCCCTGCCCAAACACCTGCTGGACGCCCTCATCAAGCTCAACGCCAACAAGGAACTGCGCAACGTGCTGGGCAATGATTTCCTCACCGTCTACACGGAAGTAAAAATGGTTGAGTATGACGGCTACCAACAGGTCATCTCCGCCTGGGAGCGCGAACACCTTTTGCTGAATGTATGAAACCTCTCCACCTCCCCCAAGCGGCCCTGGATTGCCGGAACAAACCCGAAAACGACGACAGGGTTTGTTGTTCTACCAAAACACACCTCTCGCTATAGTGGCGGTATGGAACTCATCGAAACCGCAAAAACGTGGCTCACAGACAATGGAGAATGGTTAGAGGTCCTCGCCTCCCTAACATTAATCATTGGCATGGTGGCGGGGGGGCTTGTCGCGTTTAGAAAATTCTTTTCCCGACGGACTGAAAACAACGCTGTAACCACAATAGTCGAGAACCTAATCTCTCTATCAAAGACAAATGCAAATTTTGAGAGAGACAAAGCTGATTGAACGTCGCAAAAAGCAGCGCTTGAAACAACCATCAAGAACCTCAGAGGCCGGCTGGGACAAGATCGTTCTAGTTGCTGCGCTCGGCAATCTGGGAAACATCGCCAAGACAAGAGGCGACCTTGACGAGGCCCTGAGGCTCTGGGGAGAGGCTCGGGATATTTTCACGGACGTTGGGATGCCTCAGATGGTGGAACAGCTTCGGAGCTCGATTGACGGTCTGGACAAAGAACCCGATTAGAGCCCCCACGCCGCCAGCACGAGACTTGCCTCATGAGACGAGCAAGCACCCTTATCTGCCACCGGATACGCAAAAGCACCAAGGGCGAGCTTTTGGTTCTTTGAGCGCGCCCGCATCGCCCTTGATCTCACCGCCCGGGACCCGGGCATCGTCTGACCTGCTTCCCGTAACGAAACAGGAGCGTTAACCCCTGTCAGGGACGCGCAGGTTTGAACCGCGACAGCCCCTCAACACGAAAAACACCGATAACCACCAGTTATTCGGAAAATACACGCAAAAACAAAGCATTACAGGCGATATTCTGTTCATTAAGGGAAGTCGGCTTGTTCATAAAGGGTTAGGTAGTTTGGGCAGTTTCCATTGAAACCGGCTCGGGAGAGGCCTATCTATGTCCCTAGTCGGTGGAACCCCGAGGACCAACAGCCCCCCCTTGAGGTCCTCAAAATCAGGAGCGTTCCATCCACCAGCGCCGATTTCCCCTCTTGGCGCGAGCGCAGTAAGCGCAACGGACGCCCCGCCCAGCCCCCTTGGTGGGGCGTTTTCGTGTCTGCTGCCCAAACCGGTCCGGTCAACAAAAGCCCAAATCAGACATATTCGGACGGCAAATGCCGCACAGCGCTTTTGCTGCACCCCAACCCGCGATATAACCCCTGCATGTCCATTGAACTCCCCAACGGGGATACCCCCGCCCTTTCCGACGCAGAGCTGGAAGAGCTCAGCCTTGAAATGCCAGCCCTGGCTTCCTTGCGCGACTTCGCACGTCTGTTGCCTGACATTCCCTGGTTTGGGGAGCTGGGCACCCCTCTCGATCAGCCAACCCGCGCAATCGCACTCAGCTACCTGGAGGGGCTTGGCTTTCCCGACGCCGGTGTGGCAACGCTCTCCAACTGGGAGGATGCAACCACTGCCGCAGAAAGCGGCGACTGGAACTCCGCCGCCTGGGAGACCGAAGAAGGCCTGCGCGCCGCCCTGTCCAGCGATCTGCTGGAGGTATTGAGCGAAGAAGCCTTCGAGATCGGGTTCACCTATGTTGCTGCCCAGGCTGACGAGGCCGTGCGCAACGCCGCTGAAACCGCCGCCAACAATTGGGGGGTTGAGGACATGGAGATCGCCATCGCAGCCGCCGGTGCCGCCATGCAGGCACTACACGGTGCCGCAATTGCCGTTGCCGCCGGGGCAGAGGATGACCATCCGTTTATGCTGCGCTTTCGACTGTTTGAACGCGGCCGCTGGCCCATCGGTATTGCGGGCCTTACCTTCAATATCTTCTGAGATTTTCAACCACCACTCACACGAGGTCACCCCACGTGACTGCCATGAAGACCCTGAAAATCGCCACCTGGAACATCAACTCCGTGCGTCTTCGCATCGGACATGTGGAGAAGTTTCTGAAAGAATACAAGCCTGACCTGCTCTGCCTGCAGGAGATCAAATGTCAAAATGATGCGTTCCCGCAAAAGGACTTCAAAAAATTCGGCTATGGCCACATCGCCCTGAACGGACAGAAAGCCTATCACGGCGTCGCCATCGTCTCCCGTGTGCCCCTGGCCGACATTGAAATGCGCGAGTTCTGCAAAAAGGGAGACGCGCGCCACGTCGCAGCAACCGTTCCAGGCGCAGGCGGCATCCGGGTGCATAACTATTACGTACCCGCAGGCGGCGATGAGCCCAACGTTGAGACAAATGAAAAGTTCGCCCACAAGCTCAACTTCCTCACCGAAATGGAGAGCTGGTACAAAGCCCACAAGAATAAAAAGACCGCAAAAATGGTGCTCGTCGGCGACCTGAACATTGCCCCGCTGGAGCATGATGTCTGGTCACACAAGAAACTGCTCAAAATCGTCAGCCACACACCTGTCGAGGTGGAACACCTAGACCGCCTCATGAAGTCCCACAACTGGATTGACGTCATGCGCCACTTTGTGCCCGACGACGAAAAGCTCTACTCCTGGTGGAGCTACCGGGCAAAGGACTGGGCCGCCGCCAACAAGGGCCGTCGCCTCGATCACATCTGGGTGACACCTGCAATGGCGGACACACCAAAATCCATGCAGGTTGTGACAGACGCGCGCGGCTGGGAAAGACCTTCCGACCACGCACCTGTCATCGCAACCTTCAAGCTATAGCCTCTGCACCCCGGCGGGGAGCGCTCGGCACAGGCCGCCCCTCACTCTCTCTTTTTCAATGTCACAAATGTGGCGGTGGAAGAACCCGTGGCAAGCAGCCTGCCCTCCGCGTCCCTCAGTTCGCTTTCAACAAAGCCCACCGACTTGCCGCGCTTGATGACCGTGCCCGTAGCATAAAGTCTGCCGGGCCGCGCCGGGGCCAGCATGGAAACCTTGATTTCCAGCGTCGGCGAAATCTGCCCCCAGTCAAGATCAAGACCGATGGCAAATGCCATCACATCATCCAGCATGGCGGCCACCATGCCGCCCTGTATACCACCCCACAAATTGCAGAGGTCATCGCTGGCATTAAACGCCACTTTAACCGTAAGGCTCTCCATCTCCACATCCAGAATCTCAAGGCCGAGGTAACGGCCTGCCGGCGACATGCGCTTGAACACCGCCAGAATGTTGGGCGGCCAGCCTTTCTGCTTGGCATCGTCAAGCGTCAGACCTGCGCGCGATGTTGAAGGGGCAGCAGAAGGGCTCTCACTCATTATTTTCAGGGTCCGTTTTTGTTTCTTCTTTGCGCGCCATTCCGCGTGCCGACATTGTGTGTACTAACCGGGCATCCCGCGCGCTAGAAAAGCGCTGGGTAAGCGCTGCCAGATCACCACTCAGTTCTGTAACCTGCCGAACAGCTCCCCTGAAACACCCCTGGGCAATTTCAGGGAACTCATCCGCCAGTCGTAAAAACACATCACGCTCAAGTTTCAGTATCTCAACAGGGCTTGCCGCCCGTACCGTCGCAGACCAGGTCACCGGTTGCGTCAACGCCAGCTCTCCCACCAGATCACCTGGATCAAGACGGCGCACCCTGCGATGTCCGTCTCCCTCAACCGCCATCATCACAGCTTCACCGGACAAAAGCAGAAAAGCCCCATCTGCCGCCTGCCCCTCGCGCACCAGCGTATCTCCCACACCAAAGGCAAGGGGGGTCGCTGTAAAGGCCAGGACTTCAAGGCGCACCGGATCAACACCCTCAAACAGCGGTGTCCGGGCAAGCAGTGTCACGGCATCCTGAAGTATCATGTGCGGCAGGGTAAGGGCTAAACCTTACCGGGTCGAGCCCCCAAAGCCCCCAAAGCCCCCAAAGCCTTGGCTTAGAGGTCCGAACCTCGTAAACAAGGCCGCGTATATACCTCAGAGGAAATCTCAATGACCGCGACCCGCCCGCCCCAGACACCCGAACCCGCCTGGGACTATCCAGACCCCTTCACGCTGGAGGTCATCGTCAAGCCTGACTACATTGATGACTTTCAGCATACGAACAATGTTGTCTACCTGACCTGGATGGCAAAAATAGCCTGGGAACACTCAAAAGCACTGGGGCTGGATTTCAGGGCCTATGCCAACATCGGAAAAGGCATGGTCGTCCGAACCCATGAGATGACGTATCTCCGCCCCTCCCATGAGGGAGAAACGATTACCCTCGCCACCTGGATCACAGGCAACGATGCAAAACTTCGGCTCCGCCGCCGGTTTCAGATGGTGAATGCAGCAACCGGTCAAACCCTGCTGCGCGGCCGCTCTGACTTCGTCTGTATCGACATACAGTCCGGTCGTCCTTCTCGCATGCCCAAGGCCTTCATTGAAGCCTACGCTCTTACCGCTAACGAACCCGAAGATCTGAAAACCTGAACAGCACCGGATGCGTTCTATGGCACCAGCTTGTAGCCACCGGATTCGGTAACCAGAAGTTCCGCATTGGAAGGGTCGCGCTCAATTTTTTGGCGCAGCCGATAAATATGGGTTTCCAGCGTGTGTGTCGTAACACCGGAATTATATCCCCACACTTCATGCAAAAGCACGTCACGGCTCACGGTCTTGACACCGGTGCGATAGAGAAACTTCAGGATTGCGGTTTCCTTTTCCGTGAGCCTGACTTTTTTCTCTTCATCGTCAATCAGCATTTTGGCTGAGGGTTTGAAAGTGTAGTGCCCTATCTTGAACACCGCATCCTCACTGTGCTCATGCTGACGCAGGTGGGCCCGGATGCGGGCGAGAAGAACGCCAAACCGGAACGGCTTGGTCACGTAATCATTGGCACCGGCTTCCAGCCCCAGAATTGTATCGCTGTCGCTATCTGCACCCGTCAGCATAATCACCGGCGCCTTCAGGCCACCCTTGCGCATCAGCCTACACGTTTCACGACCGTCCATATCCGGCAGGCCCACATCAAGCAGCACCATGTCCACATGGTTCGCGCGCACATGTTCAATTGCATCGGCGGCACACGCAACCGGCGTACAGGAAAATTCTTCGTGCAAAGCAAGTTGTTCAATCAATGAAGTACGCAGCGCATCATCATCGTCGACCAGCAAAATTTTCTTCGTTGTGTTCGTGTTCATGGTGCGCGGTCCCCAGCTTTCTGTCTATCTCATAAAGTCCAAACAAAGGACTTCTGTCCCCTCGCTCATGTAGCGCTCTCTTGGTCGCATGCCAAGGACCTCACGGCGTCGCTCACAACCATTTGAGCGCAGCGTGATCGGATTACTCATATCCAAATTCTCGAATAAACGGCTCAAGGCGAGGCAAAACCCCGTCCAACTGGCTTTCATACCGAAGCCAGCGACCGGCTGCCCGGGTGTAAAGCGGTTCCGTTACCTGCGAGTAGGACGGCGTACGGATCGTTCCGCGCGCGCGCGCATGCGCTGCATGGTCCCCCTGGGAGGGTTGCCAGCCAAGCCCCAGAAGAGGCAGAACATCGCCCAACGCCCTTTGCGGATCTTCGATCAACTCCTCGTAGCGAACCTCAGCAACTGAAAGTGGCACCAGCGCGCGCACCTGGGTCCAAAGCGACATCACCGCCTCATACAAGGCCGCACTGTCCTTCAAGGTCAGGAAATGCGCCATGGAAGCGTTTAACTGAAAGTCCTGCATGAAACACGAAAGCACCGCGTCCGCCGGATGGCGTAGCGCCAAAATAAACCGGGCCTCGGGAAAAATCCGTGCAATAAGACCAGCATGAATGATGTTGAGGGGCAGCTTGTTAACGACGATCTTTCCCTGCGGATCAGCCCCCACCTTCTTCAACGCCTCAAGATAGAGAGTGCGCAGCTCGTTGATCCGTCGGACATCCAGACCCTCAAGGGCTTGCGGATACCCGCCTTCGCGTTTGAGAGCATCACGCACCGGCAGCAGAACCGGCTGCTCCTCCACAACCTCAATACCATCATGGGCATCCAGAAACTGGTCGAGAAGTGTGGTCCCGGAGCGCGGAAAACCCACCAGAAAAACCGGTGCCGGAATGTCGCAAAGGTCCGCCGGTGCAACCTTGCCCCATGACGCCACCCACGCCGGCGTGAAGGCGGTTTTCAGCTCCTGAACCTGCGCCATGTAGGTCTGTCTGTCGATGTTCATTGGTTCAAGTATATTCGTCGCAGCGGAATTCTGCGCGGTGAAATGCCCGAACGCGTCTGCAACATCGCCCAGGCGATCATAAATCTGACCAAGTTCACCATGAATGATCCGGCGCAATTCCGGCGGAAGTTTAGCCACCTCAACCCGCTCAAGCCGGTCCCTGGCCTCCACCAGATGACCCTGCCGGCGCTTTGCCCGCGCCCAGATGCCAAGTGCGCCAGGGTGATCGGGCAACGCCTCCAGGGTTTTCTCCGCCGTGGCCACAGCCTCGTCCAAATCGCCAGCCCGTTCCAAAGCCTCTGCAAGGCCGAGCAAAAGCATCGCTCCGCCCGGGCGTGCCTCCAGCCCCGCCCTGTAGGTCTGGACGGCCCGGGCAAACTGCCCCAGTTCGCTGTAAAGTCGACCCAGCCGCAAATAGCCTTCCGGCTGGTCCGGGTTCAGATCAATCAGTTTCTCAAAATCCCGCTGCGCCTCCTCCGAAAGCCCCTCCTCCGCATTCAATGTGCCCCGGTTCACATAGATGCCGGGAAACAGCGGATCATACGTGACCGCCTTGTCATAAGCTTTCCGGGCTTCCGCGTTCTTGCCCTGCTGGCGCAGCGCGTTCGCGAGATTGACGTGAAAGAAAACCTTGTCAGGCGCCAGCGCCAGGGCCAGCCGAATGAATTTTTCAGCATTTGCAGGCACCCCTCCCTTAAGGGCAATTAGGCCCAGAAGGTGCAAAACGTCGGGATGGTTGGGATGGCTCTGATGCAGCGTCTTCGCCAGACGTAATGCTTCAGGCACCTTGCCCCCATCGAACAATTGAAAAGCACTGCGGAGCATATCCTGCGGCGAGCGGTCAGCTATTGTCTGGTCCATAAAACCCCAAAAGAATAAAATGCCCGGCGCCAGGCTCTGAAATTTCAGAAACGCCATTGCGCACAGTTTGCCACAGCATGGCCCGAAGCCCAACAGGCGGATGCTGCCCGCACACCCGGAAAATTTTTCCCGGTGACCAAAATTCGAGGTGTGCCCCGTCCAAAACATGCGCTTTTCCAACGATCTTCCCCAGAACGATCGCGGCAGGAAACTTGCATCACTTTGACGAGAAACCGACAACACAGGATCGCCCCTCCATGGCTCCCGTCACCGCCCCAGCTATTGAGCTCCCCCTCTATCTGCAAATGAGCCGGTACACGAAAGGCTCGAAGGCTGTTATGGAACTGCGCACGGAGCGTTTTCTCGCCGACCAACTCGCCGAGCAAAATGCAGCCTCCCGGACGCAGGTCGCAAACACCAACAGTTCTGCCCCTTCTTCAGACGATCAGCTTATCACCGGGTCAATTGGCAACGCGGATGATGCTGAAGGGTTTTCTTTCAACGACCTGCTGGATGCCATCAATCCTCTTCAACATCTGCCTTTTATCTCAACCCTCTACCGCGAGATGACCGGCGACGAGATTAAGCCCGCAGCTCGCATTGTCGGGGGCGCCATATTCGGCGGGCCCGTGGGCGCAGGCTTGGCGATTGCCGATGCGGTTCTGGAACAGGCCAGCGGCAACGATAGCGGCGGGCATGTGATGGCATTGCTGAACGGGGGGAGCGCTCGGGCCACCGCACAGCAAACCGCACCCATTACGCCCCAGACCCTGGAACCGGCACCCGCCACACCACAGAATGCCAGTGCCCCCGCAGCCCTTCCTGGCCATGTACCCAACCTCATACCAAGCCTCATACCAAGCCTTAGTCCGGAAGCGTTTAACGCTCTCCTCGGCCTCGCCCCGCCACACACTGGCTCTGGCGGTAGACCCCTGGGTTCCCCGAGCAACATTTCCGAGGCAATGGGGTCCGCACTGGACATGTACAATGCATTGAAGGAAGAGCGGCCGCACTGACTTGTTGCCGCGAGAGCCCCCTTTTCTGTGGTCCTGTAGGCAATCATTGCTCTACTCTCCAGCCTCATGAACATCACCGTTCTCGCAGAACCGAGCTCGACAATCGGCACCCTCTCCATCGGAGGACTGTCCTTTCCGTGCGCCCTTGGCCGCTCGGGGATTGTCCCGCAGGCCCATAAGGGTGAAGGGGATGGTGCAACGCCCGCTGGCCGCTGGCCGCTGCGACGCCTGCTCTACCGCGCAGACAGGTTGCCGCCACCCTCAACCGCGCTTGCCCTCGCGCCCATCACGGTATCCGATGGCTGGTGCGATGCCCCGCACGACAGCGCTTACAACCAACCTGTCTCATTGCCGTATGGAGCGTCTGCTGAAACCCTTTGGCGCGACGACGCGCTCTATGATCTCATCATCGTGCTCGGCCATAATGACGACCCGGTGGTGACCGGCAAAGGCAGCGCCATCTTCTTTCATCTCGCCACAAAAAAAGAAAACCGGCTGGCACCGACCGAGGGCTGTATTGCCCTTCCTCTCGACGCACTGCAAAAAGTACTCGCTCTGTGCTCCCCACACACGGTGATGGAAATCGCATGTCTCTAGATCACAGACGCCGCTCGCGCGCCCCAAAAATCGCCGAGCCAACCCGCACATGGCTTGCGCCAAATTCCAGGGCTGTTTCAAAATCAGCACTCATCCCCATGCTCACGCTCTTCAGACAATTGCGCCGGGCAATTTGCTCAAGCAGTGCAAAGTGAAGCGCTGGCTCCTCATCCACCGGCGGGATGCACATCAGGCCTTCAAGGGGCAGAGCCAGCTCATCCCGGCACAATTGTATGAAGGCGTCCGCCTGTTGCGGAAGGACACCTGCTTTCTGCGCCTCAGCGCCAGTGTTCACCTGGATGAAAAGACGAGGAAGTTTTGCGCCTCCCCCTGCCTTATCGCGCTCGCGCACAAGCGCATGCGCCAGCTTTTCCCGGTCAAGCGTTTCGATCACATCAAACAGCGCAACCGCATCCGCCACCTTGTTGGTCTGTAAAGGGCCGATGAGATGTAATTCAACCCCATCAAAATCCGCGCGCAATCCAGGCCATTTTTCCAACGCTTCCTGAACACGGTTTTCCCCGAAGGTTCGCTGTCCCGCCTCAAGCGCCGGGCGGATTTGGATGGCAGAGACCGTTTTGGAAACTGCAACAAGTGTCGCCTCGCCCAGACCCCGATCAGCAGCGCGGATCGTTGCACGCACAATGGTAAGCCGGTCTGCTATGGTTGGGTCGGTCATCATGATGAGGATACTAAAGCATGTTGAGTAAAAGTGTTTAGCGGGTTTGCGCCCGCCAGAATTGCCATGACTGATGCAAGGCGGGGCGGCGACCCCCTGTTGCAGATCGGCGCCCTGTCTTGTGGTGACGCTCTTGTCTTTCGACATTACAAATTGGATCAACCCCAAAGACACGAGCTGGGCAAACGGCTGCGCAGTGCCTGTCGAAAGCGCAGGCTCACTTTCCTGGTGGCAGGCGACCCGCATCTGGCGCACACATTGCGGGCTGACGGCCTGCATCTGCCCGGATGGTTTTTGAAACGGGGGTTTGACTGGCACACCCGCCCAAAAACCCGCTGGTACGTGACCGCCGCCGTCCACAATGCAAGCGACCTTATCACCGCCGCCCGGGCGGGCGTGGACGCCTGCCTTCTCTCACCAGTATTCACAACGGCCAGCCATCCCGGCGGACAGACATTGGGGCCCGTTCGCTTTGCCGCCCTGACGCGCCAGACACTTCTGCCGGTCTATGCATTGGGCGGCATCACCCCGCACACGGCGCAGCGGCTGAAAGATGCAAAACCGGAGGGGGTCGCTGGTATTGGAGGAATGTTTAGTAGCCTTCCGGCACGTAGTTGAAGCGTTCCATTTGCTCGCGGTGCGCATCGACAATCCGCTTAACCTGATCGTCACTTAACTGCGCGCGCCACTGCTCAGTTTTTCCTTCCCGGAAAAACGATGTCGCAAACTCCGACTTTTCCTTAAAGCCATTTCTTTCTTCCTGACGTTTAAGTGCCTTAAACGAAGCATTGCGTATCGAGCGTTCCAGTCTCTCCCGAGATGGCTTCAACCCGAGAAAACCTGTTACCTGTTTGAAAAACTTGCGCGGTTTTAGAGTCAGGTCTTCGTAACGCACCACGAGAAGGTGCGGGTTGGGCCGTCCCGTCCAACTCTCCACATGCCGCGACCAGGAGGAGTGAAATTCTGGAACATGGTCGGCACCCGCCGCAGTGAGCGCACCTTCGTTTTCCATGCGTGCAATCGCGCCCTCCAGACCTTCGCCATAATGATGCGTCATGGACAAAACAATATCGAGCGGATTGCGCAACACATAAATGGCCCCGGCCGTCACTTCCATGTTGTGAAGCGGAACGCCGTGCCAATCGCCCAGAAAGTTGTGCGTTTTGGCAAAAACAGAATCGGGGAAATAGTGCGTGTAGTCCTCGTGCACACGCGGACGCAGTTTGGCCAAAACCTCATGGGCAACCTGGTCGACCGGCTCGGACAGATATTTTGCATACTGTGTGGAGCTGGATTCTCCAATACAGAAATGATCCAGCTCGTTAATGTCGGCGGGTTTTTGAGCATTGCGCAGAAGATTGTGGAGAAAAGACCGCATCCACGTATTGCCGGATTTGGGATACGAAGCCAGCCAAATGATATTACCCATCTTGTCGGTCTCTACGTCTCTGTCAGAACCAGTTCGCCATGAGATAACACAAAATGAGGGAACATAAAAAAAGAGCGGGCCATAAAGCCCGCTCTTCTAAACTTGAGTTTCGGAATTTCTTAGAAAGAAATTGCGAGAACCACACCAGCAGATGTGCTGTCGATAGCAGTAGCTGCGGCATTTGCCTTGTCTTCGATGATCTGGATATCAAGTCCAATATCAACACCGGCACCAAGCGCGTAGCCGCCACCGAACTGAATGAACTCGTTGGAGCCGATATCAGCGCCACCAGTGTTCTCTGATTCAGATTCGAAATAAGCAACACCAACTGTCCATGGGCCTGTACCGTATGCAGCACCAAGGGTCCAGGCTGTTGTCTCATTGCCGTTTGAGGCAACATTAACAGTTGCCTGCGTACCAGCAGCAACATTGTCAACCACCGTGTAAGCACCACCAACAGTGAAGCCACCAAAGCCGACGCTTGCACCAATGCCGCGCTCTTCTGGATCATCAGCACCAACGACGCTTGTGTCACCGGTGACATAGAAGATGTCAACACCAACAGAAGCACCACCGAATTCACCAGCATAGTTGACGGCGATTTCCATAACTTCCTGTACGTTCGCACCGTCCGGGCTCACCCCAAATCCGTTTGCAATCGGATCGTTACCAGCAACATCTGGCGTATAGGACGCACCAAGCTGGAAACCAGCAAGGCGAGGCGTGAAGTAGGAAATCTTGTTGTCATCTTCCGCAAGCAGCGAGTACGTCGATGTCCGTGAGGAGAATTGCGTCGTACCAGCAGCATTGGTGGAGATGTTGTAGATGTTTGGTGAGTCAACGCCGTTACCTGGAACGAACCAAGGTGACGAATAGTGCATCTTGAAAGCAGCACCGTCTGTTGCACCAAGCTCAACGCGACCAAAACCACCTTCAAGGAAGGCATAGGCTTCGGAGAACGTTGCATCAGCAGCTGGTGTTGCACCACCTTCGTCATTGCCGAGCTGAAGTTTCAGCGCGCCACCGGCAACAAGACCATTGTCGAGTGTGCCTTCAGCAACGATGTCGATGTTACGGGCAACGACGGCGACTTTCGTGTCGTCAAAGTCAGTTGCACCAATTGTATCATTGTCAACGAAGTAGAAGCCCGTGACAATGGAACCGCCAACCGTGACGGTAAGTGGATCGCTCGCAAGAGCCGGACCGGCTATAAGACCAGCCGAGACAAGCGCTGTCGTCCCAAGAAGTGTCTTTTTCATTTGTTCCTCGCAGTTCAGCAGTTAGCTGTTCAAACAATTTAAGTTTCCAAATCACCGGATGTATCACTTTCCCCAAGAATATATTTCTCAAGCAAGCACCACTGATCTGGATCACCATTACCGCCGGGCCGACAAAATAGCCCCCCCGAGCGCGTAAACTGAATTAATCCCTAACACCCCCCAACCGTCAAGCAAAGGTGACACCCATTTGTCTCAAATTTGCTCTATTGTTGCGTAAACGACACAAGTGGTTTCCAGAAGGTTAACAAAACCCGGGGTGAGCAATTCCCTTGCAATCCCGGAGAAGAGCCGCTGCGGAACGCCGCTGGCTTGTCTTGCGGGCGCCGCAGAAGCTGAAGCCGAAAAATCCGGACCGCACCCGGAGTGGCTTTTTTGCAACGCTTGTGGAGCTGCTGGCGTATTGCCCGGAGGACTGCCCCAGAGGACCACAACAACGCGAGGCGCGTTCGAACGCGCTTACATATCCAACAGTTGAATTTTGGGGCCGGGCCTTTGGCGGGTTTTCCAGGCCTTTGGCGGGTTTTATTGGACGCCTGCTCTCAATCCCGGTATAAACGCTTGGAAATCGGCGGAATTCCTGATCGGCTTTTCAGTGTCTGGAAACTCGGGTCAGGTGTGATGATAAGGGTCCAGGGTATTAATTATGAGCATTTCCTCTGTTTTTAGGGCCACAAAGGGTCCCCTTGCCATCGCGGCCATCGCATTGATACTCGCGGGCTGTAGTGCAAGCACCTCCAGCTACCCAACGACGGCCGGTCGCGGCCCAACCAACCCGAACCCGGATCCAAACGCCGAGCGTGAGAGTATTTTTGGGGAAGATGGGCTGGTTTTGTTTGGCGGAAGCAGAGGCGATAGCAAGCCCGGTGGTGGCGGTATCGGAGTCAATAGTTTCCTCTGGCGCGCCTCGCTGGATACTCTTTCGTTTATTCCATTGGCTTCTGCGGACCCTTTCGGTGGCGTAATAATCACTGAATGGCACTCAGACCCCACCGTTCCCGATGAGCGGTTCAAACTGACGGTCTATATTCTGGACAAACGGCTGCGCGCTGATGGCTTGAAAGTCGCTGTTTTCCGGCAAAAACGCGCCGAGCTGGGATGGATGGACGTCACTTCCAACGCAACCACGAATACCCTTCTGGAAAACGCCATCCTCATGCGGGCCCGCGAGTTGAGGGTCAGCACCCTCGAACCAAGTAACGGCTGACAGCAGGCACGCGCCTGCCTGACCTTAAGCCCTCGGGAATACCCCGGAAGCGACAGAAGCACAGATCAACCATGCCCGTTGACGACCCCACGCGCTATAACGCCAAGATCACGGAAACCCGGTGGCAACAGGTCTGGGACGAACGTAAAACTTTTCTGGCCCCCGAAGTTCCCCGCGCCAACGCTGCCGGGAAGTACTACGTCCTGGAGATGTTCCCCTACCCCTCTGGCCGCATCCATATGGGCCACGTGCGCAACTACACATTGGGCGATGTTGTTGCACGCTTCAAAAAGGCGCAGGGGTTTGACGTGCTTCACCCCATGGGCTGGGACGCCTTCGGCATGCCGGCTGAAAATGCAGCAATGAAAAACAATGTCCATCCGCGCGAATGGACCTATGCAAACATCGACGCCATGCGTGTTCAGTTAAAGTCCATGGGACTGGCAATTGACTGGAGCCGCGAGTTTGCCACCTGCGACCCCGACTATTACGCTCAGGAGCAGGCGCTCTTTCTTGACATGCTGGAGGCTGATCTGGTCACCCGCAAAACCGCTCAGGTAAACTGGGACCCGGTCGACATGACGGTGCTGGCCAACGAGCAGGTTATTGACGGCTGTGGCTGGCGCTCCGGGGCACCGGTGGAGCGGCGCGAACTGACCCAGTGGTTTTTCAAAATCACCGACCAGGCGGAAGATCTGCTGGATGGCCTGGAGGGGCTGGACCGATGGCCCGATAAGGTGCGCACCATGCAGCGCAACTGGATCGGTCGCTCGGAAGGTGCCCGTGTGTTTTTTGATATTGAGGGACCTGCTGCGGAGCGCACAAATAAAAACGACACGATTGAAGTCTTCACCACCCGGCCCGACACCTTGTTTGGCGCCAGCTTCTGCGCCCTGGCCCCCGGCCACCCGCTCACCCGCGCCCTTGCCTCCACAAACCCAGCCCTGAAGGCCTTTGTGCGCTCCTGCGAGCAACTTGGTACCAGCGAAGAAGCCATCGAAAAGGCGGAAAAACAGGGCTTTGATACCAGCCTTCGCGTAGGCAACCCTCTCGTTCCAGACGCCACCCTACCCGTCTACGTCGCCAACTTTGTATTGATGGACTACGGCACAGGCGCCATCTTTGGTTGCCCCGCTCACGATCAGCGCGATATGGATTTCGCCCGCAAATATGGACTACCCGTGATCCCGGTAGTGGCCCCGGCGGGAATAGCAGACGACGAGCGAACGGCCTTTATCGCAGAATTGCAAGGCGGCGACACAGCATTTTCCGGTGATGGCGTAGCGGTCAATTCAGACTTTTTGGACGGCCTGGAAGGAAGCGCCGCAAAACGCGCTGCCATCGAAAAACTGGAGGCCCTTGGCGCAGGCAAGGGCACAATAAACTACCGGTTGCGGGACTGGGGAATTTCCAGACAGCGCTACTGGGGCTGCCCGATCCCGGTCATCCATTGCCAGAGCTGCGGCATTGTTCCCGTGCCCCGCGATCAACTGCCCCTCACCCTGCCCCACGATGTCACCTTCGACAAGCCCGGCAATCCGCTTGAGCATCATGCCACATGGAAACACGTGAGCTGCCCTGAATGCAGCAAACCAGCGCGCCGTGAAACCGACACGTTCGACACGTTCGTGGATTCGTCATGGTACTTTGCCCGCTTCACCGCGCCCCGTGCAAACACCCCGACAGTCCCGGCCATCGCCGATCAATGGCTGCCGGTGGATCAATATATTGGCGGCGTCGAACACGCCGTGCTCCACCTGCTCTATTCCCGGTTTTTTTCCAGGGCCATGAGGGCAACCGGACATCTGGATGTGTCAGAGCCCTTTAGCGGACTTTTCACCCAGGGCATGGTGACCCACGAAACCTACAAGACATCTGGCGGGCGCTGGGTATCCCCTGAGGAGCTGGTGTGGGAAGGCGACACGCCCTATTTTGATGATGCGGGAAACCGCGAACCCGTGACCGTCGGCGCCATCGAGAAAATGTCGAAGTCCAAACACAACACGGTCGACCCCGCCGCCATTATCGATCAGTACGGGGCCGATACCGCTCGCTGGTTCATGCTTTCCGACAGTCCGCCCGAACGCGATGTACAATGGACCGAAGGCGGAATTGAGGGAGCGTGGCGTTTCACGCAGCGTTTCTGGCGCCTGCTGACATCAGCCACCAAAACCATCGACCCTGCCGGCACCGCTTTGCCCCCGCTTGATACCCCTGCAACAGATCTGCGCCGGAGCGTCCACAAAACGCTCGCGGCCGTGACAGGTGACCTGGAACAATTGGGTTTCAACCGCGCGGTCGCCCGGATTTACGAACTCTCAAACGCCCTCGCCTCGTTTAAGGGAGGCGAGGCCGCTGCGGCAAAATGGGTACGGAGAGAAGCGTGCGAGGTTCTCGTTCAGTTGGTCGCCCCCATGATGCCCCACCTGGCCGAGGAATGCTGGGCAGCTTTAGGGTACGAGACCTTGGTCGCCGATGCGCCCTGGCCTGTTGCAGACAAGGCCCTGCTCGTGGAACACTCCGTCACCATGGCCATTCAGGTGAACGGCAAGCGCCGTGATGAAATCACTGTTGCGGTAGAGGCTAACAAGCAGGCGATCGAAGAAGCGGCGCTGGCGCGGGAGAAAGTACAACATGCAATCGGGCAAGCAAAAGTTCGCAAAGTCATTGTGGTGCCGGGCAAGATCGTCAACATCGTTGTTGGGTAACTTCTTGAACCGTTTGGGAAAACAAAGCACCCGGCTGGGTGTTCTTTGTGCTGGTCTACTGGTCAGTGCCTGCGGGTTTCAGCCCCTCTACGCCACCCAGACAGATGGGCAGGTCGTCATATCAGAGCTTGCCGCCATTGCGGTTCAGACCTCAGGCGAGCCCCTGGACCGGACCCTCCGGCTTTTGCTGGAGGATCAGCTTCGGGCCAATGGCTCGCTGGTCCCCCGCTATCAGGTCACGATTTCCTCTAATCTGTCGGAACGTGATGTGGCCGTTCAGCAGGACACCGACGTCACACGAAAAAATCTCATCCTGACCTCCAGTTACGTACTGAAGAGCATTGAAAGCGGGGAGACACTTTTCAAATCACAGGCTATCTCTGTCGCCGCCTATAACCGGATTGATTCAGAATTTGCCAACATCATTGCAGAGCGCGATGCCCGGGAGCGGGCGGCAAATCAGGCAGCCGGCGAAATCCGAGCGGCCCTTGCCATTTTCTTTCAGCGCCACGGCGGATCGTAGGCAGATTGCAGGAAGCAGACCGGCCATGAAGGTACGCGCTTCAGAGATTGAACGTTTTGTTGCAAAGCCCGACCCCAAGGCACAGGTCATCCTCGTCTTTGGCCCGGACCAAGGTTTGGTGCGCGAACGCTCAAACCTCCTGGCCAAAACGGTCCTGGATGATTTGAGCGATCCGTTTCGCCTCACCGATCTTTCAGATAGCGACCTTAAATCCGATCCTGCCCGACTGGCCGACGAGGCCGCCGCCATCTCAATGCTGGGGGGTAGACGCATCGTCCGTGTACGCAACGCCGGCGACGCTCTATCGAAACTGTTCAAGTCTTTCCTGAACGCCCCCGCAGGCGACGCGCTTATCGTGCTGGAAGGCGGCGATCTCACACCGCGCTCCAGCTTGCGAAAGATACTGGAGGCCGCGCCCAATGGTGCCGCGATCCCGTGTTACGCAGATGATGCCCGTACCCTTGAGCGTGTGATCGAGGAACGGTTGGGAAACGCAAGGCTGCGGCCGGAGCCCGACGCCCTTGCCTACCTGACAGGCCATCTGGGGAGTGATCGCGGCGTTACCTTGCAGGAACTCGACAAGCTGATCCTCTACATGGGCGCGGACCCGACAGAAAGCGACCGGCAGACACCGGTGCGCCTGGAAGATGTAGCCGCCTGCATCGGTGACACCGGCGCCGCCCGCATTGATGATATTGTTGACGCTGCCGCGACCGGCGATTTTAGAGCTCTTGATACAGCCCTTGCAAAAGCAGCCGAGGCGGACACAACCCCCATCGCCATTTTGATCGCAGTAACACGCCACGTGCAAAAACTGCACCTGGTGATCGGGCGCATGGACGCAGGGAGTGATCGGGATGCGGCCATGAAGGCACTGCGTCCCCCGGTTCACTTCAAACGCGCTGCCTCAATGAAACGCCAGTGCTCTTTGTGGGATCGCTCGCGGTTGCAACGCGCCATGGATCTTTTGGGAGAGGCTGACCGACAGTGCAAAACCACGGGCCTGCCTGCCCGCGCCATCTGCGCCCAGGCTCTGATGCGTATTGCACAAGGAGCCCGTTCAGGGGGCCGTAGGTAAGAAGGCCGCCTGAATCGCGAATAATTAATCCGTAAACTGATGATTAGGTGCGCGAAAGGCGGCGGCAG
>CAZNLO010000024.1:0-29953 GCA_964573935.1 uncultured Parvibaculum sp. | reverse complement strand
TTCCGGATGGGGAATTTTTTTCCCGTTACCCGGTGTGGATTGCCGGGGAAGACACTCTCTCAGCCGTATTCGTCGGCAGTTTCGCACACGCTCGCCATTATCTTGTCCACAGACTGTTGCAGTGCCTCGTTCCACCGATGTCCAATCCAGGTGACCGATGGGTACCAGGGAAAATGCTCGGTTCCCAGGCACATGGGGTGCTGATGTGCTCCGTAAATGAAGGTCGGGACCCCGAGTGCGCCGGCCATGTCACCGACGGACGTGCTTGCCGAAATCACGAGATCCATTGCGGATGTAAGAGCTGCTGCGCCATCAAGGTCATTTTTGAGGTCCAGTCCATTGACAACATGGATGTTGGCATTCAACCGGGTATTGGCTTCCTCTATTTCCGGGGCCGCATTTCCATACTGTAGATTGACGAGCTGGATGTTTTGGTGCGCGAAAAGGGCCTGCCAGTCACCAAGTTCGGTGTAGAAGCGGCGACGGCTGGAGGCCATGTTTTGGCTGCGCCATGAAATACCGACTTTCAGACCGTCGCCGAGCGCGTCAACTTCCTTCCGGAAAATATCCACTTGAGCCTGTTTTGGCTTGAGATAGGCGTGTGGATCCGGAAAATCAGAGACTGTATTGCGAAAGAGAGAGGGAAGGCTGCCTGCTGCGATGTCAAAATCGATGATTTCGCCTTCCGCCAGTTCTCCCGGTGCGCGGATTGTGGCTGTTGGAAACGAACGGGCGTAGAGAGTGATGAGGCGGGGGTCTGTTTCGACGATCACATGACCCCTTTCGGCTGTCGCTTGAGCGATAATGTCGCTCAGGCATGAAGCAAAGCGAATGTCGTCACCCACCCCCTGCTCACGCCATACCAGCACGGTCTTGCCGGTCAGAGGCTCCCCCCGCCAGACGGCTTTGCCGATCTTGCGGTGGCGAACGTGGTCGTCGGTTTCTCCAAACCGGGCCTCGTAGAGTTTCCAGCCCTCGGCAAGCTCTCCCGTGGCGAGAAGGGTGGTCGACAAATCACCTCTATACAGAGGATTGGCCGGGTTTAGATCAATCGCGGTGCGATATGACGTGATTGCCTCATCGAAGCGTGCCTGGCCCTGAAGAGCTGTTCCCAGAAGATCGTGCGCATCAGCGTCACGAGGGTCATCGGCGATCAGACTGCGGTACTGGCTTTCTGCCTCGTCCAAACGGGTCAGGCTTTTTAGCACGTTACCGCGGTTTATCTGTGCGCTGCGCGAGGTGGGGTCGGATGCGAGCGCTCTGTCTGCGGCCTCTATCGCTTCTTCTAACTGGTCGTCGGCATGAAGAGCCCCGGCGAGGTTTATCTGAGCGGGCACATAGTTTGGATCAAGGCGGACAGCCTCTTCGTATGCGATGACGGCTTCGTCGCTTTGGCCATCAGCCATCAGGGTGTTTCCGAGATTATAGTGTGCCTCGGAGCGTTCCGGCGACATGGTAATGAGGTCTTCGTAGGCCTCAATGGAGGCATCCAGCCTGCCGGCATCTCGCAGTGTTCCGGCCAGCATCATCAACGCATCTGCATATTCGGGGTTCAGGTTCAGCGCTTTTTCAAGAGATGTAATAGCGCTATCGAAATTCCCCATTCTGCGTTGTGCGGAGCCTTGAACCATCCAGGCGCTGGGCATGTCTGGTTTAATGGAGAGCGCGCGGCGAATGGTTTCGAGTGCGCGCGTGTTTTTACCAAGGTTCAGGTGAGCGTCTGCAAGGAGACTTAGAGCCGAGAGCTCCTGAGGGGCCTTCTTCAGGGCCTTGGTGTACAGTTTAACCGCGTCGGAAAATGCGCCTCGTCTGTGGGCCAACATGCCTGTCTGAATGAGCTGGGCTGTTCTGTCCGGTTTTGTGTTCGGCCCAGAAGCTGCGTGCAGAGCATGTTTCGTAGACATGTTTTCAATCCTTCAGAGTGTCCAGATAAGCGCGGACGTCGTGTGTTACAGTTTCAATCATTTGCGATTGGTCGTTGACGGCGACGAGCGGGTAGAGGCGGGTTTCGGGAAACCAGGGCATATGGCTTGTCCCCAACTGCATCGGGTGGCGGCTCATTATATACCCAAACGTTGGAACGCCCATTGCGCCGGCCATTTCCGCCACAGATGTTGGAGAGCTGACTATCAGGTCGACGGCAGAGGTGAGGGCTGCGGCCCCGTCAAGATCGTTGTAGAGGTCCAGGCCGGGCATTTGATGAACGGTGATGTCGTATTTTTCCTTCAGGCCGAGAAGCTCGGTATCAACATTGTCGTACTGAAGATTGATGAACGTTACGCCCGGTGTGCTCAACAGGTCTGACCAATCATCGATAATTGTGTGGTAGACGGCCCTCGTTTTGGTCATGAGTTTGGAGCGCCATGCAAAACCGACCTTCGGGTTGGGGCCGAGCGAATTGAGCCAGTCGAGACATTGGCTGCGAAATTCCGGGTTTGCCTGCAGTGGCTTTGTGTTGGCAGGAAAGTCCTCCAGTGATCGCCGGACGAAGGACGCAGCCATGCCGGCGGGCGCTGTCACGTCGAAATCGGGACTGTCCATGTTACCAAGTCCGGTGCTGGTGCCCGTTTCGGGGCGAACAGTTGCCTTGGGCCATGTGCGCTGGTAGAGCGGCACTAGGCGCTTGTCGGTTTCAATGATGAGATGTGCGGCTTTGTCATACAGGTCATGATAGACGCTGGAGAACCGGAGGTCGTCGCCAATACCCTGCTCCCGCCATACGAAGAGCGTTTTGTCACTGATGTCTTCGCCTTCCCAGAGAAGCCCGGGAAAGGGGCGGTAAGGCATACGTTGCTTGCTAACAAAGCCATATCCAAACAGGCTCCAGCCTTCATCCAGGCGCCCGACAGAGAGGAGAGCCAAAGCCAGGTTCCAGTAGGCCATATCCATTTTTGGCTTGATGTTGAGGGCTATCTCGTAGGCTTTGAGAGCGTTTTCCGGTTGCCCGATGGTTTGTAGGATGGACCCAAGGTTGACGTAGGCTTCTGCAAAAGCGGGAGAAAGCTCTATTGCCTTCTGGAAGGCAGCAAGTGCGTCATCGTTCATGGCTTGCGCGCCCAGGACCCGACCAAGGGTGCAGTAGGCTTCCGGATAGTCTGGCCGTATCCCCAGCGCTTCCTCTACCAGGTCAATGGCGCTTTGATATTCTTCCCGATCATGTGCCAGATTTGCCAGATTAATCCGGGCTTCGGTGCATGCGGGGTCAATTTCGATTGCCTGTTCTAGTGTTGTTTTTGCTTCATCCGGGCAGTTTACGTCTTTAAGGGTGCCTCCCAGATTGCACAGAACGCTCACTTGTTCCGGTTGCAGACGTAATGCTTCTTTGTAGTGGAAGACTGCTTTTTCGAGCTTTCGGTCATCTCTTAACGCATTTGCGTACTCGAATTGAAGGATTGTGTCGTCGGGACGCAACTCGACAGCGCGTTCTATCGCAATCAAGGAGTCTTCCGGTTTGTTGAGGGACCGAAGGGTTCGTGACCTGTTCTTGTGTGTGAGAGAATCTGCCGGCCTGATTGCAAGTACGATGTCGTACCATTCCAGTGCCTCCTGGAACCGATCAGCGCGGAACAGGAGGTTGCCCAGGTTGAGGGCTGCCTTTGCATTCTTGGCGTTGATGTCGAGTGATTTGCGATAGGCGGCTTCGGCCTCTTCAAGCTGACCTTCTGCTTCGTGGACCAGCGCCAGATTGAAACAGGCGTCGGCGAACTGGGGGTCCAGTTCGAGGGCTCTGCGGATGAGCTGCATGGCATCGGTATTGCGGCCGGCCTGGTGCGCGAGGACGCCCATCAAATGCACGGCGCCTGCGTGCTCCGGGTCTGCATCCAGAATTTTTGTGTATCGCTTCTCTGCCTGCGCGTGGTGCCCTTTTTCATGCAAGCGCATGGCTTGTTTGAGCGTACGGTCTATATCCAGGCCGCGAGCGGAGGCAGTGTGGGGCTGTGAGCTCATTCGCTGCGTGTCCCTTTTGAGATTGTCGAACCGACCGTTTGATGTCGCGGACTTCACTCAAGAAATCTCAGAATAGGGTTAGCGAAGGGTTAACGGTTCTGACAGACGCGGTGCCGTTGCCCGGATTGTGTGCCCCCGAATTGTGTACCCATGGCTTTTCTGTGCTTCAGGCACGTGCATCATACGAGAGCGGGATGCTACGGTGTGTATTCTGGGCCATCGTGCCGCTTTTTGCATACCCTGTCTGTGGGGCCTGCTTTCTTGCCGCAACGGTTGCCACAGTCCTGATTACGCCATCGGATATGGATTTAGCTGCTTTCAGCAGTTTCTCACTCTGATCTGCCGCTTGATGCAAGGTTTTCATTGCCGCTTTCAGGCCTGCTACGCGCGTTGCCGGTGCGCGATCGATCAGATGGGGAACTTTCTTTATCGCATTCATCTGAAGCGCAAATTCGTTGGTCAACCGGGTTTTCTCTTCGTGGAAGTCGATGACTTTGGTGGGGTTGCGTGCCTTCAGGACGCTGGCCTCTGCGTTCAGGACTTCTTCCAGGCGGACGGCGGTCTGGGTCAGGTGCTCTACCAATTCTGTGGGGTCTTGCTTTGTGTTATTGCGGGCTGCGTTCTGTGTCATTGGGATGCTTCCTGTATTTTGAGGATTTCCTGGAATACGGAGTCTGCAATTCCGACCCCTCCTGAACGTGACATTGCGGCACCATATTCCTGAGTGAGAAGGGAGCGGAATACTGTTTCCCCCTGTCCTCCCCCAAAAGGCCCGTCTGCCTTGAGGCCGGAGAACATGGATTCTACGAAAGTTGCCAGAAAGTGGGCCTCGAAACTCTCGGCTGCCGCGCGCGCTGCGGCTTCATTTTTTGTTCCCTTCAGTGCAACCGCCGAGGACCGGTCGGCCTCGGCTATTTGGCTGGTAAGCCGAAAGGGGGTTGGGAAGAGTGTGTCAGTAACCATCAGAGCATCTCGATTTCTGCCTGAAGTGCTCCAGCGGCCTTGATCGACTGTAGAATTGTAATCATATCGCGGGGACTTACTCCCAGAGCATTGAGCCCATCCACGAGAACCTGAAGGGAAACGGAACCGTCCAGAACAGCGAGCTTACGGTCGCGTCCGTCATCTATGTTGACTTCGGTTCGCGGAACGACTTCCGTTGTTCCCGTCTGGGCAAAGGGTGCCGGTTGGCTTACCTGGGGAGTCTCAGTGACGGAGATCGTGAGGTTTCCTTGCGCAATGGCGACCTGGCTTACACGGACATCGCGGCCCATGACAATAATACCTGAGGCCTCATCAACCACGACGCGCGCGGGAGCGTCAGGTTCGACGCGCAATTGCTCGATATCAGTCAGAAGGTCAACGGCGTTGCCACGAAAACCCTCGGGCACTGTCAGCACAACAGTGGTTGGGTTTTGAGCCCGAGCCGCCGGACGGCCCAGGAAGGCATTGACTGCTGAAGCGATCCGGCGCGCAGTCGTTAAATCCGGGTTGCGCAGGGCGAGGCGAAGAGTTCCAAGGTCTGCCATTTCAAAGGGGATTTCGCGCTCAACAATGGCACCATTGGAAATGCGGCTGTTGGTTGGAACACCGCGCGTCACGGTGGCGGCGTCGCCACCAGCGGAGAACCCTCCGACCGCAACGGAGCCTTGCGAAACGGCATAAACCTCACCGTCAGCGCCCATGAGGGGGGTAACGAGCAGGGTGCCGCCCTGCAGGCTTTCGGCATCGCCCAAAGCGCTCACAGTCACATCAATTCGCGTTCCCTGGGGAGCAAACGGGGGGAGGTTGGCAGTTACCATTACGGCGGCGACATTTTCTGTTCGGAGGTTTGTGCCGCGCGTGTTGACGCCCAGACGTTCGAGCATTGAGGTGAGGCTTTGCAGTGTAAACGGGGCGTTGTTGAGGGTATCTCCCGTGCCGTTCAGCCCGACCACCAGCCCATACCCTATGAGCTGGTTGTCGCGAATACCTTCAATGTCGGCAATGTCCTTGATGCGCGAGGTGGCCTGGGCGGTGGTGATCGGAAGAACCAGCGTCACAGCGATTAGTATTGCAACCAGGCGCGCGGTGGCGTGTTGTACCCAGGACGATCCATCAACGAAGAAACGCATACTCTCTGACCTTTATTCCAATCACGGGGCATACGGGTGCCCAATTCCTCATACCTCCCCTAGCGAACGGTGTGCCAACCCGGTTGCGATGGAGGAAACCTTGTAACTATATGAAAAATAAGGGGAAATATAATATACGGAGGCAGAGGTCGCTGTTTTCTCTGGGCAGGAGAGTACGTTCTGCGGCACGAGTTGCCGCCTTCCCGGCAAAGGTTGCCTCGGGATTTTATGCTTAACGGCCTGTTAATTCTACTGGATCATGCTGGTGTTCCAGGCTGGATTTGACCCTTTCAACAGTTGATAGGGCGAGTGGTCTGGAACCGGAGATGGTTATGAAGGTCGTGTCATCACAGCGGGCGACCCCCTCACGAGGGAGCGCGAAAACAGCGCCTGCCAATCCTTCTGGAGCGACATTTTCGCCTGATATGGGGACAGTGAGTGTGGGATCGTCCAGCGGTGTTGCCAGTGTTTCTTCCCTGACCTCCATTGATGCCCTGCTTGCGGTTCAGGCTGCACAGGCACCGGACGATGCTCTCACTGGCCGGGGGCGGGCCGTGGTAAATGCCACAGAAACCCTTGATATTCTGGATGACATTAAACTTTCTTTGCTCAGCGGTGAACTCCCGCTCAATAAGCTGGAGCGGCTTCTTGAGCGCGTTGAAACCGAGCGGGGTGACGTGGAGGATCCAGAGCTGGACAACCTTCTGGATCACATTGAATTGCGTGCCCGGGTTGAACTTGCCAAATATGGCAGCTAGGCCACAGAACGATGATTCTTCTGTTGGTGTTGATATAGTTCCAAGGGTCTACTTCTCGCAAAGGCCGGAAGTTCCCACAAGCTATTGATTTCACGTGATTTTTACCAAGTTCTCTTGATGCCTGGTTGTGCGTGCCGGTTCCCCTACATATACTCCCGCCGCATCGCGAACTGTCGCGCGTGTATCTACGCTGTGAGGAGAGAGTGCAGGATGGGTGTTCGCCTACCAAAAAATTATGTCCCGAGCGAAGATGAGCCTTTTATGAATAAGAGGCAGAAAGAGTATTTTCGACGGAAGCTTGAGAGTTGGAAGGAAGATATTCTCAGGGAAAACCGCGAAACTCTCCAGCATCTGCAGGAAGAGTCCGGACACCACCCGGACGTTGCTGACCGGGCTTCAAATGAAACGGAACGTGCTCTTGAGCTGAGAACACGGGACCGCCAACGCAAGCTGGTTTCCAAAATCGATTCGGCAACATTGCGGATTGAAGAGGGCGTGTATGGGTATTGTGAGGAAACGGGCGAGCCTATCGGGCTGAAACGTCTGGATGCGAGACCTGTTGCGACCTTGTCGATTGATGCCCAGGAAAGACACGAACGCCGGGAGAAGGTTTACCGCGACGATTGATTGCTCCCTTGTGCGCAAATGAAAACGGGGGCCCTTTTGGTGCCCGCGTTTTTGTGAGAGAGGCGTGCTCCTAAAACGGCATCAAAATATCATAGACCTGCTGTCCGTAGCGTGGTTGCTGAACATCTGTCAGTTGCCCACGCCCGCCATAAGAGATGCGCGCCTCGGCAATTTGCGAATGGACGACGGTGTTGGCAGCCGTAATGTCTTCGGGGCGGACAACGCCTGAGACAAGCAATTCACGGACTTCAAAATTGACGCGGACTTCCTGTCGGCCTTCGATCACCATGTTGCCGTTCGGCAGTATCTGGGTGACGACGGCGGCTATTGTGAGCCTAATGGTTTCTCTGCGGTTCACCTTACCCGAACCAACGCTGGAACTGGCACTGTCGAGACCTACCAGAGTGCCAGGGATAACGGCTTCCGGCAGGATGGCCCCCAGAGATCCTTCGTACCCCAGGAAGTTATCCAGGCCGGCATTTTCACTGTTTGCGCGTGATCGCGTTGTTTCATTGTCGACGGATGCTCTATCCGTGATGTCAATGTTGACCGTCAGAATGTCACCAATACGCGAGGCGCGTTGATCGCGGAAGAAAGCTCTGGCGCCCGAACGCCATAAGGAGTTGGGCTGATAGGTAATGCGTTCTGGAGTTGGCATTGGAAGAGAGACAGGCCTGTAGCCAGGCTGGGTAGCCGGGTTTTCAATCGCGGAAAGCGCTGGTGGGGCCCCGACAGTGGAAAGTCTGTCTGCGACTGCACATCCGGACAGGATAAGGCCTGCGCAAAACAATGCTATCGTCTGCGAAAATGAGAAGCGGTGCGTCTGGGTCATAAAGTATCTTTCCTGAGATCTCTTGCCGGATCAGATTAGTTGAGAGCGCTTATTTGCACAGGATGAGCTGGAACGACGCGGGCCTGGTTGATGCCGGTGATTTCGACATCAATAGTGCGATGTGAGCGCTGGTTCAGCACTTTGATGGTGTCGCCTAAAGCTCCGTCTTCGAGTGCGCGTCCGCGGGTAGACAGGGTCATGTTTGCAAACACATATCTGATGGAAACAATCGTTCCTTTTTCCACAAGCCGTGGAGGTTCGACGTCGTTGATGCGGATCATTTCTCCGGGACGAAGGCCGCGTCGCGGTGTGAAGCCGATCAGATTGCGCGCATCATCTATGATGTTCTGTGAGACGCGTGTGGCGGGAACACGAAGCCAGTTAATGTCACTTTCAGTGATTTTTTCGCCGGGGCTCATGCGTTGTGCGAGGACTGGAACGTCGAGTGCCGGGAATGCGCGGCCGGATAATCTGTGTAATGTTCCAGTGGTTTCGTCGGCTGGAACGCGGACAATCGCCTGAAACCGTCCCGATCTGGTATCGAACCGGATTTGTTCCACGGAAAGGGAAGGTATTTCATTCTCGGCAACCATGAGCTTGCCGGTACCCGTCGTGATGATGACCTCTATGGTTCCTTTTGCGGCGATTTGGGGAGCTTCTTGCGAGATGGCCCCTGCCAGCCCGGAACGTATTAGCTCCGATTCCAGCCGTATGCCGGCTCTGGAAACGATGACGCGGGTGAGACCTTGCGTGTTGCGCCAGGCTATCCCGTTCCGGCGAGCGACCTGGGAAATGCGAGAGACAGATATCGCGGTCGGTGTGCCGGGGCGGGGAGCTGTGGCGACAGCAATATTGCTGGCCTCGCCCGCGTCGTCGAATAGATCGCCAAGGGTTACAACATTTCCTGTTACGGAAATGCTGGGCTGCAGGACAGCCGCTTTGGCATCGGTGAGGGAGAACAGGACCCACAGGGCAATAATGACATTGAGAAGTGTCCATACTTGCGGGAATGAGTGGCGTGTCATGTTGTCTCTCCTCAGATACTGGATTGCGTTAACGCAGGTTTGATGTGACAGACAACATCTCGTCAGATGCGGTAATCATCTTGGCGTTCATCTCGTATGCGCGTTGCGCGGTGATGAGGCTGGTGATTTCACTTACGGCGTTGACGTTCGACGATTCAAGATAGCCCTGCAGCAGAGAGCCAAAGCCATCTGTTCCCGGGGTGCCTGCATTTGGTGCCCCACTCGCTGGTGATTCAACAAACAAGTTGTCGCCCATTGGGGACAGGCCTGCCGGGTTCTGGAATGAAACCAGTTCCATCTGTCCGACAACCTGAGGAGCGGTCTGGCCGGAAATTGTCACTTCGACCTGCCCCTGGGCATTGATCGTGACATTGATGGCGTCTGCGGGGATGGAGATGCCGGGCTGGACCGTGTATCCGTTTGACGTTACGAGCTGACCGGTGGGCCCGGCACTGAAATTGCCAGCGCGTGTGAAGGCGTCGTTACCGCTTGGTAGCTGAATGCGGAAGTAGCCACGCCCCTGAATTGCCATGTCGAGATTGTTTTCTGTAATATCCAGGTTGCCTTGCGCGGTGATGCGGGTAACGGCGGCGGTTCGCACGCCCATACCGATCTGTACACCCGATGGAACAATGGTTCCGGCATCCGACGATGTTGAGCCGACGCGGCGCAAATCCTGGTACATCAAGTCTTCAAATGAAGCTCTCTGGCGTTTGTAGCCAGCGGTGCTCATGTTGGCGACATTATTTGAGATCACCTCAACATTGAGCTGCTGTGCCATCATTCCTGTGGCGGCGATGCTAAGCGACTGCATGGGGTGGATCCTTTCTATCTAGTGGGTACGTTTCGTGAAGACTAATCATCGGGCGTCCGCCAGCTTGGATATTGCAGAGCGTTGCAATTCATCGGCCTTCTCGACGATTTTGCTGGCACTCTGGTAGGCCTGCATGACGGAAATCATGTTGGTCATTTCTAAAATTGCTTGAACATTGGAGCTTTCGATTGCCCCTTGCAGGAGGACAGGGGTTTCGACGGGCAGTTCGACCTGGTCTGTTTTCAGAAGCGTTGCGCCGGCTTTTTGCATGTCGCGCTCATTCTCAAACTGCACGAGGCTCAGTTGGCCGCGTGCGCCCAGATTGGTGGAGATTGTGCCATCTCCTGAAATTGAGATAGGACCGTCTTCAGTACCGAAAGTGAAACTGGTTCCACCTGCTGACAGGACCGGATTTCCTTCACCGGTAACAAGGCGACCCTGCGCATCCAGTTGGAAAGCGCCGTTACGCGTATATTGCGTTCCTTCTGCGGTCTCGATCTTGAAGTACCCTTCGCCGGTAATCGCCACATCCAGTGGGTTCTCGGTTACTTCAATTCGGCCAGGGGCAGTGTTTCGGATCATTCCATAATCCCGCACGAATGAAATGGTGTCGTTAGGGTTGGCCTTTGACGCATTCGGCATCATGTATTCTTCAAACAGAAGCTGTTCGGACTTGTAGCCTGTGGTGTTCACGTTCGCGAGATTGTTCGCGATGACAGCCATTTCACGCCGCAATGCCATTTGCCGGGTCATCCCGATCAGGAGAGTGTTTTCCATCTTGCGTATCCGTCTCTGTGTTTGCAGGGGCGTTCGCCTCTGCTGGAAGCTTTCGCTCCCGAATTCCCACACAGAGCTTTGCAGGTGGCGTGCCAGAAGAAATATTCAGTAAAAACAAATGGTTACAGTTTTTATTGCGCAAAGAGCCGTCCTGATGGAAGGGCTTGCCCGGTAATATTTGCCGATGGGAGGGGGAGGAATGGTGCATGGCAACTGTTCATTAACCACCATAGGCGAATATTTCCCTCCGGTTAGAAGGTTCCACAAGTCGTTTGTTAACGATCTTGCCTTTCAGAGGACATTCGCGATGAGCAACACGGATATTGATTTTGAAGAAGGCGGCGGCGAAAACGGCGACGAGGAAGAAGCTGCGACCAAAAAACTAAGCGGTAAGGTGATGGTCCTTTTTGTTGCTCTGCCGGCACTTGTCATTATCGGCGGGATTATTGGTGCGCTTTATGCGTTCGGTATTCTGGGCGGAAGTGAAGAGGGGGCCGTGCTGGTGGAAGTTGAAGAAGAACTGGCGCCACCTGTCTTTTATGACATGCCGGAAATTCTTGTGAATATGCACACTGGCAATGGGCCGTCGCGCTACCTGAAAATGTTGGTTGTGCTTGAAATCCCCAATCAGGATGTCGCCGAGGAAATTGACCTTGTCATGCCGCGTGTCATTGACAGTTTTCAGGTCTATTTGCGGGAGTTGCGTCCTGAAGACATGGAGGGATCTGCCTCCATTGTACTTATGAAGGAAGAACTCCTTCGCCGGGTTAACCTGGCACTGGAGCCCATCCAGATCAAAGACGTTCTGTTCAAGGAAGTCGTTGTGCAGTGACACATCTAATTTTTCGCGCGAATTTGAGTTCCGGAGATAACCATGGCAGATGAAGAAGAGCTCGACGATGAGGCGGTGGCCGCAGCGTGGGAAGCTGAGATGGCCGGTGATGAGGACGGTGAAGATCAGGATGCGATGGCTGCTGCGTGGGCGGCAGAAGGGGAAGAGGAGGAGGCTGATGTTGAAGCTGAGTCCGGGGGAATATCCGAGCGTGTTCTAAATCAGGATGAGATTGACAGTCTTCTTGGGTTTGAGGTTGATGAAGATGAAGATGGCGAACGGACGGGTATCCGGGCCATTATCAATTCTGCGCTCGTGTCATATGAACGTCTGCCCATGCTTGAAATTGTCTTCGACCGCCTTGTGCGTCTGATGACGACGAGCCTGCGTAATTTCACGTCCGACAATGTGGAAGTCAGCCTGGACAGTATCTCGTCCATTCGGTTTGGCGACTATCTCAATTCGATCCCCCTACCTGCGATCCTGTCTGTGTTCCGGGCCCGGGAATGGGACAATTTTGGACTGTTTACCGTCGATTCAAATCTGATCTATTCGATCGTGGATGTGTTGCTCGGCGGCCGACGTGGAACAGCTGCCATGCGGATTGAAGGCCGTCCCTATACGACGATTGAACTGAGCCTTGTGGAACGTATGATCG
Organism: uncultured Parvibaculum sp.; assembly: GCA_964573935.1. Classification (GTDB taxonomy): domain Bacteria; phylum Pseudomonadota; class Alphaproteobacteria; order Parvibaculales; family Parvibaculaceae; genus Mf105b01. The sequence goes on along the minus strand of CAZNLO010000024.1, from coordinate 17,568 downwards.
AAGTCGTTTTGATGGATGCGAAGACGGCGTTTGAGCCCTTGTCTCCGGTTACGTTTGAACTCGACCGGATGGAAACAAATCCAAGGTTTGCTGCCATTGCGCGCCCTGCCAACGCGGCGATCCTGATTAAACTGCGTATAGATATGGAAGATCGCGGGGGCCGCATTGAGATGCTTCTGCCGTACGCGACGCTGGAGCCTATTCGCGAACTTCTGCTTCAGATGTTTATGGGCGAGAAGTTCGGACGGGATTCGATCTGGGAAGGTCACCTTGCAACAGAACTCTGGTCCACCAATGTGCAGGTTGATGCCGTTCTTGACGAACAGCAAATGGCTCTGGGCGAGGTAATGAATTTTGAGGTGGGACAGACATTGATGTTGAATGCAGGCCCGAACTCACTGGTTGAAATGAGATGTGGCGATATTCCTCTCATGAAGGGGCGTATGGGGCGGTCTGGTGGCAACGTGGCCATTCGACTGACAGGGGGTATTCCTGCCTCCATCCAAACAGAAGATATGAAATCGGCTGAGGGGGGTGGACCATGATGTGGGGAGTACCAACAGACCTGATTTTGGACGCGCTCGTTGCTGTTCTGCTCTGTGCGACTATTTTTTATTGCGCTTTGCTGGACCGTCGCCTGAAAGCGTTGCGCTCTGGCCAGGATGGCTTCAAAGAAATTATTGACCAGCTCAATACGGCGACGGCACGGGCAGAGATGAGCATTGGGCAACTGAAGCAAGCCAGCACCAATGTGGGTTCGGGCCTTGTGGACCAGCTCGGGAAAGCGCGTGCTGCGACAGACGAGCTCTCGGTTATGGTTGCGTCGGGTAACAATCTTGCAGAGCGCCTTGTCGAGGACCGTGACGCTGAGCGTGGGCGCTTTGTGGCTGAAAAAATCCCGGCTCCGGTCAGCAGAGACAGTGTTGTTTCTTTTGGGTCTGATTCTGTTACCAACGCCAAAATGCCGGTAAGGGAAATTGAAACCGGTCTCAACCACAGCCTCCTCGAAGCGCTGAAGAAGGCCAGGTAGCCGAATGAATAACTTTTTACCCACCGTACCGCAGATCCGGTTGTTGCCCTCTGTGATCGTTTGTGCGACCGCTCTTCTGGGGTTGAAGCTGGTCGGGCTGGGTATCGGCCTTGATGCTATTGTCGGGGGTGTTCAACCTGCCTATGCACAAGAAGATGTGGTTGATGAAGCGACTGGCGAGGAAGCAGAACCCGAGCCGGTAGCCGGTATGCTGGAAAATACTGAAATGAAAGTGGTGATAGTGGATTCCGCAATGCCGGTGGAGCATTTTGGTCGTCCGTCACAGGCTGAACGAGATTTGCTGCACTCGCTTTCTGAGCGCCGTAAAGAACTGGATGCCCGCGAGCGCGATATTTCCCTTCAAGGCCGACTTCTTGAGGCGACCGAACGTCGCTTGGAAACCCGAATTGACGAGTTGAAGGACATTGAGGCGCGCATCGAGACACTCTTTGGATTGCACGATGAGGCGCAGGAGAGCCAACTGGCGTCCCTGGTGATAATGTACCAGAGTATGAAGCCGAAGGATGCCGCCCGTATTCTGGGCCAGCTTGATATGGATATTCTGATCCAGGTTGTTCGTCGCATGAGTGAGCGCAAAATGGCGCCCATTCTGGCAGCCATGGACCCGGTTGCGGCTCAGGAGTTAACGGTGGAGATTGCAACCGGCGGTCAAATTCCCGACGGATTTAACATGACTGCCGTGTTTGAAGAGGCACCACCGGCCCCTTGATAGGGGGTATTTTGCGGACTGGGGCCCCCTTCTGTGTTTTGTCGGTTGGAGAGGATGTTTCTTAACGACACTTTTACCGTGTCGTCCTTAAGCTTGAAGCGGTGACAATTGCGTCCGTTGATTTCGCAAATCCTCCGGATTCCGGGCATTCTGGGTATTGGAAGGTAGTGATTCGGAGATGGGTCGCACAATTGACGGCTCAAGGAGCCGGGCAGGCAAAAGTGACAACGGGCGAACAGCGGCAAACGAACGACACTGAGGTCGATACGTCCGGGCACCAGGAGGCCTGGGTGCCTAAAGGCCTGACCGATGGAACCCACTCTGATTTGTTGCTGGACGACGGCATGGGTGCCGGGCACGAGGCGTTTGATGTTACGACCATGCTCCAACTTTCCCTGTTTTTGATGCTGCTCACGTTTTTTCTGGTGCTGAGCGCAAATACATCTTTCGATGAACGGCGGGTCGGGCCGGTAATCGGAGGTATTCAATCCGCCTTTGGTGTTTTGCACGGTGGACAATTTGATGGTGCCGGTGTCGATAACGGTTCGGCCCTGCCGGTTCTGCAAATGGGTGCGCAACCGGCGACAGGGGTCTTTGCATCTGACATTGAAGCGGCTTTTTCTTCACTGGGGCCTGTGAAAACGGGCGGCGGGCCTGTGTCACTTGATATGATGGTGGATGCAAATCTCCTGTTTGTTGAAGGGGCTGCCGCGATGCGGGCGAACCAGCGGGTCCTTTTCGGGAAGATAGGGTCGTTGCTTGCCACGCAAGATAGTCGACACCATCTGGCCGTGCTTGTTCCCGCGAGCCCGGTGCAAAGACTGGATGTGCGCCGTGCAGCATCGCTGGCGCGCATTCTGCTGGCTGACGGGGTGTCCGCGGAGAAAGTGGCTGTTGGCGTCCAGGAGACTTCCAAAGCCCTTATCACTTTTCGCTTCTATGTCCTGCCAGGGAGAGGGGCATGAACGTTTCTGTGGCAGATACAGAGCACGAAGAGGCTCACCCGGCACTGTGGCTGCTGACATTTGCGGATCTCACGGCGATCCTGGTGGCACTTTTTGTCCTCATGTATTCCATGTCCTCCCCCTTCGTGGGGAAGGGGCGTGGTGCATTGGCTGGTGGAGTGGCGGACACACCTGTTTCCACACCAGACAGATATGAGGACCGTTCTGAGGGTCACTCAGAACGGCTTGCAATCCTCACCCTTGGCTACATTTCGGCGGTGTTTTCCGATCGTGGTATTGCCGTTGTCGCGCAAAGGGGAGAATCGGTCTCGCCGGTTACCCAGTCGATTGACGCTGACCGCCTGGTGCTTCGCGTTGCCTCTGATTTTGCTTTTTCTTCCGGTGATAAAACATTGAGACCGGCTGCTGCGGGCGTGATGGCGGATATTGCAGCGATCCTGTCAAGTGTCGCAAACCCGGTAAGCGTGTTTACGGAAGTTCCAGATAATGACTGGGCGCTTGCCTTCGACCGGGCTGACGACGTAGTGGGTGCCTTTCGCCGTTTTGGCTATGCAGCGCCGATCGAGCGGTTTGTCACTCCCGGTATTTCAGGTGAAGCGCTGGTGATTGTTATTGGTCGGGCAGGGGGGGCAGGGTCATAATGACGAGACGTTCCCTGTCGCTGTTTTTTCGCAGAACAATTGTATCTGCATGGTTCGTGCTTGCTTTCGCAATCTATGCGAGCGCGGCTGATGCCGTTTCGCTGAATGGAGCGGAGGAGGATGGTTATGGGCGGTTGGTTTTTTCCTGGCCTGAAACAAGTGCTCCTTCAGAACCGGGGATGGTTGATGAACGGATACCGGGCTATGAGGCGCTTGTCTCGGCCGGGGTTCTTGTCGTTTCTTTTGACCGTCCCTTTGAGAGTGGGACGGAAGAACTCTTGCGCCTCATGCCGCGATACTTCGCGCTGATCCGGGTAGATACGGACGCCAAGACATTTCGGTTTGCGATGAAGTCCGATTTCAAGTTGGTTGCCCGTCCGGCAGGGCACGAACTCTACATCGATCTGCTTCCTGAAGCATGGATGGGGGCGCCGCCCTCCCTGCCCGTACATGTTGTCCGCAGGATGGTAGAGGAAGAGGCAGAGCGGGCACGCCTTGCGGCTCGTTTTGAGGAGAAGGGACCGCGTGCCCTGGAAATTGAAGAAGACCCGCCAAGTGTTGCTCTGCGGATCGGGGCCCGCCCTGGCACCACGCGGCTGGCCTTTGAATGGGATCGCCCTGTTCTGTACTCCACCGCTTTTCGCGATAACCGGATTACGATTACCTTTGACCAGATTGCCGATTTGCCTCTGGCCGCGCTTCGCGTTGATCCACCGGCTTTTATCCGATCAGCGACGACCTCAAAATCAGCAGGTCGCCTGACCGTCTTTATTGAGACGGAACCTGGTGTCAAAGTCCTTGATTTCCGGGAGGATTTGAGTGTTGTTCTGGACGTGTCTCCGGTTCGGGACGGAGCAAATAGACCCATTGCGTCTGTGCCGCCAAGATTGCTTCTGCCTATCCCCCCCGCGCCAGCGGGACCGAGCCTTCAGCAGCCAGGTACCGCGCGGGCGATGGAGGCGCAGACAGCAGCGGCCCGGGAAATATCCGGGGAGGAAAATCTTGTACATGCCGATCACACCACCCCGGCTTCAGGGGATGGCGATGAGGAGATGGTTTCTGGTTCGGAAGTGCCGGCGACTGAGGAAGGTGTTGTTCCGGCGGTGGAGCAGCTCCCTACAGTTGCAGCTGAAATTTCCCAAGGGACCAACCCGGGGGTTGCTGATGAAGCCGGAAATTCAGACCAGGGCGAAACAGATGAGTTGGCCGGAGATGGCGCGAAGGAGGGCGATGACGATCATCTGCTGGTTTACGCAGAGCTCATTGGTCAAAGTGTACGCCTGACATTTCCTTGGTCCGAGAAAGTTGACGCGGCGATTTTTCAACGTGAGAACCGGGTTCTGATCCTGTTTGACCGGGAGACCGAGTTTGATCTTTCGCGGCTTGGACCCATGGTTGAGCAGCGGCTCGGAAAAGCAGAAGTGCTTGAGCTTTCGCGTGCCAGTATTCTTCAGTTTACTCCGCCTGAGCGTATGCTTGTTGCAGCGGCAGAGAAGGATGGTCAATGGACTGTGACGCTGGGTGATGTGATTGTAGAGCCGACACGGCCAATTACTATCTCCAGGACCTGGGATGGCACCGGTGATCCGCATGTTGTGTTTGATATTTCGCAGCCCGGCCGGGTTCACTGGATGCGCGATTCCGTCATTCAGGATTTGATGGCTATTGTAACGGCAGCGGGGCCGCCCCAGGGTCTTTTGGCCTCCAGGAATTTTGTGGAATTTCAGGCACTTCCGACTGCGCAGGGTCTGGCTCTCGTATCGCGTGCTGATGACCTTTATGTGCGGCGTTCTGAGGGCGGCGTGACTGTTTCGCGGGGATCAGGTTTGACGCTTTCGGCGACGGATGGTCCGGCTTACTCCGGTGTTTCTGTTAACGAGGGTGGTGGTGGTGCGGTCGAGCGCGAGGATCTGACAGCGTTCGGCCAGATGGATTTTGAAAACTGGCGTTACTCGCCGGGCCGCACGTTCATTGAACGAAAACAACAACATCAGCTTGCCATCGTGACCGCGACCGGTGAAGTGGCCTCTGTTATGAAGATCAGGTATGCGAAATTTCTCTTGAGTTACCGGCTGGGAGTTGAGGCTGATATTGTGCTTCAGGCGGCTTTGCTGGATGCGCCGGAGCTTGCAGCCGACCCCGGGTTCAGGGCTTTACATGGGGTTGCCCGAGTCATGAGAGGGCGGCCGGAAGAAGCCGTTGCTGATCTGTCTATTCCGCCACTTTCCGATGAGCCGCATGCTGCCCTGTGGCTCGGCGTTGCCTATGCGGAGACCGGTGAGTGGTCGGAGGCCTGGCGTTCGTTTGAAAAAGCGGAGCAGGCTTTTGCCTTTTATGCGCCGGACCTTCAGGCTTTGTTTCGGGTAAAGGCGGCCGAGGCAGCGCTGGTAACCGGAGACTTCGGCACTTCGGAGTTTAATCTTGACCGTGTGCCGGAAGAAACCCAGGAGCGGCGATGGCTTGCACAGGCGGACCTTACCCGTGCGCGGCTGTATGAGGCTTCGGGGCGTATTGATGAGGCGCTGGAGGTTTATGACACGCTGACAAGTACGGATTATCCGGGCATTTCAGCGCGAGCGCATTTTTCGCACGTTCTTTTGCGGCATCAGTTGGGGGCGCTTGATGACGAGGCACTTGGGGATGAACTGGAGAGGTTGCGTTTCAGGTGGCGTGGAGACGACCTGGAACTTGCCGTTCTTGAGCGCCTTGGGGAGCTTCGCGTTGCGCAGGGAGAGATTGCGGATGGCCTTAGAATTTGGCGCGCCGCAGTTGGCAGGTTTTCGGAAACCCAGCGGGGGCGACAAATCGCTTCACGCATGGCGGAGACCTTCGCAGACCTGTTTCTTGGCGGTGGCGCGGATGATATGGATGCCGTTGCAGCCCTGACAATCTACTATAATTTCCGCGAACTGACGCCGATCGGGCGAAGAGGGGATGCGCTTATTCGTCATCTGGTTGACCGGATGGTTGAAGTTGATCTTCTTGATAAAGCCGCCAGTCTGTTGCGCCACCAGGTGGAAAACCGGTTGAGAGGAACAGCCAGGGCTCAGGTTGCTGCAAAGCTTGCGCTGATCGAGCTGATGAACCATCAGCCCGAGAATGCCCTGCGTGTGATCCGTTCGACCAAGCAGGTGCGGCTTCCTGAAGAACTAGCATTCCGGCGCCGGTTGCTGGAGGCGAGGGCTCTTGCAGATACGGGGCTTTACGATCACGCGCTTGATTTGCTCTCCGAGACGCAAGGGGAAGGGGTTGAGGAACTTGTCGCAGATATTTATTGGGACAGCCAGCAATGGGATATTGCCGCGATCCGGTTTGAGGAGGCGCTGGGAGAGCGCTGGCGTGATCCGCTGGAACTGACGGCGACTGAGCGGTCCGGTGTTATGCGTGCTGCAATAGGCTTTTCCCTCGCCGATGATACGGGCGGGCTTGACCGTATTCGCTCGAAGTTTGGTGATCTAATGCGGACCAGTCCTGATGCAGCCGGGTTCGCGGTTGTGACGGACCCGATCGGAACGCAAGGAGTGGCTTTTCGCGATCTTGCCCGCAATATCGCAGCGATTGATACGCTTGACCTGTTCGTTGAGAGCATGAGGGAGCGGTTCTCTGAAATTCCGGAGAATGCGGAAACAGCGATCAACTAAACCACTCGGATGCGTAAGGCTCGATGTCTAAACGCCGAAACTCTGCACGAGCGAGCCTGCAATCAGGTGCCAGCCATCTACCAGAACAAAGAAAATAAGTTTGAAGGGGAGAGAGATGATGATCGGCGGAAGCATCATCATGCCCATGGACATGAGCACAGATGCCACAACCAGGTCGATAACGATAAAGGGTACGAAAATCAGAAAGCCGATCTCAAAGGCGCGTTTTAACTCACTTATCATGAAGGCCGGGACGACGACGTGAAGCGGAATACTCTCCGGGCTGTCCACCGCCGGGGTCTTTGAAAGGTCCATGAACAATTCCAGATCCTTGTCGCGGACCTGGGTCAGCATAAACGCATGAAACGGCTTGCTGGATTGGGTAAATGCCTCGCCGATTTCAATTTCTTCGGCCAAAAGAGGTGCTATGCCCGTTTCGTAGGCTTGCTCGAAGACCGGAGCCATGACAAAGGCTGTGAGAAACAGCGCCAGGCTGACAATTACGGAATTGGGCGGAGATTGCTGAACACCCAGGGCTGTGCGGAGGAGAGAGAGAACCACAACGATGCGCACGAAAGAAGTGACCATCACCAGAATTGAAGGTGCGAGGCTCAGAATTGTGACGAGTGCGACGATTTGAACAACGCGCTCCGTCAGGCCAAATCCTTCGGAGAAATCAATGTTGATGGTTTCTGCTGCTGCGGGAAGACTGAAGGCCAGGAGGGCGAACAGGCTTGCCGTTGCAATGGTGGCGATACGTAGGGCTGGACGATGGTCGGTCACGCGCGACGCTCCCGAAGTAGAGAAACAACCTTCTGCATCTGCCCGGCAACAGAGCCGGTGAGATGGTCGGGTTTCATGTTTGCGAAAGAAGGAGAGCGGGTTTGAGTATCCAGGTCAGGGCGTGCAGGTAGCCCAGCGTCGAGGATCAAATCCTGCTCGCCAAGAATAACAAGATGTTCGCGATCATCATGGCGAATAATCAGGAGCTTGCGTTTGGCGTCGAGAGCAAGCGTTTCCACAACGGCCAGTCGGTTGCCGGATGAAATTTTTCCGGTGATCTGCATCAATCCGAGCCGCCGCGCACCCCAGGCGCAGACCGCGATCAGGCCCACGACGAAAATGAGTGCCGATGCAAAGCGTAAAATTTCGCTGAGTTCCATGAATTCCCCGGACACAAATTGTTAATGAAGGCGATGCTTCATGCTGTAACTGGGCAGATGTTGCCGGGTTTATGCTTAAGAACAGGTTAAGTGGAAAAAAAGGCAGGTGTTTCAACAGGAGGAGATCATCGCCTGATCGGGTGACAAAATCGATTAAGGCAAAATTTACCTAGTGGAGCGAAACTTGCTCTCAAGAACGCCGCAAGGATTGCGTTGCATTCAATTTCTTATTTCTTACGCGTGTTCCCAGAAAGGGTTGTAGACGCGGCAACCGGCCCCCTTGGGGGGCCTGTATTGGGACGCGCGTCATGTTACTCGGTGATTCAGCCCTCTTTTCGATGATGAAAGAACGCATGCACTGGCTTGCTGATCGCCAGCGTGTGATTTCGGAAAATGTGGCAAACGCCGATACGCCCAATTACATTGCACGAGACTTGGCCGAGCCCGATTTTGGCACTGTTCTGCGTCAGAGATCGTCAGCGACGACGGTTCTTTCAGCAACACAGACCAGCCCCTTGCACTTGCGCGCCAATGGAAGCGGGGGGGGCAGTTCCGCTGCACTCATACGTCGTCCGGATTTTGAGACGACCCCAACGGGCAACAGTGTTGTGCTCGAAGAGCAGATGATTAAAGCCGCTCAGAACCAGATGGATTATCAGACAGTAACACGCCTCTACTCGAAAAGTCTGGGGATGTTGCGGATCGCCCTTGGCAAGGGCTAAGGCAAACTAAGGAGCAGTTCGATGGACCTTGTAAAATCTATGATGATTGCAGCTTCCGGCATGCAGGCCCAGAGCGGGCGTATGCGGGTGCTGGCTGAAAACATTGCCAACTCGCAGTCGACAGCGACAACACCTGATGGTGAACCGTATCGACGCCAGATTGTGACTTTCAAGAGTGAGCTGGATCGGGAGCTGGGTGCGCGGGTGGTGAGCGTTGGCAAAACCATTCAAGACCAGTCCGACTTTAAGCTGAAGTATTTACCAGGCCATCCGGCTGCTGATGAAAATGGCTATGTGCAAATGCCGAATGTGAACGGGCTGGTTGAATCGATGGATATGAAAGAAGCGCAACGGTCGTACGAAGCGAACCTCAACATGATCCAGGTTTCGCGCCGTATGCTCTCGCAGACTATTGAACTGTTGCGTCGCTAATGCATTTTTCTGAAGGAGGCACACTATGAGTATTCCGGCATCTGTTGCGATGAACGCATATGCCACCGCTGCTCGTCAGGCGACGAACGTGTCTGGTGGTCCTCAAGAAGGCATGTCCGCGGTGGGCGGGCTTGGTGCATCAGGTGGTGCACAGGGTTTTGGAGACATGCTGCGGGGTGTTGTAGAAGGCATGACGACCTCAGGTATCAATGCTGAACAGCAGACAGTTTCGACTGTCGCCGGCAAGGGAGACCTGGTGGATGTCGTGACGGCGGTTGCCGAAGCTGAAATCACCCTACAAACCGTTGTTTCGGTTCGCGACAAGGTCATCGTTGCGTATCAGGAAATTATGAAAATGCCGATCTAACGGCATTTCAAGTGGATGAAGGGGAGTGAGTTATGACAGGTCCGGAAGTTCTGGATGTTGCTCGGGAGGCCATATTTGTTCTTCTCAGAGTGTCTGCGCCTCTCATGCTGGTGGGGCTGGGCGTTGGCCTTATCATCGCCCTCTTTCAGGCGTTGACACAGATACAGGAGATGACCCTTGTCTTTGTGCCCAAGATTCTCGCGATTTTTCTAGCCCTCATCGTTCTGTTGCCCTTCATGGGTACGTCGCTGGGTAACTACATGCACTATGTCGCCGATAAGATCGTTACCGGTTAAAGAAACAAGGTGTTGGGCTGTTGATTTTTGACCTAAAAATGTTTGTTGAAAGCCGGATGACATGAGTTTCGATGTCGCTCCTCACACAGCTTATGTATTCATGCTGGTGTTTTCGCGCATTGGCACCATGATTATGTTGATGCCTGCTCTTGGTGAGGTAAGTGTTTCATCGCGCATACGCCTCACGTTTGCAGTTGTTCTAACGGGCATCATGTTACCGCTCGTGGAAGATTCTTACGCAACCATGCCTTCCAACATGGGAGGTGTTGCGTGGGCCATTATTTCAGAAATCTTTGTTGGATTGTTTGTCGGCGGCGCTGCCCGGCTCATTATGAGTGCGCTTCAGGTTGCAGGGACCGTTATTGCCTTTCAAACCGGGCTGGCATTTGCGCAGAATGTCGACCCGACCCAGGGTATTCAAAGTGCTTTGGTCGGCTCCTTCCTTTCCATGCTTGCCGTGACAATGATTTTTGCGACAAACCTTCACTTTTTGCTGATCGCTGCCATTCGGGACAGTTATGTGCTGTTCAAGCCGGGGGACCCTCTGCCACTGGGGGACTTCGTGGAAATGGTGGTGGGAACCATAAGCGGTGCCTTCCTGCTCGGGGTGCAGATTGCAGCTCCGTTCCTGGTGTTTGGGCTCATCTTCTATCTGGCTCTGGGTATTCTTTCCAAATTGATGCCGCAGGTGCAGATATTTTTTGTGGCGATGCCTGCCAATATCCTGCTGGGTTTTGCTCTGCTGGCGGTTTTGTTGGGTGCAATAATGATGTGGTTTCTTGCTTTCTTCGAGCAAACCATGGGGCTCTTCCTTGCGTAACCTTGGAAGCATAGTGAGCCTGGAGAGAGGCGGGAGGGGCAATGTCTGAGAAAGATGATTCAGAAAAAACGGAGGAACCGACCTCCAAAAAGCTGGACGATGCCCAGAAGAAGGGTGACGTTCCCAAAAGCCAGGAAGTCAATACCTGGTTTGTGCTGTTGGCGACGACACTGGTTATCGGCCTGGCGGCGGACGCCACTGTGGAAGATTTTTCCCGGGCCTTTCGGGTTTTTCTGGAATCACCACACGACATTGCTGTTGACTCAGGAAACCTGTTGCGCGTCTGGCAGCAACTTGGAACGATGGTGCTGACTTATATGACGCTACCCATGACGATTTTGCTGATCGGGGCGGCCACGGGTGCTTTGGTACAGCACGCTCCCGTTTTCAGTGCTGAGAACATGAAACCTAAACTCAGCAAGATTTCCCCCATGGCGGGGCTGAAGCGTCTTTTTTCTGCTAAAAGCCTGATGAATTTTGCCAAAGGGATACTCAAACTCGTTCTCGTGGGAACGGCGACCTTTCTCATCGTCTGGCCCATGCGTGACCAACTTCTCATCATCATGACGATGGACATCTCGGCCTTACTGCCGTTTGTACAAAGTATTGCCGTCAAAATTCTAATGGTGGTTCTGGCAATCATGATTGTGGTTGCTGCCGTTGACTTCATTTTCGAGCGTGTTCAGTGGAACAAGAAACAGCGGATGACGGTCAAGGAAGTCAAAGACGAACACAAGCAGATGGACGGGGACCCGGCGATTAAGGCGAAGCTGCGTGCTCTTCGCATGGAGCGGGGCCGGAAACGGATGATGTCCCAGGTGCCTGATGCGGCCGTCATCATCACCAACCCGACCCATTATGCCATCGCGCTCAAATATGAGCAGGGTATGGGCGCGCCGATTTGTGTGGCCAAAGGGGTGGATGCGGTTGCCCTGAAAATCCGTGAAGTAGGCGATGCGCACGACATTCCGATCGTTGAAAGCCCGCCCCTTGCCCGGGCACTTTACGCATCTGTCGATCTGGAAGAGGCTATTCCGGCAGAACACTATAAAGCTGTAGCTGAGGTAATTGGCTACGTGATGCGTCTTAAGAGTAAGATGGGCGGGAGAGCGCTGGCGCGATGATTCGAGAGCTTGTGCGCGCCGGAATACCAACAATTTTTAACATTTGCACAAGTTAGCATTTGCACAGGCTTGACCGACGAATTGATCGAGGCAGATGAGCGAAACGACGCAGGACATACCGCCCGACGGTGGGGCTCCCCTCGGGCTGGACGATGAAAACAGTCGAAAGACCGCCGGACCGCTTTTTGGCGGAGGTGAGGGACGGCGTTTCTCGTTGGGGCTTACCACTTTGGCGGGACTTTTTATTGCCGGTGTTGTGGGCGGATTTATCTTTCTGAATATTGGTATGATCGGGCCTGCCGGGTATCTACTGGTTGGGGGCCTGGTTGTTGTTGGTTTCTTCTCTCTGGTCGCGCTTGTTGTCGGGCGGTCAAGCCCCCCAAGGCGCACCAGGTTGGCAGGTGTTGCATTTGATGCGCTGGAAAGTCTGCCGGATCCCTGTTTTGTAACGAACAGCAAGGGCATCGTTCTTTTTGCCAATCAGGCTTATCGCCATCTGGGTCATGATGCGAACGACCGGGCCATGCCATTGGAGCGGTTGCTTGCGGGCCAACCCGGCGTGGACGAGAAACTCTACCAGCTTGCCCAGGCTGCCCGGCTTGGGCTTGTGGATGAGGAAGAATTGCGTTTCGTGCCTCCGGCGGGACAAGGGCGCGAGCGTGTTTTCAAGGCTGCGGTTCAACCGCTCAGTGGAGCTCACGCGAAAGCAGGTTCAAGCATTTGGCTGCTGCGCGATATGACAGCGGAGCGGCTGGCTGCTGCACAGGCCAAGATTGGACGGGATCGGTATCTTGCCTATCTGGATGATGCACCGTTCGGGTTTTTCTCAGCTTCCGAGACAGGTCAGATCGACTATATCAATCAAACGCTTGCCGCGATGCTTGGACGGACAGCGGAAAATCTGGTGGAGCAGGGGGTGACGCTGGGGGATCTGTCTGCGGGCGATGTCACACCCTTTGTTCAAGCGATTGCAGGCGGGGATGGAACGCAGACGCTTGATGTTGACCTGTTAGGCAAGGACGGCGTTCTGCCTGTCCGGATTGTGCAGAATTTTGCCTCGCTTGCAGATGGCGCACTTGGTGCGTCGCGGTCGGTGGTTATGGTGCGTGAAGAGGAGGAGGACACCGAGGCGCATTTGCGAGATGCTGAAATGCGTTTTGCCCGGTTCTTCAACAATGCTCCCATTGGAGTGGCGACCCTCGATCAGGACGGTATTGTCGGGACTGCCAACGGAGCCTTCGTTTCTCTTGTTGGTGGAACGCCTGATGCGGGTACCCGGTTCACGGACCTTGTGGGCGATGAAGATCGCAATGGGCTGGCGACTTTTCTGGCTGAGGCCGTTTCTACAGGTCAGTCACAAGGGCCGATTGACCTTAAACTCAAACAGAAGAACTCTGAGGGTGAGGAAAAAACAGCGCAGCTTTTTGCGAGTTACTCAAATGCCACGGGCGGCCAGCCCTCCATCATTGCCTACCTTGTTGATACGAGCGAGCAGAAGTCGCTCGAAATGCAGTTCGCACAGTCGCAGAAAATGCAGGCTGTAGGGCAACTTGCCGGTGGTGTGGCGCATGACTTCAACAATCTTCTGACAGCAATTATCGGCTTTTGCGATCTGTTGCTGGCACGACATCAGGCGGGTGATCCGAGCTTTGCAGATATTATGCAGATCAAGCAGAATGCGAACCGTGCCGCCAATCTGGTGCGGCAGCTTCTGGCGTTTTCCCGCCGCCAGACCTTGCGACCAAAAATATTGAGGCTGACGGACGAACTTGCAGAGCTTTCCAACCTGCTTGGCCGCCTGTTGGGAGAAACTGTTGAGCTTAAAATTACACATGAGCGTGACCTGGGGCTGGTCAAGGTTGACCAGAACCAGCTTGAGCAAGTGGTTATTAATCTGTCGGTCAATGCGCGGGATGCGATGGAAAATGGTGGCTTGCTGACCATTCGTACAGCCAATGTGTCTGAAGATGATGCGAGAGCGCTGGACCATACGCTTATGCCGCCAGCCGAATATGTGTTGATTGAGGTGAGTGACACCGGGTGTGGTATTCCGAACGAGCATCTGGGCAAGATATTTGAACCCTTTTTCACAACCAAGGATGTGAACAAGGGGACGGGGCTTGGCCTTTCCACTGTGTACGGCATTGTGAAGCAGACAGGTGGCTACATCTTTGCTTTCTCAACAGTGGGCAAGGGGACAACTTTCCGTATTTATTTGCCGCGCTATTTTGAAACGGAAGAAGAGGCAGCAGCTAAAAAGGCTGAAACTGAAGTTGTCGAAGTTGCGACTGACCTTACCGGCAAGGGCACTGTTTTGCTGGTGGAAGATGAAGATGCGGTGAGAACATTTGCTGTTCGCGCCCTTCAGACACGCGGCTACGAGGTTCTGGAGGCCGAAAGCGGTGATGTTGCTCTGGAGCTTGTCGACAGCTACGAGGGCACGATTGACCTGGTGGTGAGCGATGTGGTGATGCCAAATATGGACGGCCCCACCATGGTAAAACGGTTACAGGAAAAGCGACCCGGCACCAAAATCATCTTCATCTCCGGGTATGCAGAAGATGCCTTTTCCAAAAGCCTTGATCCGAGTGTTGATTTTCGCTTTCTGCCCAAGCCGTTTAGCCTGAAACAGTTGGCGGCGGCTGTGAAAGAGGAAATGGGCTGACGGGGGGCAGGCGATTCCCCTTCCTGAGAGGCTTGTTCGCATGAAATGCGAACAACAAGAGAACACGTCTCTTATTATTGTTTATAAACAATAGCTTATAATACCTCTTGCCAACGAGAACAAATGAAGTACGTTTATTGGAACAGCTTCTGCGGAACCCGCACGAATTTAAGGGGATGATGAACATGGCGCGAGAAAATGTAGTTAGCCTGGTGGATAGAGACGGTTCAGACAAGAAAAAGGCGCTGGAGGCTGCGCTTGGCCAAATTGAACGCGCTTATGGCAAAGGGTCGATTATGCGGCTCGGGAAGAACGAGCAGGTCGTTGAAATCGGATCACTGCCAACCGGGTCGATCAGTCTGGATATAGCGCTGGGGATCGGCGGGCTGCCGAAGGGACGTGTTACTGAAATTTACGGCCCGGAGTCCAGTGGTAAGACGACATTGGCACTCCATCTTATCGCTGAGTCCCAGAAGCAAGGCGGTATTTGTGCTTTTGTTGACGCAGAACATGCGCTTGATCCCGCCTATGCCCGCAAACTTGGCGTTAAACTGGATGATCTTTTGATATCGCAGCCGGATACGGGTGAACAGGGGCTGGAGATTGTCGATACGCTGGTGCGCTCAGGGGCGGTGGATGTGATTGTGATCGATTCTGTTGCTGCGCTGACCCCCAGGGCGGAACTGGACGGTGATATGGGCGACAGTCTGCCGGGCCTACAGGCACGGCTTATGAGCCAGGCGCTTCGCAAGCTTACCGGGTCTATTTCCAAATCGAATTGCATGGTGATTTTTATCAATCAGATCAGGATGAAAATCGGCGTTATGTTCGGTAGTCCAGAGACAACGACGGGGGGGAATGCACTTAAGTTTTACTCTTCTGTCCGTCTTGATATCCGCCGGATCGGGGCGATCAAGGACCGGGATGAAGTGGTTGGCAATCAGACGCGGGTGAAGGTCGTCAAGAACAAGGTGGCCCCTCCCTTCAAGCAGGTTGAATTTGACATCATGTATGGGGAAGGCATCTCCAAGATGGGTGAAGTCGTCGATCTGGGTGTCAAAGCCAACATTGTCGATAAGTCTGGCTCCTGGTATTCCTACGATAGCCAGCGGATTGGCCAGGGCAGGGAAAACGCCAAAACATTCCTGCGGGAAAACCCGGATATGGCGGCGGAGATCGAGCAGGCCATTCGAGCCGATGCTGGTTTGAAGCCAAATCCGGCTCTTGAGCCGACCAATATGATGGAAGAGGCGACCGATAAAGCAGCAGGCTGAGGTTTGGGTTGTGACTGTTTTTCCAGGGTTTTGATGTGTGAATTGGGCGGTACTGGCATTTGTCAGGCACCGCCCTTCTTGATTTTTGGGGGCTTCCCAACGGGGTGGAGGTGGTGTTGAGGACTAACGGACCATTCCCTTTTTCTCCCGCTGGACACGGTTCGTTCTGACAGCTAAAAAAGACATGTTTTCAAAGGATTGGCGCTGCTTTGCAAGCCGATGCGACATAGCGATACGATGGATAGTTGAAGTAAAATGGCCGGCCTCAATCAGATACGAAAAACGTTTTTGGATTTCTTTGAAAAACGTGGGCATACGGTCGTGCCGTCGGCATCTTTGGTGCCGCAGAATGACCCGACACTGCTGTTCACGAACGCTGGAATGGTACCGTTCAAGAACGTGTTTACCGGTATGGAGCCGCGTGATTATGTGCGTGCAACATCCGCCCAGAAATGCGTGCGTGCGGGTGGCAAGCACAATGATCTCGACAATGTTGGGTATACCGCCAGGCATCACACGTTCTTTGAGATGATGGGAAATTTTTCCTTTGGCGATTATTTCAAAGAAGATGCAATTGCGTTTTCCTGGGAGTTGATCACCAAAGAATTTGATATTTCGGCAGACCGCCTTCTTGTCACCGTGTATTCGGAGGATGAGGAGGCTCCCGAAATTTGGAAAAAGGTTGCCGGCTTAACGGATGACCGGATCATTCGTATTTCTACGTCGGACAATTTCTGGTCGATGGGTGAGACCGGACCTTGCGGCCCGTGTTCGGAAATTTTCTTTGACCATGGAGATAAAGTACCGGGGGGCCCGCCTGGCAGCGCGGATGAGGATGGCGACCGGTTTATTGAAATCTGGAATCTGGTTTTCATGGAGTTCGATCAACAACCGGACGGTGAGCGGGTTTCTTTGCCACGGCCTTCCATCGACACGGGAATGGGGCTGGAGCGTGTTGCAGCACTGTTGCGAGGCAGCCACGACAATTACGAGACGGACCTGATGCGCACGCTGATTGAGGCCTCGGCACACGCATCCAATACAGACCCCGACGGTGCACATAGCGTGAGCCATCGCGTGATGGCAGATCACCTGCGTTCAACGAGTTTTCTGCTTGCCGATGGTGTCATGCCTTCCAATGAGGGTCGAGGTTATGTATTGCGGCGCATTATGCGTCGTGCCATGCGCCATGCGCAGTTGCTTGGTGTTGATGAGCCTTTGATGTGGAAACTGGTCCCGGCGCTTATAGGCGAAATGGGAGATGCCTACCGCGAGCTGCGTCGCGCGGAGGCCCTTATTACGGAAATATTGAAACTGGAAGAGACGCGCTTTCGCGAAACGCTTGTTCGCGGTCTCAAACTTCTTGATGAAGCGGTGGCGGGCCAAAGCGGGAAAGGTGACCTCGCGGGTGAGGTGGCCTTCAAACTTTACGACACTTACGGGTTTCCACTGGACCTGACCGAAGATGCTCTGCGAGAACGAGGAATGGGTGTTGAGAAGGCGGGCTTTGATGCGGCCATGGAGAAACAGCGACAGGCGGCTCGGGCAAACTGGGCAGGGTCCGGGGAAGCTGCAACGGAGACCGTCTGGTTTGATCTCAAGGAAGAGTGTGGGGGGACCGAATTGCTCGGCTACGCAACCGAGGCCGCAGAAGGCGAGATTGTTGCCATTATCAAGGATGGCGTTCGCGTGCCGGAG
>CAZNLO010000023.1:0-30698 GCA_964573935.1 uncultured Parvibaculum sp. | reverse complement strand
GCGGTATAAAGAGGTTCCCCTGTCGCCCGGTCCCAGATAAGACTGGTTTCACGCTGGTTGGTAATACCGATCGCCGCAATCGTATCTGCCCCGCCCGCCAGCGCTATCACCTGCCGACATAACTCAACGGTGTCTGCCCATATCTGGCGCCCATCATGCTCAACCCATCCGTCAGCGGGAAAGATCTGCGGCAGCTCTTTCTGGGCGATATGAGCGGGCTTCCCCTCCCTGTCGAACAGAAGTGCCCGCGTGCTCGTGGTCCCCTGATCGATACTCAGCACATATTTTTTGTCGCCGCGTTGGGCCATCCCGCTCTCCTTAACCTTTACGTCAAGCCTAACGCGAGAAAAAGCCCTGGCAAAGCAGTCGTTTGTCCCCATATTAGCACCCAACACCCCTCCGCCGGATTGTCAAAGGTCAATCATCGGTTCGATCAGTCTGCTAGGATGCCCGCATGAACGAAATATTGTTAAAGCCCCCGACAAAGAAAATGATCGACCCGTTTGGCCGGGCAGTGACCTATCTGCGTGTTTCAGTGACAGACCGTTGCGATTTCCGCTGTGTTTACTGCATGTCAGAGCACATGACCTTTCTACCTAAAAAAGACGTTCTTTCTCTGGAGGAACTCGAAACGATTTGCGGGGCTTTTATCGATAAAGGGGTTCGCAAAATACGCCTGACCGGCGGAGAACCACTTGTTCGCAAGAACGTTATGGTCCTGATCGAGCGCCTTGGAGCACGTGTGAAAGCGGGTGATCTGGACGAGTTGACGCTCACCACTAATGGCTCACAACTTACCCGGTTCGCAAAAGACCTGTACGCGGTAGGCGTCCGCCGTCTCAACGTCTCCATGGATACTCTCGATGTGGAGAAATTCGCCGCCATCACACGGTGGGGCCGACTACCTCAGGTCCTGGATGGCATAGACGCCGCCGTAGACGCCGGTTTGAAAGTTAAAATCAATGCCGTCGCCCTGAAGGATACCAATGAGGAGGAAATACCCTCCATGATCGAATGGGCACATATCCGCGGTCACGAACTCACATTGATCGAAACAATGCCTTTGGGAGAGATCGACGATGAGCGAACAGATCAGTATCTGCCGCTCTCGAAAGTCCGTCAGGACCTCGAACAAAGATGGACCCTCACCGATCTGCCCGACAGAACCGGTGGTCCGGCACGCTACGTGAAAATTGAGGAAACCGGAGGACGCCTGGGCTTCATCACTCCTCTTACCCACAATTTTTGCGAAAGCTGCAACCGGGTACGCCTCACCTGCACCGGCCAACTGCTCATGTGCCTTGGCCGAGATGATGATGCCGATCTGCGTACCGTCCTGCGTGAGCGGGGCCCCGACGCCCTCGCCCACGCCATTGACGAAGCCATTGCCCGCAAACCGCAAGGCCACGACTTCATCATAGACCGAACGAACAGCGCCCCCGCCATCAAGAGACACATGTCTCTTACCGGCGGGTAACGACCGTTCCTAAAATGCTTTCTGCCAGCCGACCATTAGCCTGTAATCGTTCTTCAGTTGAGGCCCATTGAGGTCCTCATAGACAGGCACGCCAAATTCCACGGCTACACGCTGCCCTTTAAGAATGCCCGACTGACCGACAAAATTGACGCCGATCAATCCCTCAACGCGTTCCCCCCCATAATTATCAGGATCGGCCGTTTGAACCGCCCCCGCAATGAGCCTGTCAATGCCATCAATCTTACCCTCCGAGCGTGCAGCCAGACGTCCCGAAAGGCTAATCCAGGGCTGGAACTGATAAGCAACCCAACCCGTGATCTCATGCCGGTCCCCAAGGGAATAGTCCTCCGCGTTGGTACCAAGGCGCAATGTCGAATGCCACTGCACACCCCATCCCCAACTAGCCTGCTCGCTTGTATAGGTAAGGCCGGGCATAAAATCATACGTGCCGGACCCAAGTTGCATCGCATAAGGCAAACGCAATGTTGGCCTGGCCCCGGTCGGTGCAAGAACTTGCCCCGTCTCGGTGATCGACCCGGTCGGCAGGCTTACCCCCAAATTCAGATGAACCCGGTGCCCCTCTTCATCATGGAGACGCACCAACCCCGTCACCATTGTATCGCCGATCCCCGAACTCCGCGTTGTAAAAGTGCCTAGCCGTGTGGTTCCAGCCATGCCCGCAAACGTTACATGGTCCATCTCCTTTTTCACATACATGCCCATCACCATCAAGGTGACAGAATCGGTAGGGGCATACATCGCTCCCACCATGTGCATGTCCATCGTCATATCCGTGGGCACAACCCGCAAGGTACCGGGCGGCGCGAAGCGATTATTAACCCCGGTCACAATTTCTTCCGGGCTGAGAGAATTGGTGCCATCCCGATTACCCGACATATTCATGCGCGCAAAGCGATAGGAAAACATCCATTCGCCTTCCTGGTGCAGATGATCCCCCATCACTCCAATGGGGCCATGTCCATAGGCGTTCGTAACACCAGGCTCAGAGTTCACCTGCTCGTGAGCAAAACTGGGCGAAAAGGAAACAGAAACGACCAGCGCAAAACACGCAGCCGCAATGTGGCCACGCGGACGCACAGAACGATAAATCATTGTTGAAAGTCCTATAAAACGGAAGAGGTCGCTTCAAAGCAAAGCGAATTGCGAATAAAATCCGTTATGTCACCGGGGGGTCCTCGGGCGTGAAACCCCGCAGGGGTCTCGCGCACCACCGCACCATACGCAGACATATTCCAGGCAACCAAAATCCATTCGGTTGCCGACAACACTGCCGTCGCCCCACAAAAGAAGACACCCTTCATACATCCGCCGGTTACACAGAAATCACAGCCTGCAGAATTTTTTGGGGGGGCCGGACGATCTACATCTTCTGCTGGGTCGGAACTAACTAAAATGCTCTGCAAACCCGCTACCGTGCAAAGCCCCATGAGCAAGCCATTGCCGGTCTGGGACGCAAGAGCGCCCGCTGTCGGAAGCAGTGACTGGAGCACCAGGGCCCAAATACCAAACACAGCAGCAACCAGCCGCCGCGTGTCACCCCGGCGGGTATTTCTCACTGGCGATGTGAAAACGCGGAGTAACCCCATATTCACCCCATTTTAAACAGAGCAGGAAATTATCACTATCTCGTGCCGCCCGTCGCAGAGACAAAACGCCTCAGGGTATTGCCCCTGTAGAAAAATCGAATGCCCCAATTCAGCCCCTTACCAAAACCACTTGAAAAGTTATAGTAGGCCCCGCACCTACAATCGCTGCACGAACAGGTCAGGAAAAACCGAGTACAGTATGAAGTTCCTCAAAGCGAAGTCCCGAAAAATGAAATTCCAAAAAATTGCATTTGTTGCATCCGACGTTCCGGAGGCACGCAATGCGCTGGCCGAACTGAGTGCTCAATACGGCAACGCCGAACCAGGAGAAGCTGACGTGATCGTTGCCCTGGGCGGCGATGGTTTGATGTTGCAGACACTCCACACCTATATGGAACACCAGATACCAATCTACGGTATGAACCGTGGCTCGGTCGGCTTCCTGATGAACGAGTATCAAGGCGATGACCTGCTTAACCGGCTGAATGCCGCAGAGACCACAACAGTCCACCCTCTCAGAATGGATGCAATGCTCGTGGATGGCACCCACCACACTGCACTTGCAATCAACGAAGTGTCCCTGCTGCGCGCAACGCATCAGGCCGCAAAAATCCGTATCTTCATTGATGGCAAAGAGCGGATGCCGGAGCTTGTTTGTGATGGCGTGCTGGTCTCAACCCCTGCAGGAAGCACGGCTTACAATTTTTCAGCGCAAGGACCCATTATCCCCATCGGTGGGGAGCTGCTGGCCCTCACCCCCATCAGCGCTTTTCGCCCCCGACGCTGGCGCGGTGCCCTCCTGCCCAACGCCGCCGAAGTTCGTTTTGAGGTCCTTGAGGCCGAAAAACGCCCCGTCAGCGCTGTTGCCGACCATACAGAGGTACGTAATGTGGCCAACGTTCGCATCGCCACCGACCGCTCCATCAAACTTCTGATGATGTTTGATGAAAGCCATAGCCTCGACGAACGTATCCTGCGGGAGCAATTCCTCAACTAGCGCAAAACATCCCTCAAAGCGCCTCCGGGCAGGATCAGCCTTCCATAACAAATTGTTAAACTTGCCATTATAGCCTTTCTTCCAAATGCCCTGGTATCTCACCTGGGTGGGGTAGCTCTTATGGGTAAACGATAGGACCTTCAGGTAATGGTACAGGCCAATCTGGCATTGTCGAAAAAGCTCCGGCCTGCCCGTTTCTCGCGCGAGGAGTTGATTGCCCGTGCGGAAAAGGCCCTCGATAATATGCGGGAAGAGTTCGCGGTATGGATCGAAGAGGAAATCGACGATCTCGTAGTTGCGCACGCTGAATGGTGCAAAAACCCGACGGACCCCGGCGCAGCCAGTGAACTGTTCCGTCGTGCCCACGACCTTAAAGGTCAGGCCGCAACCCTGGGTTATCCGATAGTCGGGCGTATCGCGGCCTCCCTATGTCACCTGCTGGGCATTAAGGACTTCGACTGGCAGTCCGTAGCAACCCTCGCAGCGAGCCACATCAATGCGATCAAGGCGGCCTTGCGAGACGAAATCCGCGACGAAACAAATCAGACAGCCCAGGCGCTTGCTTGCGAACTGGAAGCAGTAATTGCACACATTCAAGCGGGCGCCTCCAGTTAACCAGGGCTTTCTCCCGGTCACATTCGCACCGCACTCCAAGTGCAGAGCCTTCCTCCCCGCATCTGGTTTTCCTCTAATTTTCCTCGCGCGCCGGGGTTTGTACCCCCGAAAATAGAGACAGTTTTCCTCAAATTTCACGACTTATTTGACGCCATCCTAACGTGCGCACTGTAGCCTCAAAAGTGAATTACGGCCCTCGGGCCATCCGTTACTCCACCCGAATGTTGATGACCATGTATGACAACTTATGCCCTTTAACCAACGACGATCTGGACCTCGCTTTTACCGAAGGTCATTTCGCCGCAGTGTTTCAACCCAAAATTTCTCTGATCGATGGGCGAACACTAGGCGTTGAAAGTTACGTTCGCTGGTACCATCCGGAACTTGGAACACTCCTGCCCGGCGAGTTTCTGGGTTTTGTAGCGGCCGCAGGACGCATGGAAGACCTGAGCGGTCTGATGATGCATGAGGCCGCGCGCGTTGCTTCTCTGTGGCGCTCTGATCGACGGCACTGGACCGTCACAATCAACCTCGGCGCAAACGACATCGACAATCCGGATTTGTTACAGCAGATGAGTGACCTGTTTGCGGCCTATGCCCTCCCCACAGAGGCCATCGCAATAGACGTCCCCGAAGCAGCCTTGACCACAAAAACGGATCAACGGCTTGAGGCATTAAAGGAACTGAAGGCACACGGCATTCAGATCACCCTCGAAACGTCCGGTCTTGACCTTCTGCCCCCCGAAAAAATTACCTCCACGCATTTCACCGAACTGAAAATAGGAGGGACGGGTCTCATAAAATTTGCCCGTAGTGTCGCGAAATCTCACAAAGGCATCATCGCCGAACGCCTCAACATCGCAATCCGCGAAGGGCTATCAATGACAGCCACACGCGTTGAAGATATAGACACAATAAAACCTCTCGCCAACATGGGGTTCAGCGCAGCCCAGGGCACATTCATACATCACCCAGACACGTTTGAGGGCCTCTGCACGTGGTCCTCCGATTGGTTCATGCCGGTAATAATGGACGAGCGTCCCGCTCGCGCCGATACGCTCGCCAGAGCCAGAGCTAACCTCGAAGACCCGGACCTCTTGATTTTGCCCACTTCAGGAAAAAGCTCAACCGGCGGCCGCGCAACACCCTCAAACAAGACACCCAACTCAGATACCCCGATCACCGAACACGCAGCCGCATTGCCCTAAACACGTTCAGTGGTCGTCGCAATTCCCTGCCCGGTCCGGGCTAACACCCGGACTGCGCTCCATGAGCACCATTTCAACTAGCTTATGCGGCGCTGCTTTCCGTATGTTCAAGGTCCGAAAGACGGGACATCCGACCCAGCAGGAAGTCAAGGTCGTCCCCCTCCAGGTCTTCATAGCTGGTGAGCAGGCGCTCCAGCATCAACAGTCGAAAATGGGGCCTGTCATTATCCGCACCTGTGTATTCCATCTCACGATAAATGCCCACCGCCGCTCTGAACGCCGGCAGTAAAACTTGCGGAATATGGGCCCGCGCAAACAACGCTTTGAGCCCGAGCGGTCCATCATCATGAATGAGGGCCATGCTCTTCGCCTCAGGTACACCCGCCAGTTGCGCCATGGCCGCTTCAAAGAAACGCATTTCTCCCATGCACGCTGCTCTAAGAATAAGGGAGGGGGTTAACCGGCCACTCTTCGACAATTGTTGAATGAGTTTGGGTATATCGTCGCTCTCAACACCCTCCATAAGATCGACGGTAGTCCGTTCGCGGCTTTCCAGAATGAGCTGAGAAGCAACTTCCGGAGCAATATTATGCCGGTCCACAAGATAACTGCGCAGCTCATCTGATACCGCACTAATCAACCGCTCAACAACGGTCACCGGCAGGTCTTCACGCCTCACCAGGCGTTCCGCGACAAAATCATCACCGCCATACCTGTCAGCAACCTTAACCAGCGTTTCGTCCCGGAAAACGGCCCCCTCGTTACTGACAAGCCGCGCAATCACGTCGCGATTGTCGGATAGCACCAGCGCGTCGGACAGGTCCTCGGAAACATCAGGACGTCTCGCAATTGCGGTTTGCTTTGCAGCCGACCCTTTTCGCACTATGTCAAGCAGGTCCGTATCTTCCAGCACCGACGATGCTTCAAGCACAGGCAGCGCGATAGCATCAATATCGGATGCCAGCGACACAATAATATCCTTAGGCGCGCCAGGCAGGTTACACCGCGAGCGGGCGAGGCTTGCACGCACCAGCTCCGCCGTATCGTGAACAAGATATTCAAGGATTTCATGCGAAAGTTCCCGTTCACGCGAGGTGATAAGAACATTTCCAAACCGCGCGGCTACCTTCGCGCCGATGGTCGCCTTGGTCTCAGGAGAAGTTTCGCCAGCAAGGCTTGCCACATCCAACGCACTCAAATCAAGTTCGGGAACCATAGCCTGTCTCCCTTCCGGCAAATGCAACGTGTGCACCTGCGGTTCAATGGGTCAATCTGTTACAGCTTAACAAACGCCGGTTAACAAACTCCTCTGCGTTTCACGCCAAAACAAGACAGGATTGATTTAACAACCCTCCGCAATCCCCAGGTTCCGTGGGGGTTTCGCCCCTCCTTAGACAGCATCAAAGGTTGATCTTGAAAACATCATGATTAAATACCCAGCTCGGCCCGGGCTGTTTTTACGATGTCGGTATTTCCTACCGGCCCACACCTCTGAACGGCTGAAAGAGTTGGCCTTTGAAGCTTGATGGCATCGGCCCCTGGATACCGATCTCAGCCGGCGGTCTGCGATCAACGTTAAAGTAGGTCCCGAATATCAGGTCCCAAACCATCAGGTTTTCCCCGTAATTCTTGTTGCCCTCTTCCAGCACCATCGAATGGTGCCAGCGGTGCAAGCGGGGCGTATTGAGAATGTAATTGAGAGGCCCTGTCCGGGTTTCGATATTGCAGTGTGTCAGAATGCCCACAAACGCCGTGAAGGCACTCACCCACAAAAACACTTCCATCGGTGCACCTAGCAGAAACAAAAGCGGCTGGCTCAGCACAATACTGAAGACAGTGTCCACAAAATGAAAACGTCCCGTATTGATGAACCACAGTCGCGTCACCGAGTGGTGCACTGCATGGAAACGCCACAAAATTGGGAATTCGTGCGCAAGCCGGTGTGCCCAGTAAAGACCAAATTCCGCAATAACCAGTCCCAGCACGACCTGAAGAACCATTGGCCAGTCTCCCGGCCACAACCCCCCGGTCGACCCTGCGGCGGGCTGTACTGCCCCCGCTACCCCTACCGTCACCGCGACCACGACCACGACCACGACCAGAATTTGAACCACCCCTTTGTTGAGTAGCGTATGTGCTAAATTTACAGACGTCTGCTTGTCATCCTTGAGCCACAATGTCTCGTAGGGCGTAAGCCGTTCGAAAATGCCGACTGTGAGGGCAAAGCTGACATAAATCAGATTGAAAAAGAGGATCGGATACTCCGTGGTCATCCCCCATGACGTCAATACAAGAGCGAGCGTAAGAAGCCCTGGCCAAACAATCATCGACACAACAAACTTCACTTTATCGGCCTTTCCTGAACCCATCTCCACCACACTCACTATCAAACTCTCTTCCGGTTGATGCCACTATTTGGCATGTCCAACACATGTTGCCACTGCTGGATCAATTTCCAGACGTGCATACTGGATCGGGTTTCCACAGACCGCACAACATCCAAACTCACCTTCGCCTATCCGCGCAAGCGCCGCTTCAATCTTGCGCAGATCCAACAATCGACGTCGTTCGGTTTCCTGGGCCATCGCCTAATTTTGCAGCACGTCCATTCGGCTCAATCGCCCCACACTCTGCTGATCGAGTTGCACAATATCGCTGGCACCTTTGGCCTTTTCCCGCACGCCTTCGAGTTCCTGCCTCAGCTCTTTTAGTCTCACCGCAAAGGCTGCAATGTCAGCGTCGCTCCAGTCATCCGTAACCCAGCCTACCACGGCAGGTCAAAGCGGGGGAAACAGCATACTTTGACACTATGCCAGATTCATGGATGATCCGCCGCCAACAGCAACTTAGCAGCGCCGACAAGCGCCGTAACCGGAGATTATCTTATGCTTAAAGGCATTCGCGTCATCGAAATGGCAACCTACATCGCAGCACCAGGGGCTGGCGGCATCATGGCCGACTGGGGCGCCGACGTTATCAAGGTCGAACCGCTGCACGGATGCCCCATGCGTCTTTTTCTCACCAACATCGCCGCCGAAGGATTGGCCGGAAATCCCGTCTTCACAATCGACAATCGAGGAAAAAAGGGCGTTGCCCTCGATACCGGAAAACCCGAAGGCGTTGCCGCTCTGAAGAACCTGGTGGCTGGCGCAGATGTTTTTCTGACCAACGTGCGCCCCGGTGGGCTTGAGCGTGCCGGCCTCGACTACGAGAGCCTGAAGGCCGTCAACCCTAAACTGATCTACGCCAGCGTCACGGGCTACGGCCTGACCGGTCCGGACCGCGATAAACCGGGCTTTGACGTCGCCGCGTTTTATGCCCGTTCAGGCATTGGTCGCATGGCAACCCCTAAAGGGCGGGAGCCTGCCCCCTTGCGTATGGCCAACGGCGATCACACCACCGCCCTGGCAACGGTCTCGGGTATTCTCGCCGCCATCATTGAGCGTGACCGCACCGGAAGCGGTCGCCTTGTGGAAGCATCGCTACTGCGCACCGGCATCTACACAGGCGGTTCCGACATGTCCATCCAGCTCATGTATGGCAAGCTGGCTTCGTCAAAATCACGGCACGAAGCCATCAACCCGATTTCCAACTTCTTCCTGACCAGAGACAATCACTGGATTGCCCTCGTTCCCCGTCAGGGACAAGCTGACTGGGCGGGTGTCTGCCGGGTGGTTGGGCTTCCCGACCTGATCGAAGACGAACGCTTCACGAGCCCGAAAGCAAGGCGCACACACGCCGCAGCATTGGTGGATATTCTTGATGCAGCCTTCGGAGAACACGATCTCGACTATTGGCGCGAACGCCTTGATGCGGAGGATCAGATATGGTCGCCCATGCAACACCCCGCCGAAGTTGTCGCAGACCCCCAGGCCGAAGCTGCGGGTGCTTTTGTGGATATTGCAGGACCGGATGGCAAACCGGCCTTCCGCTCACCAGCTGGCCCCATCCGATTTTCAAACGTTGAGGACGGGATCAAACAGCCAGCACCTGAATTGGGAGAACACACCGAGGAGGTGCTGAAAGCAGCAGGGGTAACAGACGAGCAATGGGCGGCCCTGAAAGCCTCTGGTGCTGTTGCGTAAGGGTCACGAAACGCGCGCAAAAATATCGTCAGGTCTACGGTCATTGACATACGACGGACGGGTTTTCTCGTCATCGTTTGCCCGGGTGGGCACATCGAGAGAAGCCAGAATACTGACAATCATCGGGCTGAGCTGCATGATCGGCCTCCCATACCCGCTCGCGACCCGTACTTGAACCGGCTCGAAAGGCCGCGACGGCGCAGGCGTGATCTCATCTCCAGGCAGCGCGGGCGAGGACGCCCCCTGCACATCGCCATGTTTTGCGATCAGATTTCGATAAACCTCCCGCATCGACTTCGGTCGACCTACCTCATCATAAAAAATGGGTTTGTTGGCCGCCGCCGCGCGTGGAAAAAGCTCCGCCGCCTGTCGCCCTGGTGCCACCTCGGTCGCCTGGATAAATTCAATCGCGCCCCTAGTCCCCAGAAAATGAGCCATATACAGCTCACCGTTGCTCACCTCACGGTCAAGCTCCGACGTCATCCGGGTCTGTGCGCCCCGCGTCAATGCCCCCGCCATCAACGCCGCACTGACCGGATTGTATCGCTCGGCAAGTATTTCCTCTTTCAGCTTCGGATCGGTAACAAAGTGCCGCCCGTCAGCCCTGGTCTCAATCGCGCCCGCATAATCACCAAGACCAAAGTCCGCTCCGCTGCGCTTCACAGTGTCGAGCCAGGTCTGGTCGATAAACTGAAACAGGCCAGTTGCGCTGGAAGTCCTTGCTTTTGCAGTACTTTCAAGCCCGGACTCACGCTGCGCGGTCTGCATCAGATAGTCAAAATCTACCCCTGTTGCCTGGCTCGCACGCGCCACCGCCCGGGTTACCTCCCGGGGCGAAGCTGCAATTTCTATCGAAATAACCGTCATGTCTCTCTTCTCCCAGCCCTCAAGATCGCAAGCTCCGTGCCAGATCAATCCATAAGGGTGACCGCCTTGCAATATCGCGCGGCAACCCCGAAACTCCCCCAATTCAAATTCAGGGAACAGGGGAAACACCACGCATGGCCGGAACGAACGGGGTTACTGAAGAAAACAGCGCGCCACCAGGCGCAACCGCGCCCCTGAAGGCCGAGAAACCTTATCCAAACCCCATCTACGCCTGGTACGTCGTGGCGGTTCTTGTCGTCGCCTACACATTTTCCTTCATTGACCGGCAGATACTGAGTTTGCTTGTGCAGCCCATGAAACGGGATCTTGGAATTTCCGATTTTGAGATGAGCCTGTTGCAGGGCTTTGCATTCGCCATCTTCTACACACTCATCGGCCTGCCGATCGGACGAATGGTCGACAACAAGAACCGCATCGTCATCATTTCAGTCGGCATTCTCGTATGGAGCCTCATGACGGCCTTGTGCGGGATTGCACGCGGCTATTGGGAGCTCTTCCTCTACCGCATGGGGGTCGGTGTTGGAGAAGCAGCCCTGTCACCGGCAGCCTATTCCATGCTGGCAGACTATTTCAGGCCGGAGCGCATGGGGGTCGCCCTGGGCGTTTATGGCATGGGCATCTATATCGGAGCGGGTATGGCCCTTATTATCGGTGCCCAGGTAATCGCTGTTGTAGGCGCTGGCGGTGTCATCACACTGCCCGTCATCGGTGAAATTTTTCCCTGGCAAATGGTCTTCATTGCCGTCGGCCTTCCCGGTATTTTCATTGCGGCGTGGATGTGGACAATCAAAGAGCCCGAGCGGCGCGGCCACATGCGCACCGAGATAGATGCGGACGGTACCGAGAAACTTGCCCCCCTGCCTTTCAGTGAAGTCGTTGATTACATGTGGTTGAACCGTCTGACGCTCTGCACTCAAAATGTTTGCGCCGCCATGGCAGCCATGATGGCTTATGGGGTAGCTGCCTGGGTCCCCAGTTTTCTCCTGAGAACCCACGGCTGGTCCATTGTCGATGCGGGGGTCTATTACGGAACAATCGTCATGGTCTTTGGCACGGCAGGCGTCATTCTCGGCGGCTGGGCAGGCGACAAAGTAACTGCCATGGGTAAAGACAATGGTCGACTTCTGGTCATGGCGGGGGGCTGCCTTGCTGCCGCTCCCTTCGCGCTCAGCTATCCCCTAGTAGACAATATCACGCTGGTCCTTGTGCTTCTGGCTATATCCACTTTCTTTTCAACCTTTGCAATGGCGCCCGCTGCCGCTGCCGTCCAGGAGCTCATGCCCAACCAGATGCGCGGATTTGCTTCCGCCGTTCTCATTTTCGTCATCAATATCATCGGCCTGGGACTTGGCCCATCTGCCATTGCGGCCATGACCGATTTCTATTATGGCGACGAAATGATGTTGCGATATTCGCTGGCTTACCTGCCTGCTATCGTTCTGACGATGGGTGGCCTAATCGGAATAATAGGTCTGAAGCCCTACAAGAAAAGCCGCCAGCGTGTTGCCGAGTGGACAGCCATAAACGAAGGTAAATTATAAAGTAAATTCATATGGTTAACGGTAGTTTCTGATAGTTTAAGTCAGAACACCGCTGGCCTGTGGATGGTCCTGAATTCAGACTCTTTTACAAGCACTTACACTCGTTTCCTAGCGCCAGTCCGAGAGCTGAATAATCTCACCACCCGGCCGAGAAGGCACCGTGCGCAACGTTGACGACCACACATCCGACTGGCCGACAGCCAGCCGTTCCGCCCCTGAAAACTGACGTAGCTTCTGCGCGAGCAACGCATCATCCAGAGGCTTGCGAATATGGTCATCCGCCCCCGCAATCATCGCCTGCTCGACTGCGGCGGCCTCCAGATCATGCCCGGTGAGAAAAATAATACCCGCCCCTCCACCCAGCCCATAGCGGAGCGAAACGATCAAAGCTCCGATACTGTCCGGCGCAAGCGAGATGTCCACCAGCATCAGAGCCGGGCGAAAACGCCGACAGGCTTTCTGAAGTCCCTCCGCAGAGGTTACTTCCATCGCCTGAAAACCCAGACGACTACACACCCGGCCTGCGGCGCGGCGTGCAAGGTGCGATGTATCTGCAATGAGACATGTACGCATGAGACGATCCCGAATGAAGGAGTGCGAACACCCCGGTCAGACGGCAACGCTAGCGCTGAGACCTGAAACAAGTGTTAACCATGATCTGGAGATGCATCAGACCGTTTCAAACGCAAACAAACAGGCGCTCATGAACCGGCAGTGTCCGTGATCCGGGCCACCAGCGCTTCAGCACCACCGGGTGCGTAGGGAGCTCTCTCCCCCTCCCCCCATACCGGCCGGGGCCACGCCGCATCGGCGGCAAAACGCGCGACGATATGCACATGAAGTTGCGGAACCATATTGCCAAGCGCTGCAACATTGAGCTTCTCGGCGGACGTAACGGTACGCAAGGCCCGGCTTGCCCGGTCAATCTCGCCCAGAAAGGTTGATTTGTCGCCCGGGGAAATTTCGTCAAAGTCGCGCAAGGCCAACCGGCGTGGCACCAGAATGAGCCACGGAAAACGCGCGTCATCCATCAACAGGACCCGGCACAAAGGCCAGTCCGAGACAAAAAAAGTGTCTGCATCAAGACGTGGGTGAAGCTCAAAGGTGTCCGGCATATCAGTCAGAAGGTGCCATTGATCCCGCGCGGGCGCCAGCCCCGTACAACCAGCGACCGGCCCCGACCCCCACCGCCAGGCCCAGCACAAGCGACCACACAACGAGCAAAACAAGCCAGACAGCAATCATAGCCTGGTCGCCGGAACTAAAATACTCTTCAACTTCTCTGCCATACCGGCTGAGTTGCAGAACAGAATTCAGGCATCCCATAACCGCAATCGCACCAAACAAGCCAACGACAGCCCCATTCCAACGCTTACCCTCACGCAAAAGACGCACGACACTCCCCCCAAAGCAGAAATTTCCGCAACGTATCCTTCGAGTCCAGCGACTCAAGTCGAGAGAAAATACATAGTTCACCACAAGTATTCAATCAATAAGATTTGGGTAAATCGAGCACACGCTCTGCAATAAAACTCAAAATAAGCTCTCGGCTTACTGGTGCTATTCTCGCAATTATTACTTCACGCAAGTAACGTTCAACGTGAAATTCCCGAGCATATCCCATACCGCCATGGGTCATTATGGCGGTCTCGCAAGCCCTGAAAGCGGTTTCGGCAGCCAGATACTTTGCTGCATTTGCTTCCGCGCCGCACGCCTCACCCCGATCGTACACAGCCGCCGCCTTGAAAACCATAAGGTCAGCCGCCTGAAGCTCCACCCAGGCCTTGGCAAGCGGGTGCTGGATCGCCTGGTTCTGCCCTATCGCACGGCCAAAAACTTCCCGGTCGCGGGCATAGGCTGTTGCCTTTTCCAATGCGATTTTACCGATCCCCACCGCTTCGGCCCCAATTAGAATACGTTCCGGGTTGAGCCCATGAAGCAGATAGGAAAAGCCCCGGCCTTCCTCCCCGATCAGATCAGCTTTGGGAACGCGCAAGCCGTCGAAAAAGACTGCGTTGGAATCCACAGCTTTTCGACCCATTTTGCTGATCTCGCGAACCTCGCTCGCCCCACCCCGGTCAAGGTCTGTATAGAAAAGACTGAGACCGTCCGTGGATTTCGCACAATTTTCCCTGGCCGTCGTTCGCGCTAACAGGAGTATCTTGTTGGCGCTCTGCGCCATCGAGGTCCACATCTTTTGGCCATGCACCACATAAACATCACCGTCCCACTCGGCTCTGGTTGTAATCGCCGTCGTGTTGAGCCCGGCATCTGGTTCCGTCACACCAAAGCAGCACCGGTCTGTCCCAGCAATCAGCGCGGGCAAAGTGCGCGACTTCTGCTCCTCCGTCCCGAACACCACAACCGGCATGGGGCCAAACAGATTGATATGGACGGCGGACGCGCCTGAGAAACAGGCCCCCGATTGCGCAATGGTCTGCGCGACGATGGCCGCCTCCGTGACCCCAAGCCCCGCCCCACCATATTTTTCGGGCATGGCCACGCCGAGCCAGCCGCCAGCAGCGATGTCGGCTGCAAACGCCTCAGGGAAGACGCCATCCGTATCACGCGCCAGCCAGTAGTCATCACCGTACTTGCTGCAAACCTTCGCAACAGCCTCACGGATTGCGACCTGATCGGCCGAAAATTCAAAATCCAAAACCTGCCCTCCCAACCATTTTCTCGTATAACTTACTCAAGGAAACGCACAGACAACAGGCCACAACGACCAACAGGGGACAATATGCCCGGTATCTATTACGAGCAGTTTGAGGAAGGTCACGTCTTTCAACACGCTATTCATCGCACCATTACGGAAACCGACAACACGCTTTTCTCCGCAATGACCATGAACCCTGCGTCCCTTCACCTGGACCACCATTACGCGAAAACGCAGACCGAATTCGGCAAACCGCTGGTCAACAGCCTCTTCACCCTGGGCCTGATAATCGGCATTTCTGTCCACGACACCACCCACGGTACCACCATCGCCAATCTGGGCATGACAGATATATCATTCCCTAATCCCGTTTTTCACGGCGACACGGTACGGGTCGAAACAAAAGTCCTCTCCAAACGCCGTTCCAAATCACGCCCCAAAGCAGGCATTGTCACGTTCGAGCACAAAGGGATCAATCAGCGGGAGGAAGTTGTTGCCATGTGTACCCGGCAGGCCTTTATGATCGCTGAAACGGAAGGGTAGTCCATGCGCTCATTTCTCTTCGTGCCCGCTGACAGTGACCGCAAACTTGCGAAAGGCACCGGGTCTGGTGCCGATGCGCTCATCCTCGACCTGGAGGATGCCGTGGTGCCCGCTAACAAGGCCGCCGCGCGTACAACCGCCGCAGAGTTTTTGGCAAACCGCCCAACCGACGGCAGGCAGATGTTAATCGTCCGTATGAATGCCCTCGATACCGCGTTCTGGGAGCAGGACCTTGCGGAGACGGTTCCCGCCAGACCCGATGCGATCCTCGTTCCCAAAACAATCTCAGGCGATTGCATTGCCAAAGTCTGTCAACAGCTCACGCGGCTGGAAAAGCAGCACGGCCTTGACGCCGGATCCACAAAACTCATGAACGTAGCAACTGAAACCGCTGCGTCTCTGTTCAATCTGGGAACCTACGGGGGTGTCAGCAACCGGTTTTTTGCCATGACATGGGGAGCCGAAGACCTTTCCGCTGACCTTGGCGCGCGCACTAACCGCGACGAGGCCGGGTTCTACACACACCCGTATCAATTAGCCCGAACACTTTGTCTGTTGGGCGCCGTTGCGGCAAACGTCATGCCCATTGATGGCATCTGCAAAAACTTCCGGGACGACAAAGAACTGGAGGAGGAAACGCGCGCCGCCATCCGCGATGGCTTTACAGGAAAACTGGCTATCCACCCTGCCCAGATACCCATCATCAATACTGTCTTCACACCCTCAGACGCTGACCTTGCAGAGGCCCATGCCGTCATTAAAGTTTTTGCAGATGCAGGCAACCCCGGTGTCATTGCGCTCGACGGCAAGATGCTGGACCGACCTCATCTGAGGCAGGCTGAGCAACTCATCGCCCGCGCACAAACTGCTAACACACAACCGGGGTAGAAAATTGAACGAGAGACAAAAACAGACCCATCTCAACGAAATTAAGGAACAGGGCTATACGATCATCGAGAAGGCGTTTGATGTAAATCTCGCAGCCGAGATTTGCGGGGTTTTGGAGGACATTGAAAAGACCGACGGGATTGTCCCCGCCGGGAACCTTTTTGAAGGTCACAAAACAGTACGCATTTACAACCTACTTGCACGACATCCTGTCTTTCAGAAAATCCCGGTCCACAAAAATATCCTGCCAATTGTGGAAGGGGTGCTGGACGAGGGCTGCCTCATCTCCTCGCTCTCCTCCATAGCCATTGCGCCTGGCGAAACACCCCAGCCCATTCATGCAGACGACCAGGTCATTGCAATGGCGCGTCCCCATAAGGCACTGGTCTGCAACTCCATGTGGGCACTTACCGACTTCACGGAAGAAAACGGCGCAACCCGTCTAGTCCCCAACTCGCACATTTTTGACAGTTTTCCTGAATACGGACCAGACATTCACTACGACAGCATTGCAGCCGAAATGAAACGAGGGTCAGTCCTTGTCTGGAATGGATCGCTGTGGCACGGCGGAGGCGAAAACCAGACGGGAGAACGCCGGATCGGGCTGGCCATGAACTACTGCGCCGGCTTTATTCGTCAGCAGGAAAATCAGCAACTGGGCATCGCGCTGGATACGGTGAAAACATTCACACCTCGGCTCCAGGATTTGTGTGGCTTTGGTACCTATCTCAACCTGATTGGCCATATTGACAAACAGTCTCCGGCGCAGGTCTTGCTTGGAAAAAAGGAAAGGTTTTCCTCAATATGGGATAAGAGCTGAACGCAAAGCTGGCTCTGGAGACAGGCTCTGCTACACTTTGCGGACGATATTGAGCCCGAAGAACAGTCCTCTCAAGGAGTGGTTTAAGCCGTGAAAACCGTCAGATACATTATCGTCACTTTTTTGGTGGCAGCGGGTGCCTACGCTACTTTCAGCGTGTACCAGCAAAGTTCTCTTGCGGGCCTTATCGTCGGCGTCCTGGCGGTGAGCATCATTTTTCCCGTTCTTCTGTCCGGCAAGCCCAAGGCCAAAAGCCGTGCCCGCATTGGAGAAAAACCTTCAGACAAGCTCAACGCCGGTCTGCGTCAGGCCCGCGCCGTGGCGATGCGCGAGGATGGCGGGATTGTAGGCGCTCCCCCACCCAAAAGGTGATCGGCTAAAGCGCTTCCCACCGCGAAATACGCTCCTCAAGGTCCGGGCGCACCCGCTCGCTCAGGTGCCCTGCACGCCCCCCCAGATAGATGAACCCGGCAACGCGCTCGCCTTCACACAAGCGCAGCGCCGCTCCAACCATCTCATCATAGGCATACCATTCAGTCAGCCACTGTGAGGCATAACCAAGTGCGGAGGCAGCAACCAGCATATTCTGACACACAGCACCCGCTGCCAGCGTCTGTTCCCACTCGGGTATTTTGATGCCTGCCGTCACCCGCGAAATGACAGCTACAACAGTGGGTGCCCTCAAAAACCGGAGCGCTTCAAGGTCCGCGCGTTCTTCACCCGCCTCCGGCTCCGCCGCCAGATATGCCTCGCGAAGCACCGCCCCAAAGGCTGCCCGCACATCCCCTTCAAAGAGAATGAACCGCCAGGGCCCGAGCTTCCCGTGGTCCGGGACCCGGTGACCTGCGGCCAGAATGGACTTTAGCTCCGCCTCACCCGGCCCCTCCTGGGTCATACTTGCCGCAACAACGGAACGCCGCGTCAAAAGCAGATCAATCATCTCTGACATAAGGAATCCTTTCATCCAGTTGATGCTCTTGCATATAGGAAGATGCCTTTCAGTTGCAAACCGTTCGCATTAATTTCTCTGGACTTGAAGATAAAATAAAACAATCGTTTTGTTATGAGGGGCCAAAGAAAAAGACTGCTATTTGTTTCTGTTTTCGTTGCCATCCACGCCTGCACGGTCCTAACCGCTGTTCAGGCTGGTGCCTGGCCGCAACCCGATGGAACAACCCTCATCATTTCCTCGGTTTCCCAATCACTCGCCCCCCGTCAATTTGACCCCACGGGAAATGCGGTTTCGCGTGGCCGGTTCCGAAAAACAGAGACCCAGCTTTATGTCGAGCACGGGCTTACCCCGCAGATTACCGCCATCGGAAAAATAATCCGTTCCACCGATCAGACCGAGACGCTGGGACAACAGTTTACCGACAGTGCCTGGCGAAGCATCGAAATAGGTGCCCGGGCCTACCTTTTCACCTGGGAGGAGACGCTTTACTCACTGGACGTGGTCGCCATCCGCCATGCGGCCAATGGGGGAGATGACCCGGCCGCTTCCCGCCCCGGCGATATGGATTACGAAGTGGGGGTAACAACCGGCGCCCCTTTCGTCGCCTTTCTAGGGCTGAACGGCTTCACGGAGACACGCATCGCCTACAGATACCGCGCCGGGATCCGCCCGGCTGAAGCCAGAGTTGATACAACTCTGGGGCTGAACTTCGGTGAGGCCTGGCTCGTCATGCTGAAATCATCGAGCCGAAATTCCCTCGGCCGCACCCCTTCGCCCTTGGGACACTACTGGTCGAGCAAAGGAGAGCTCGCCGTGGTGCACACGCTCCAGCCGGGCTTTGCCATCGAAGGTGCCGCGTTCAGAACATTTATCGGGCGTAACGTGTTGAAGGAGACAGGGCTCAGGCTTGCCTTCTGGCATCGCTTTTAACCCATCCAATTTCTCGTTACCCGTCAGCCCGTAACGGCAGGCTTCAGGTCAGGCGGCAGGGCTTCATTGTAAAGAGCTGCAACTGCCTCCTCAACACTCACAACCGTCTGGTTCTTCGAGCCGAGGCGCCGTATCGAAACCGTTTTCTCTTCCGCCTCTTTACGGCCGACGACCAGGATCACGGGCACCTTGCCGACAGAATGTTCACGCACTTTATAGTTGATCTTCTCGTTGCGCGTGTCGATCTCAACACGCAAACCTGCGGCCCGAAGCTCTTTGATAACCTCTTGCCCATAGGCATCCGCATCAGACGTGATGGTCGCTACAACCGCCTGTACCGGGGCCAGCCACAGGGGAAGCCTGCCGGCACAGCTTTCGATCATGATGCCAATGAAACGCTCAAGTGTTCCAAGAATGGCCCGGTGCAGCATAACAGCATGTTTCCGGGACCCATCTTCTGTCACATAGGTCGCATTGAGGCGCTCTGGCAAAACATAGTCGAGCTGCAATGTGCCAACCTGCCACGAACGCCCAATGGCATCTTTCAGATGGAATTCAAGCTTTGGCGCATAGAAGGCCCCCTCGCCCTCCGCCATGACAAAGTCACGACCGGTTGCCCGCAACGCATCACCAAGAGCTTTCTCAGCGGCGTCCCAGCGTTCAATTGTACCGCCGAAATTTTCCGGGCGGGTCGCCAGCCGAATAACAACATCCGAAAACCCTAGCTGCTCATAAACCGAATAAAGCAGGTGGACGAAATGCTCTGTCTCCGATTGTATCTGCTCCTCTGTACAGAAAACATGTGCATCATCCTGGGTCATCTGCCGTACGCGCATCAGCCCGTGCAGCGCACCGTGAGCCTCGTTCC
Organism: uncultured Parvibaculum sp.; assembly: GCA_964573935.1. Classification (GTDB taxonomy): domain Bacteria; phylum Pseudomonadota; class Alphaproteobacteria; order Parvibaculales; family Parvibaculaceae; genus Mf105b01. The sequence goes on along the minus strand of CAZNLO010000023.1, from coordinate 10,620 downwards.
GGTGGCAACATCCAAACTCCGCCATACGCATCGGCAGGTCCCGGTACGACTTGATACCCTGATTGAATATCTGAACATGCGCCGGACAGTTCATCGGCTTAATCGCCAAAAGGTCTGCCTTGCCCGAAAAAATAGCGCCCTCATCTTCCGTATTCGGAACTTCGTCAGGAACCACGAACATGTTTTCGCGATACTTTCCCCAGTGTCCCGACTGCTCCCATAATTTAGCTGCCATCAATTGAGGTGTCTTCACTTCCTGATAGCCGGATGCATCAAGACGTCGGCGAATATAGGCTTCCAACTGGTTGAAAATCACAAACCCTTTTGGATGCCAGAAGACAGAACCTTGTGCCTCTTCCTGAAAGTGGAACAGGTCCATCTCACGACCGATCTTGCGGTGATCGCGCTTCTCAGCCTCTTCTATCATGAGAATGTACTGCTTGAGTTCCCGCTCACTCGCCCAGCAAGTGCCGTAGATACGCTGCAACATCTCGTTCTTGCTATCGCCGCGCCAATAGGCACCTGCAAGTTTTGTCAGCTTGAATGCCTTGCCCAACTTCCCCGTGGAGGGCAGATGTGGCCCCCGGCACAGATCCAGCCAATCCCCCTGACGATAGATGCGCACATCTTCCCCGGCCGGAATCCCCGCAATGATCTCCGCCTTGTAGGTCTCCCCTATCTTCTCAAAATAGGCGACTGCTTCATCCCGCGCCCAGACTTCGCGAATGATTTTCTCGTCCCGGTCAACAATCTCCTTCATCTTCTTTTCAATCTTTTCCAGATCATCAAGATGAAAAGGTTCGTCCCGTGCAAAATCGTAGAAAAATCCGTTCTCGATTACCGGACCAATCGTCGCCTGCGTGCCGGGAAAAAGCTCCTGCACCGCTTCCGCCATCACATGCGCTGCGTCATGGCGAAGCAACTCAACACCGGCTTGCGTATTGGCAGTGATGATCTCAACACTTACGTCCCGGTCAATCACCGTACACAGGTCGTCCACCACCCCGTCAATCTTGAGCGCTATCGCCTTTTTTGCCAGCGAGTTGGAAATGCTCTTTGCCAGTTGAAAGCCATCAATCGGTTCGCTTTCCTCGCGCACCGATCCATCTGGCATTGTCAGCTTAATCATCTCATTCTTCCTTCCAGCCATGTCTCAATGTGAACATGGCAGCTTCTGTCGATCAGGCTTGTCGTCACGAAGCGTGCGCGACCAGTGGCCGTATCGCCACGGCGCATAGAAAGGCTGGCTGACCAACACCTCCGGCACCGGGTCAAAACCATGAGATCCCCACGGGTGACACCGCGCAATGCGCGACAGTCCCAACCAGCCACCCCGCCAGGCACCATGCGCCCGCACCGCAATCAGGGCATATTCCGAACAGCTCGGCATATGCCGGCATTTCGGACCCAATAGGGGCGACAGGGTCCAGCGATAAAGCTGAACCAGTCCCAGCAGAAGATAGGCGAGCGGGCTACGCCGCATGGGGAACATCCTCAAATTTGGTCGCACAGGATTCGCAAAAAATCCTCATGCCCTAACTATCCGGTAAATCCACACCGCTCAACAGGCGCTCCAAAGCAAAGAGGGCGCAAATCGTGAAATTATAGGGTTTTTGGGCAAACGAAGCGCAAGCTCCAGAATTGCTGGCTCGGGATCAGGCCGAGCCGGTGATAGTGAGCGTGGTGGTTGTGGTCAGCGCGCAGGCTGTCACAGATGCGTTTTCACACCCGCCCAGACCAGAATTTTGCGCAAAGCAGTTCATCTCTCACCCTCTGAAGAGATCAATCTATATCAGAAGTTTGACCGGAAGGTAAACGAGCCTGATTTTCTAGTCAGCAACGGGGGCACCACCCATTGCTTCATCCACGGCGTCACACGTAGCCTCGAACGTCAGCAGCGTGGAGGCGTGGCGGGCCTTGTAGTCGCGCACGGGGGTCAGCACTTCTGTGTCGACCCACTTACCGCCCGGTGGGTCACCCCCCTCTTTCAGCATCGCCCGCATGGCATCGCGCAACTCATAAAGTTCTACTGACGTGGAACCCACCACATGGGCCGCGAGGATGGAAGAGGAAGCCTGTCCCAACGCACAGGCTTTCACGTCATGGGCAAAGTCAGTAACGATGCCGCCCTCCATCTTCACTTCCACGCTCACTTTAGAGCCGCAGAGCTTGGAGACCGCCGTGGCCTTACCGTCTGGCGTGTCCAACTGGCCGATGCGGGGAATATCCGCCGCCAGCTTCAAGATGCGCTGATTGTAAATTTCATCAAGCATGTTTCATCAAACTTTAAGAACGCATTTCCGGACGGAAAACCGGAAGCCACTTTTCCTGGAAATGCTCTATCTCGCCAACTTCCATTTTGTGCCCTCAGGGCCATCTTCAATCAACACGCCAGCGTCCGCCAGCGCGTCGCGAATACGGTCGGCCTCCGCGAAGTCCCGGGCAGCGCGCGCCGCGTTCCTGGCCTCTATCTGGGCCTCAATCGCCGCTGCATCAAGGTCCGGGGTCCCACGCCCTTCCCCCTCAAACCACTTATTGGCATCTTGCTGCAAAATCCCCAGCAACAGGCCTGACTGGATAAGCGCCGCCTTGAGCCGCGCTCTCTCCCCCTCATCTGTTGCAACATTGGCTTTTTTGGCAAGAACAAAAAGCTCAGACAATGCCTTTGGCGTATTCAGGTCATCGAGCAGCGCACCGAGAAAAGCCTCCGGCACCACATCCTCATCCACAGGCACCACATCCCCAAGGTGGCGTATGGCCCCATAAAGCCGGTCGAGCATTGCCCTGGATTGAGGCAACACATCGTCGTTCCACTCCAACGGCTGACGGTAGTGAGCGTTCAGCAACGCAAGACGGATCACCTCTCCCGGAGCAACCTTAATCAGGTCATGCACCAACAAAACATTGCCCAGAGACTTGGACATTTTCTCCGAGTTCATATTTACAAAGCCATTGTGCAGCCAGTAGCGGGCAAACGGCGCGTTTTCATGGGAGCACAGGCTCTGGGCCAGCTCGTTCTCGTGGTGCGGAAACTGCAAGTCGATCCCTCCACCATGAATATCAATCGTCTCCCCCAGATGTTTCTCGATCATGGCGGAACATTCAATATGCCAGCCCGGACGGCCCCGACCCCAGGGGCTCTCCCACCCCGGCTGGTCGCCGGTGCTTGGCTTCCACAACACAAAGTCGCTCGGGGTTTTTTTGTAGGGAGCTACTTCCACCCGCGCACCCGCAATCATCTCATCCATCGGACGGCGCGACAGGGAGCCATAGCCGGCAAAGCTCGGCACATCAAAAAGCACATGGCCATCAGCTTCGTACGCATGTCCGGCTGCAATCAGACGTTCCATCATCGCAATCATTTCAGGGATCGTCTCAGTTGCCAAAGGCTCAACATCGGGACGGGCCACCCCAAGCGCGCCCATATCGGCCCTATAAATATCTGCGTAACGCTCTGTGATGACTGAAATCTCAACACCCTCATCGCGCGCCTTGTCGATGATCTTATCTTCAATGTCGGTAATGTTGCGCACGTAGACAAGCTGCGCATAAAGGCGGCGTAACACCCGCGCCAGCACATCAAACACCACCGCCGGGCGCGCATTTCCAATATGTGCGTGATTGTAGACGGTCGGTCCACAGACATACATGGACACACGGGCCTCATCCAAAGGAACAAACCTGTCTTTTTGGCGGGTAAGGGTATTATAGAGCGTAAGGTGAGAAGGCGCAGTGGTCATTGGTCTGTCCGGCTGTCGATCAATAGAAAGGGTCCAGCTCTCCCGGCCCCTCAACGACTTGAAAAAGGTCGCCTCAGGCCACGCAGGCTAGTGATTCCATAAGGTTTTGTATAACATCGACAGGCGACTATCACTCACCCAAGCGCTAAACTAGCCAGCTCACCCCCTCTTTTTTACGTGCGCTGGGGTCTGAAGGGCGATTTTCAGCGGCCTGCACCCGTTAAGCCTTGCGTAAGGTAAGGGTAATGCTCCCTTGATAGTCGGTTTGCGCAACGCTATATGCATCCTTTAGAAGGTGTCGCATCAGACGCAGCATGGCATAAGACACATGCGTGATGGGCAAATGGACGGAAAAGAGAAGGATACGCCTTCGCCCCCGTCGATGACTTGAACCGGCAGTACATCAGCGTGGGCAACCACGAGCTGTCGGGAAACCCCAATGAGATTGGTTAAAATGGATATGAACTCTGTAGTCGATGATCTGGTTGAAGCCAGCAAAAAAAGCACCCGCCCCAGCCGTCAGGAAGCCGAAAGCGCCGTCCGCACGTTGATTTCGTGGGCAGGCGACGACCCGACACGCGAAGGCCTGATCGAAACCCCCGACCGCGTGGTCCGGGCCTATGAAGAATTCTTTGCCGGATACCAGGAAGACCCTGATGAAGTGCTGGGGAAAACCTTCGAGGAAGTCGAAGGGTATGACGATATGGTCATGCTCCGCGACATCGCACTGGAAAGCCATTGCGAACACCACATGGTCGCTATCCTCGGCAAGGCGCATATTGCCTATGTGCCGACAAACCGGGTGGTGGGCATTTCAAAACTCGCCCGCGTGATCGATATCTATGCCAAGCGCCTGCAAACCCAGGAAACCATGACCGCCCAGATCGGCGAGACCATCAACCGGGTACTGGCCCCAAAGGGCGTCGCCATCCTCATTGAAGCCAAGCATCAGTGCATGACCACGCGCGGCATCAAAAAACCGGATGTCGCAACCATCACAACCCAGTTTTCCGGCGTCTTCAAAAGCGACCCAAACATGGAACGGCGTTTTCTGACGATGCTCCGGGCTTAAGTAGCCCGGCCCCGTCAGGGCCCCGCTCCCTTAAACGATTGGAGCGTTCGCAGATGAGCGATCTTCCGACATTAACAAAACAAACGACAAAGGCCGAGATCGAAGAGGGTGACCTGTTTGCACCCCAGTTCGACGACAAGGGCCTCATCCCCGCAGTTACCTCCGACGCCCGCACGGGCGAGCTTCTAATGCATGCCTGGATGAACGAAGAGGCGCTGGCACGCACCCTCGCCACAGGCGAAGCCTGGTACTGGAGCCGCAGCCGCGCCGAGCTATGGCACAAGGGAGCGACAAGCGGCCAGATACAAAAAATCGTTGAACTGCGCACCGACTGCGATCAGGACACCATCTGGTTGAAGGTCGAGCCCCAGGGCAACGGTGGCTGCTGCCACGTCGGCTACCGTTCCTGTTTCTACCGCGTCAGCCCCATTGGCCAGTCAGGCGCACCCGCAAGGCTGGTGACTGACGGCAAAAAACTCTGAACGCTTTTCAGACCGGCAAGGCAAGTCCATGCGAATTGAAACAGACCGCCTTCTCATTCGCCCATGGCAGCCAGCCGGTCACGCCCCTTCTGGCGTCAGGGCTATGCGCGCGAAACAGGCATTGCCTGGCTTGCCCACGGCTGGGTGCGGGGGCTGAGGGAAATCATCGGCTACACATCCACGCTCAACCACCCGTCCCGGGCTCAGATGAAGGCACTCGGACTGGCCCATGACCCGGCGGAAGACTTTGCAGACCCAACGGTCCCGCCAGACAACCCGCTGAGCCCCCATGTGCTCTACCGGGTTCGCCGTCCGCTCAATCCATGAAGGGAAAGTAAACAGATCCGGGCATGTCCTGCCCATACCGTGAAATTAGGTCAGTATAGACACCCTACTCTTTGCAATTTGGCAATCCCTGCCCGTCATACTGACGGTACAGACAAAAGCCAGGATGGCGAGTATGAAGATAGGTATTGCATTTGGGTCGGGTGTTGCGCGCGGATGGGCGCACATTGGCGTCGTCAAAGGGTTGGTCAAGGCAGGCTACAACCCCCAAATTATTTCAGGCACATCAATTGGCGCTCTGGTCGGAGCAAGTTACGCCGCTGGAAAACTCAGCCAGTTGGAAGAGTTTGCGCTCGCCTTCCACGGTCGTCGTCTTATCAACCTTCTCGACCTGCGCCTGGGCGGTGCCGGTCTCATTGGCGGCAAACGCCTTGCGCGGTTGATGGACCAACATTTGGGCGATGTGCAGATCGAACATCTGGGCCGCACATTCGTAGCCGTCGCAACAGAACTTGCCACCGGCCATGAAGCCTGGATTCGCAAGGGGCCTATTGTGGAAGCGGTCAGAGCTTCTTACGCCCTCCCCGGACTTTTTGAACCTATCTTACACGAAGGGCGCTGGTTGATTGACGGCGCGCTTGTAAATCCCATTCCCGTTTCCGTTTGCCGTGCACTGGGCGCCAGACTGGTTATTGCAGTCAACCTCAACAATGATGCGATAGGTCTGAGCAATCACTTTGATGGCCACATGATTGAGACAATGCACGCAGACATTCACGACAGCAAATGGAAGAAGAAGCTGACAGAAATCCGCCCCAAACCGCAAACAATGACCCGACAGTTTTTCGGAACAAAAAAACAGTCACCCGGTGTTACCAACGTGGTGATGGGCGCACTCAACATCATGCAGGATCGCATGGCACGCGCGCGGCTCGCCGCTGACCCGGCTGATGTTCTGATTGCCCCCGATGTTGGACATATCGGTCTGATCGACTTTGACAAGGCACAAGAACTCATCGAGAAGGGCGAGACCGCTGCAACTCATGCGATCCCCTTCATCGAACATGCCCTGACCCGTCTAAACGGCAACAGCAAAGCTGTTAGCGGTCAGCCACTGGCGATGTAAAGCCGCAACTGTTCGGCTTCCATCTCTGTCTCTGCAATCCGGTGCTTCACAACATCACCGATCGAAATGATGCCAATCAGCGCATCGTCTTCAATCACGGGAATATGTCTGAAGCGTCCACCCGTCATCGCTTCCATCAGTTGGTCAACGGTGTCACTGCGTTTGCAAGTGACTACATTCGCCGTCATAACCTGAGCAATCGGATGGTCAAGGGCTTCAGCTCCTGCGGCAGCCAGTGCCTTGATTATATCGCGTTCCGACAAAATGCCACGAACACGACCGGCATCAGCAACAACAACCGCTCCGATTTTGTGGGTATGAAGCAGCTCGACAGCTTCTCCCAGTGTCGCACTGGACGCCACGGTGGTCACTGCTGACCCCTTTGACTTCAAAATAACCTCTACATTCATCACGTTTTCTCCCATATGGTGGGTTCAAACACGCCGTCAGGTCTTGTCGCCAGTCAGCTTCCCGTCTTGTCGCGGGCTTGCGAGCCGGCCTGAGCGATCAGCCATCCCATTTGGATACGCTGATTTTCACACCATTGGACGCACATTAGACAGAATCATGCGTGACTGCATGACGCAACGCAAGGGTTAGTAGAAATTTACCTAAACACGTCAGCATACCTGCCTCATTTTCGCCCCGGAATTCCCTAAACTTTCCCAAATATTGCGCATATGGACAATATCGTCATGGTTGTCCGCAGTCGGAGAAATCACCATGTGGCCTACATCCTACTCAAAACGACTCGCGGGCGAGATCGATAAATGGCTCGCCAACGGATGGGTGACACCGGAAAATGCAACCGCGATCCGAGCCTCGCTTAAGGGCGAGGAAAAACCAAGTCGTCTGCCCGTCATAATTACCGTGCTGGGGGCTGTTCTGATCGGTTTTTCAGCCATGGCCTTCGTTTCAGCAAACTGGACTGAGATGTCAAAGGCATTGCGCTTGTCCTTGCTCGCCATCATCATGTGGGGCGCCTATGGGCTGGCTGCCGTGGCCTATTTTCGTCAACAGCAGGGGTTTGCCGAAGCAGCCCTCCTTGTCGGCATCGGAATGTTCGGTGCCAGCATCATGTTGATCGGACAGATGTATCACCTCCCCTCAGACTTCTCCGTAGGGCTGTTACTCTGGTCACTAGGTGCACTGATCACCGCCTGGGCCGTGCGCTCAAAGTCCGCGCTTATAGCAACACAACTTCTGTTAATGGGCTGGACAAGCTACTATCTGTTTAGGGGTAACCTTCTTTTTTTCGGTCTATTCGATCTGTTTGACGGTGACCTTCATTTTGCCTATCTGGCACCATGGGCAGCCGCGGCCTTATTGGCCATCAGCCTCAACTGGGCGCCGGCAAAACACCTCGCCGTGATCGGATTTTTCTTCTGGCTGTTCGGTAACGCCCCTTCATTTGCCGAAAACATCGGATCGGGACCGATTGAACTTCTGTCAATTTTTGCAGCCTTCTTAACGCTCCTGTGGTTGGGTGGTCTCTTCGCAGAACAAAAAGGCATACCCTTTGCCCGCGCCCTTCAGGGGTATGGCGCACTGGCGGCGCTCGTTTTCTTCTGGATTGCCCATACCCTCAACGACCAGCCAATGACAGGCATCAACTTGGTTATTCCCCTCCTTGCATGTAGCAGCGTCTTTATCGTAGCGCTCGTGGTCACCAAACGGGTCAGGGAGGTAACCTTGATCGACGCCATCGCCTTTGCAGCTTTCCCGGCAGGTATCCTCCTTACAGGCGTATTGTTCGGATCGCACGGCATGTTCGCCCTGTGGTTCTCAGCTCCCCTTTTCCTCATTCTCTGTATCTGGCTGATCGTATTCGCAACCCGGCAGAACAACAGGTTTCTCATCAACCTGGGCTTTGCTGGTTTTGGAGCGGAAGCGCTCTATCTTTATCTGACGACGTTTGGAACGTTCCTGGATACGGCGGTCTTCTTTGCGCTTGGCGGCGCACTCCTGATTGCTGGTGGTTTTTTCTGGGAACGATTAAGACGTCGAGCGACAGCCCCCCAAAAGGAGGTGAGGTCATGAGCAAAAAACGCATCGCCATCGGCCTTATCATCGCCGTCATTTTCCAGACAGCAATCCTCGTCCAGATGGTTTGGACGCAAATTACACTTCTCAGCTCCCCCACGGAAATCGTGCTGGAGACAACCCCCATCGACCCACGAGACCTGTTTCGGGGCGACTACGTCATTTTGAACTACGTCATCTCGTCTTTAGACCAAAACACCGTTTCCTTTGGCTCTGATTTAACACCTGGTGGCAATGCTTTCGTCATCATGAAAGCTGGCGCGCCATACGCAACCCCGCTGCGTATTACTTCCACCCTTCCCGACAGTCTAAATGCCGGCGAAGCCGTAATACGGGGAGAGGTCACCTGGATAAGAGACCCGGAATGCATAGGCTGCACCTCCATTGCCATCAGCTATTCGATCAACAGCTATTTTGTACCTGAGGGTACCGGAACGCAGATCGAGGAGTACAGGGACGAGCGCGCCCTCGGCGTTATCGTCTCTTTGAATAACGAAGGCGATGCCGCCATAAAGGGCCTCATGATGGACGGTATCAAAGTCTACGACACCCCATTGTTCTAAACAGCGTTCGCCCAGTTACCATGAAAACCAAAAGGAACCCGCACCGGCAGCTCTGCACGCCCGATAGGGCCTTTTGAAATATCATCCGTGTCCAGCACAATAAAGTCTGAGAGGTTTCGCGCACTGTCATAGAGAAGAGACAATAGGTACCCATTACCTTCCCCGGCACCTTCGCAACGCGGAACAAAAACCGGTTCATGCACAAAATATCCCGCGCCGGGCTCGTAGATTTTCTGCTCCCCGGTTTTAAGGTCCAGGTGAACCAGGCTATCGAAAGGAGAGCCCTCCGCGAGAGGGCTAAGGATGGTCGCATAAAACCCGTGACGATATTCATGTCCGGCAAAGCGTTCATCGAACCGGGGAAACTCCCCTCCCAGATCAGTGAGAACTTCCTCCGTGTAACTATCCGTATTCCCGTCGAGGTCGAAGGTCCAGCGGACAAACGTCGGCAGCACCGTTCCAATGCTGGTGATCTTACTGCCATCTACGCCGGGAAACATGGGGACACGGGCGTACTTCATCATATCGGCAATAACTTTGGTATGGCCGTTTTGATGTACCGTGTACGCATTCATCGGGTGGTAGACATAACAGGGATCCCCTTCAAACCAGCGGATCGTGTCAACGCTTGCATTGCGCTCCATGATCCCGATCCAGCTAGACTGGCTTGGATCCCAAGCAATCGTCGGCCCCCCTTTCATAATACGCTCGACATCAATCGTTGCGGGAAAGACAGGAAAAACAACATGTTCATCTGTGGTGATGAAATCATGCACCATGCTGGCATAAGGTGCCTTGAACATTTCTGATCGTGTGAGCGACCCATCTGCCGCAACAACATTGTAGGACATGTCCGGCGTGCCGGGACCAGCGGCCATATACCCAAAGAAAAGCATCTCACCTGTTTTGGGGTCAAATTTCGGATGCGCCGTCATCGGCCCCTCATATCTGCCGCCAAACGTAGAGGGCCCTTCTGTCTCCAGCGTTTTCATATCCATCGCTACAGGGCTTGAACCTTCATCCAGTGCCAGCAGTTTGCCTGCGTGAACCACCACATTGGTGTTGGCGACATTCCTGCTAATGCCTTCCGAGCCCGGTTTGGAAGCACCCCCAAACGAACTCTCCACCAATCGCTCGCCCGCTTCGCGCTGACGCTCATACTGCTCCGTCCGCACCCAGCGATTGCGGTAACGCGCCTTGCCACCCTCCAGATGTATCGCATGGATCATGCCCTCCCCAAGGAACCAGTGGTATGCATCTTCAAGCGGCGGAAACATCGGGTTCGGCCCATTGCGATACAGAGCACCGT
>CAZNLO010000022.1:0-30840 GCA_964573935.1 uncultured Parvibaculum sp. | reverse complement strand
TACCGCCTAATCCCGGTTATTCCCGCTCAGTGCAGGTTCAAGTGTCCCCTTACACCTTCCTCAAGCAACCCTTCGACAAATTCACTCACGCGTAGCGCGAACTGTTGCCCACTGAGTTTCAGAAGCGGCCCCTCATGCAACTTGTTGTCGACCTCAACACGCACAACTTCACCATCACAAAACACCAGTGTCCCTATAGGTTGTTTGAATTTATTCCGCATTTCCAGCACCTCCGTTGTATGCACAATGATTGGTGAATTTCGGTCGGCGCGCCACCAACCTAAAATGGTAAATTCATAAAAATGAATACGGTGTTCGCGCATTTCGTTTGACACGTTGTTAACACGCGCGTTCGTGTGTCGAGCATGAGAGGCGGATTATGCCGATAGCGCCTGCAACCGGGCATCCGGCAACCGCGTCGGGAAGTAGGACAACACCGCGATGCTTCCGTTGAGATGCTGGATTGCAAAACGCTGACCCAGGCTCAGTTGCGTGAGACCTGCCGGAAGGCCCTTAGCCAGGGTTACAGGCGCTGAACCGTCCACAGATATGACAAGCTCTCCCGCGCCGTAAGCCACCGCAACCCTGTGAGGTCCGGAAAAATCCGTTTGGCTCATTAAGACAAGAGGGCCGCTGTTCCAACCGCCATCTACTCCCGAACCAAATTTCATTCTAATGCCGCTCTCATGGAACAAAAGCAGCCGGTTACTTGTCGTTCCATCGTTCAACTCAAAGAGTGTCCGCGCTGAGGTCCAATCGGCCATAAGGGCGGCATCATACTCAACGATGAAACTGCCTTCATCAGGGTTGTAACCCGGAAATGGAAGAGATCCATCCGGCACCGCCGTGGCAGCACCTTCCGCCCGCGTTGCAGCGGCTCCCGCCACCACAATCTCAGAGCCTGCAAACGCACCCTCTTCCATCTGATTAACAATAAACCAGGCAACAGATCCCGCCGATACCACAATCCGAAACCTGTCCGTTATGGTCAACGCACCGGGTCCGCTAAACGTCCGACGTTCATATTCGGCGGTTAGAGCCGTCACGATGTTTCCCCCTGTTGCGGAAAAGGAAAGCCGCGCACTTCCCACCCCACGAATGTAAACGGAGAGGGTGTGGGCGAGGGTGTTACCCGTCGTGCCGTCAAAAATTACAACCGCGTCAGAAACACCCGAAAAATTGTCGAGCCTGTACACTTAGCAAATGTTTTCCAGGCCTGCCGCAGCCAGTTCCATACTGTCACTCACGAGAGCCAGGGTTGCTGCTGCATCACCAGACTTCGTGATACCCGCAAGATCTATCGGGTTGGCGTTGCTGTTTTCACATTTGTTGGTTGCGGCCTGCTCTATCAGGAGACCCCGACCAGCACCAATAGCAAGCTCGAGAGCTGATGCGGATGCCAGTACGCCGTCGGCATCTTTAACCCATGCGGTCGATGCACGTCCCTCAACTGCCACACCCTGCGACATGTAGCGCCCGTTTGCGTAGTCGGCGCTACGCCCGGCGCCTGCGTAAGCAGGCAACCACCAGCTTGCTGACGAAACCTCCTGGCGGCTAAGGCCCAGCCCCACGCTCAACATCAGGTAAGCCCCACAATATCGGTGGCGGTGGTGGCCGTTGCATTTATGCGCTGGGTGCGCAAGGCCAGGATCGACCCTGCACTGATATTCTTGAACAGGACAGAACCGCCATCTTTCATCACAAGGCTGATATCACCGGCATTCCCCACATAGAGCGCGCGCGTCACCTGTTCGAGGTCGGTGACATCAGAAGGCACCACACTGAAAGCATATGCAGCGGGACTTTCAAGGCCGACCGCGTGGGTTTCAAAATTGTCCATGAGTTTCTCCATCGTTAGGGTAGAATAAGGGTCAGGAACGCTCGGCCACTAAACGGGCGATCAGGTCATTTTTTGCAGATGAACCGGCACTTGATCCGAAGTAGTAGTTGCCAATGGCAACCACGAGAGAGCCAAGCGCGCCCAGCATGACGTTCAGGGGAGCCTGCGATCCGCCGGGAAGTTCTGCAAAAACCATTGCAAGCAGAATGCCAAAAAATCCAAGCAGAGCTGCCGTCGCAATAAAGCCAGGCATGACGTCGCCGGTTCTGGACTGTCTGTTCCGGGCATTGGCGCGGTCGGCGGTGTGCAATCTTGCAAGATCAACCTGAAGTTCTTTCATCTGATTTTGAAAGATGTATTCAGCCTGTTTCAACTTTCTGAGATCCTCAGGCGAGGCCTGAAGAACGGCCCGTTCAATGTCAGCCGAAGCCGCCTTGTCCGACCCCAGCAATGCCACCGCAATACCACGCACTGCGATGCCCGCCATCGGGCCTCCCAAGGCTGTTGCCAGTCCCGGCGCTACGGTTTGAACGATCTTCTTCCAGTCCATTTCCACACCCACCTGATTGCAGACACGAAGCGTTTCGTGGTCTTGCCGCCAAGGTTAGGGCCAGCAATATTGGGCGGGGAGAAGGTGCAGAAATTTTTTGACCCGGGGTGACGTTTAGTCAGGATCGCTGCAAAAAATTTCATGAAGCACGTGGATAAGTCTCACAACATCGTCGCTGGCGAGCGTATAGAATATCTTCTGGCTTTCGCGGCGGGTTTTCACCAGGCCGTCGCGGCGCAATCGGGAGAGTTGTTGCGACAGGTTTGATTGAGCGATGCCGATACGCTCCTGAAGCTCTCCCACCATCAGCTCACCTTCATGCAGTTCGCACAGGATGCGCAGGCGATGGGGATTGCTCATGGAGTTCAGCAGGCGTGCCGCCTGGCTGGCCTGATGGGGCTCAATTTGTATATTCATATATTCTAATATAAAGTTTTATCCTATCCAGATCAAATATTGAAAATAGGCCTTAAGTCTATGTTTTCTAATCTTTTTCGTCGAAAATCCCGACACACAACCAAGGGAACACACATGCTTACTGACCTGACGCCCAAAGAAGCCCAGCGCAAGCTGGCTGCCCATAACATCGTGCTGATCGACGTTCGTGAGCCGAGCGAGTTTGCTGCTGAACGCATTCACGGGGCACTGAATTTTCCGCTGTCCACCTTCGACGCCAATTTTCTGCCTCTGGGCGCAAAAGCAACGCTGGTCTTTCAGTGTGGCTCCGGCAAGCGCTCTGCAATGGCGGCAGAAAAGGCAAGCAAGCTTCTCAAGGGGAAAACCGTTCATCTGGCCGGCGGGATACTTGCCTGGAAGGAAGCAGGTTTTGCGGTTGCGAGTTTTGATCCGGAAACCGGTGCGAGCTAGGCCTCGCATGATCGGTTAGACTGGCGGTCGGCTCAGGTTGATGTGCCCGACAAGGGGCGCTAAAGATGGGCTGTCCGCAACCCAATCCGAAGTGCAGAAACCTTATGGTGCGAAAAAAACTTGCCGACCTGATTGCCCTGCCCCACTTTGAAGTCGTCATCATGGCGCTCATCGTCGTCAATTCGATCATTCTGGCGCTTGAGACAAGCCCGACTGCGATGGATCTGGCCGGCCCGGCCCTGAAATTAGCCGACCAGATTATCCTGACAATATTCATCGTTGAATTGGCCGCCCGGATGACAGTTGACTTCCGGGGGTTCTGGCGCGACCCGTGGCGTATTTTCGACTTTCTGGTAGTCGCAATTGCGCTGGTGCCAACCACGGGGCCGTTGGCTGTACTGCGCGCGCTACGTATCCTGCGGGTACTGCGGTTGCTTACCACCGTGCCCGCCATGCGCCGGGTGGTGGGCGGGCTGTTGCGGGCCATCCCCGGCCTTAGCTCCATCGTTCTCCTGATCGGCCTGATTTTCTTCGTGTTTTCGGTAATTTCAACCAAGCTGTTTGCGGCCTCCTTCCCGGAATGGTTCGGGTCGATCGGAGCGTCGTCCTACACTTTGTTCCAGATCATGACGCTTGAAAGCTGGTCCATGGGCATCGTGCGCCCGGTGATGGAAGTCTACCCTCTGGCCTGGCTGCTCTTCGTGCCGTTCATCATAATTACCGCCTTCACCGTGCTGAACCTGTTCATCGGGGTGATCGTCGATGCTATGCAGTCAGAACATGAAGCCGAAGCACACAAAGAACGCGAAAGCCTGATACGTCAAAACACCCAAATCCTGACGGAAATAGCAGCCATGCGCGAGCAGTTGGAGGCGATACAGCCAAAGGCCGGGCCGTAGCAGACCTCACGCGGGAAGGTCAGTCGAAGGCTTCGTCCCAGTTTCCCTGAGTGGCAGCCTTGGAGTATTCGGTGGCGCGGTTCTCAAAGAAGTTGGCGTGCTCAATGCCGTTCAGCATTTCATCCATCCAGGGCAGCGGGTTTTTGTCTATGCGGTAGATGGGCAGGAGACCCAACTGGGTAAGCCGACGGTTGGCGATCCAGCGGATGTAGCTTTTGACTTCTTCAGCGCCCAGGCCTTCTACCGCGCCCATTTCAAATGCCAGATCAATGAAGGCATCTTCGTGGGTGATAACGGTCTCGCACGCTTTGTATATGTCTTTTTGCAGCTCGTCGTTCCACAGTTCCGGGTTTTCCTCGATGAAGGTGCGGAACAGTTTGATGGCGCTTTCGGTGTGCAGGCTTTCGTCGCGCACGGACCAGGTGATGATCTGGCCCATGCCCTTCATCTTGTTGAAGCGCGGGAAGTTGAGCAGGATCGCGAAGCTGGCGAACAGCTGTACGCCTTCGGTGAAGGCGCCGAAAACGGCCAGCGTCTTGGCGATGTCGGCCTTGGTCTCCACGCCCCACTGTTGCATATAGTCGTACTTGTCCTTCATCGCGCCATATTTGAGGAAGGCTTCGTATTCCGTCTCGGGCATGCCGATTGTATCGAGCAGGTGCGAATAGGCGGCGATGTGGATCGTCTCCGTATTGGAGAAGGCGGCCAGCATCATCTGCACTTCTGTGGGCAAGAAGACGCGGGAGTAGTGGCGCATGTAACAATTGTTCACCTCCACATCCGCCTGCACAAAGAAACGGAAAATCTGGGTGAGCAGATTGCGCTCGCCCTCGGTGAGCACCTTTGCCCAGTCGCGCACATCATCGGCCAGCGGCACTTCTTCCGGCAGCCAGTGAATGCGCTGCTGGGTCAGCCAGGCATCATACGCCCAGGGGTAGCGGAAGGGCTTGTAGGTTGCGCGTTCTTCGAGAAGGGACATGCCGCCTTCTGGCTCCTATGCTTCGGTTTTCCAGCCGCTATTTTCGGACCTGGGGACCTGGCCCGGGTGTAACAGCCGGTGAGAATTACTGGCAGGCGAGGCATTCGTCGTAATCGTTCATTTCTGCCGGATTGATCTTGGCCGTGGAAGGCTGTCTGGTCTCTGTCGCAACCTCACTCAAGGTCTTGAGCGGAATTTCTGCGGCACCACTTGCCTTTTTTTCCAATGCCGCCTGTTTGGCCAGATGAGACTGATCGCTTTCAGCGCGCTGTATAGAAAGCGAGCGGCAATAGTAGAGCGATTTCACGCCTTGCTTCCAGGCCTGGAAGTGAAGCTGGTGCAGCTCGCGCTTGTGCACGTCTGCGGGGACGAACAGGTTGACCGATTGCGCCTGGTCGATCATCGGGGCGCGGTCAGCGGCATGTTCAACAACCCAGCGCTGATCTATTTCAAAAGCGGTTTTGAACACATCTTTCTCGTCGTCGTTCAGAAAGTCCAGATGCGTGATAGAGCCCCCGTTCGTCACAATGGACGACCAGGTGTCCTCATCATTGTGACCCTTCTCCTCCAGCAATCTGGTGAGTGCGCGGTTGCGCACATTGTGCGAACCCGACAAGGTTTTGTGAGTGAAGCTGTTGGCGGCAATCGGCTCAATGCCCGCACTGGTGCCTCCGCAAATGATTGAGATGGACGCAGTGGGGGCCACGGCGGTTTTGTTGGAAAAACGTTCCATGATGCCGTAGTCGGCAGCGTCGGGAC
Organism: uncultured Parvibaculum sp.; assembly: GCA_964573935.1. GTDB lineage: Bacteria > Pseudomonadota > Alphaproteobacteria > Parvibaculales > Parvibaculaceae > Mf105b01. Next base: position 24,946 of record CAZNLO010000022.1, on the reverse strand, counting down.
AGGCCCCGCGCTCCTCTGCCAGCAGACGGGAGGCGACAGATGCCTGCTCATCAATGTGTTTGAACATTTTCTTGTTCCAGACCTTTGCCATCACCCCTTCAAACGGGATCATGTTGGCCTGCAGGAAGGAATGGAAGCCCATAACCCCCAGCCCGACAGACCGCTCCCGCATGGCAGAATATTTCGCCTGCGCCATTTCGTCAGGCGCACGGTCGATAAAGTCCTGAATAACGTTGTCAAGGAAGCGCATCACGTCTTCGATCAACTGGGGATGGTTTTCCCACTCACGGTACTTCTCAAGGTTGAGCGAGGAGAGGCAACACACGGCGGTGCGCTTGTTTCCCAGATGGTCCATCCCCGTCGGAAGCGTGATCTCGGCGCACAGGTTTGAGGTTTTGACCTCAAGCCCCGCCAGCTTGTGCTGCTCAGGCCGGGCATTGTTCACGGTGTCCTTGAAAATCATGTACGGCTCGCCGGTTTCGATGCGTGCGGTGAGCATGCGTATCCACAGGCTGCGTGCCGAAACGGTCTTTTGAACGGCACGGTCCTTGGGCGACACAAGCGCCCAGTCTTCGTCTGCTTCAACAGCGCGCATGAAGGCGTCGGAAATCATAATGCCATGATGCAGATTTGGTGCCTTGCGGTTTGGATCGCCACCGGTCGGCCTGCGGATTTCGATGAACTCTTCCACCTCTGGGTGATCGATAGGCAGGTAGCAGGCCGCCGACCCCCGCCGCAAAGACCCCTGGCTGATGGCAAGGGTGAGGCTGTCCATCACACGGATAAAAGGCACAATCCCACTGGTCTTGCCGTTGCCGCCGACTTTCTCTCCGATGGAGCGCAAATTGCCCCAATAGGACCCGATGCCGCCGCCTTTGGCAGCCAGCCAGACATTTTCGGTCCACAGGTCAACAATACCCGCGAGCGTATCATTCGCCTCGTTCAGGAAACAGGAAATGGGCAGGCCACGCTCCGTGCCTCCATTGGAGAGCACAGGGGTCGCGGGCATGAACCAGAGCTTGGAGATGTAATCGTAGAGCCGCTGAGCGTGAGCTGCATCATCGCCATAAAAAGACGCCACCCGGGCAAACAGGTCCTGAAACCCCTCGCCTTCCAGCAGGTAACGGTCTCTCAGGGTGGCCTTGCCAAAATCGGTCAGCAGGGCATCACGGGAGCGATCCACCTTGACCGATCCGCGCCCCTCAAGCTGCACCACCTGGTCAATGGCTTCAAACGGCATTTCAGGCTCTGACGTATCAGCCCCCTTCACCCGGCGCACGGCCGCGCGCTCACCAGTAACAATCGCTGAAACCATCTCCGCAACCTCAGACCGGGCTTCAATCTCCGATACATCATCGGTTCTGGAAGTCTCGTTGAACATGAAAAACAGCCCCCAAAGCGTCCGTTCCCACCGCTGAAAACGGAGCTGAAAACAGACAAATATCTCTCGTATGCGCAACGATGTGCACATTCCCCAACTGCCCTATCTACTCAAGGCAGAATTCATGAAAGTCGTTGATTTCGCCGTACCCCCAGTGGAACGCGGCGCGTCCAGATATAGTATCTGCTTCATTAACGCCGTCAACAGGTAGTAGGACAACTTTGAAAATTTTTTGGTTAACCAAACCTTAACAGCCTGTTTTCACAGTATATTTTTTTTGCTCCCTGGAGAATTTTCGGGCGGCTTTCGCTCCACGCTCCTCGCTCAAGGACCCATCGATTTATGTCACAGTCAGCTCCACCCCCCTCACAAAACCGTCGCCCTCTTTACCCGGAAATCGAACCCTACAGCTCCGGCTTCCTCGCCGTATCGCCTGTCCATACACTGTTCTATGAAGAGTGCGGGAACCCGAAAGGCAAGCCCGTCGTCATCTTGCATGGGGGACCTGGGGGGGGCTGCAATCCCACTATGCGACGCACCCACAACCCTGAGGACTATCGAATCATTCTGTTCGACCAACGCGGGTGTGGCCGGTCCACGCCCCATGCGGAGCTGGAGGCAAATACGACCTGGGACCTTGTCGCCGACATTGAACGGTTGCGGGGACATCTGGGTATTGATCGCTGGCAGGTATGTGGTGGCTCGTGGGGGGCGTGCCTCTCCATTGCCTACGCCCAAACGCATCCCGCCCGCGTTACAGAGCTGGTGATGCGGGGTATTTTTACCTTGCGACCGCGCGAGTTGCACTGGTTTTACCAGGAGGGAACAGACGCTCTCTTCCCCGACGCCTGGGAGGCGTTCATCGCGCCGATCCCAGAGGCAGAACGAGGAGACCTGATGGCGGCGTATTACAGGCGTCTAACCGGGGACGACGAGGCCGAAAAAAGGGCCTGTGCGCGCGCCTGGTCGGTGTGGGAGGGAACCACTCTCTCCCTTTACCCGGACCCTGCCCGGGTGGAACGGTTTGACGATGCGCATTTCGCCCTGGCCTTTGCACGGATCGAGTGCCACTACTTTGTAAACAAGGGCTATTTTGAGCCGCAGGACCAATTGATCCAAAACGCGCACCTGCTCAACGGCATTCCCGGCGTGATCGCCCAGGGCCGGTATGATGTAGTGACCCCGATGTTCACCGCCTGGGAACTTTCCAAGGCATGGGAGACCGGCGAACTTCATATCGTGCCGGACGCCGGGCACACGGCCACGGAGCCCGGCATTGTCGATGTGATGGTACGCGCGACAGACCGGTTTGCGGGCCGGTCGTGACGGGCTTTGCAAAGCAAGCGGCTTAATGTCGCAGCACTCCGGGCCTTATGACGAAGGTCAGGTGTCGCGTTCCGGTGACAAAAGGGTAAACTCCCGCTCGCAGAACATCCAACGAGGGATAGAAGGACACTGACAGCCATGAGCAATATCACGAAACTGTTTGAGCGGAACAAGCGCTGGGCAGACCGGATCAAGGAAACCGATCCGGACTATTTCGCCAACCTGTCAGGCCAGCAGCACCCGGAATTTCTGTGGATCGGGTGTGCGGACAGCCGGGTCCCCGCCAATCAGATTGTCGACCTGCCCCCTGGCGAGGTTTTTGTTCACCGCAACATTGCCAATGTGGTTGTGCCCAGCGACCTCAACTGTCTGTCGGTCATCCAGTATGCGGTGGAGGTTCTAGGGGTCAAACACATCATCGTTTGTGGGCATTATGGGTGTGGCGGTGTCGCGGCATCGCTGGACGATGCAGATCACGGGCTGATCGACAACTGGCTACGCCATATTAACAACGTGGCGCGACTGCACGCTGAAGAGCTTGATGCCATTGCTGAGCGTCCTGCATTGCTGGACCGGCTCTGCGAGCTTAACGTGATCGAGCAAACCGCGAATGTGTGCAACACCACCATTGTCAAAAATGCGTGGCGCAACAACCAGGAGCTCTCGGTGCACGGCATCATTTACAGTCTCAAGAACGGTGTCCTCAAGGAATTGACGGTGCACACCCGTCCCGAAGACTAGGCTTGGGGTCCCAACCCAAGCCTGGCGGTCGCCGCTTTAGAGCATACGCTTCAGTTCCAGGTAGGCACCATTGGTTCGCAGCGTCACGGTCACGTCACCTTCGGTTCGGTTGCGCCAGAACCAGCCATGGTTGCCATCAAACTCTGCCTCGAGCACACCTTTGTCCCCCTCAGCTCCACGACCTTTTTCGTAGGAAATAAACTGGCCACCGCCGTCGCCATGGGCATCATAGTTCAGCCCGCCACCGCTGGTGGTCCATTCAAAATCAACTGTTGCACCCGCCTTCATGGCCAGCTTGACTTCCGTGCTTCCACCAGGGGCCAGGGTGATGGTGATTTCATCGCTTCTGATCCCAGGCCCAGTTGCCGGTACCGGGTCGACCGGAGCTGGATCGAGCGGGGCCGAGGGCGCGCTTTCAGCCGCTTCCGCCAGTGCCAAGCGGCGGTCAGCTTCTGCTTCCCGGGCAAGCTGTTCCTTGATCTGACCCATTTCCGTCAGGCCGAAAACCCCGCCTATTCCTGTGGGATCAACGCCATACTCAGAAGGAAGCACAATCGTCACAAGAATGACAATGGCAACAGCGAAGGCAATTGCGGTCGAGCGCAACAACTGGCTGGTGGAAGGAAGTTCGTCGACCGATGGCTTGTTTGCATTGTACATATCAAGGTCTCTTTTCTGGTAGCGCACGCCTCTGGAAACAGGGTGCACAACTCTGTTTGCTCAGACGACAAAATATCCCACGAGCTGATAGCCGGTCAGTATGAAACCGGCGCTCATCATTAAAACGTTTGTGGTGTAGGCGTGCGTCCAGAACCCCGCCATACGCCGCCAGTAGCCCATGACAATCAAAATGGCGGCGAGCGCAAGCAGCTGACCGATCTCCACCCCCACATTGAACGCCAGTAAATTAGGCAGCAGGCCGTCGGGCGAAATCTCATACTCAAGTATCTTGCTGGAAAGACCAAACCCGTGGAACAGGCCGAAGATCAATGTTGCAGCCCTGGTGTCGGGCTGAAAGCCGAACCAACGGTGAAAAGCACCCAGATTGTCGAGCGCCTTGTAGACAATCGACAGGCCGATTATTGCGTCGATCAAAAAGCTGTTGATCCCAATGTTAAAGTAAACACCGAGTAACATTGTCGTTGAATGGCCGAGTGCGAAGAGGCTGACATAGACCGCGATCTCGCGCAGCCGATACAGGAAAAATACAACGCCGAAAAGGAACAGAATGTGGTCGTACCCTGTGACCATATGCTTGGCCCCGAGATAGGTGAAAGGCAGAAGCTGAAGGCCCGTGATTTCCTGAATATAGCCTTTGTCCCCTTCCGCGACGGCATGTGCCGAGACACCCCCGGTCAGAGCGAGAAGCAGGACGATTGCGGTGATCGCAAAGAGTGCGAAGCGACCGGCTGTTTGGCAGGAAAGGACACGTGCGAAATTGGGAACCATGTTGTTACATCCCTTTGCCGCACATTCACTGAAGCCGCTGAACATAGGATATCGCTCCACGAATGCCAAATGGTGATTTCAGGCTCAAACGCGTGCGGCCACCCCCCTGACATTAAAACTTATTTAAGCCCCACGAAGCACACTCCTGTCTGAACGCTGGAGTGTATAATGGGAATTGAACGACCGGAAGATGCGGGCAATACCGATGGTCTGCACCTGCATGCGGCGCATTCTACCGACGAGCGCATTGCGGCGGCGAAGGTCATTGGCAGCCTGGCTGGCGGCAACAAACTGTCCGACAGCGAACGTGAAAAAGCACACATGCTGCTGGAGACGTTGAGCAGGGATTCTGAAACCCGCGTGCGCGCTGCCCTTTCCACCGCGATCGCAGAATACCCGTTCCTCCCCCCCTCTCTCGCCCAGGCACTGGCGCTGGATGTTCTTGAGGTCGCAGGGCCGATACTGGAAAAATCTCCAGCGCTTAGCGACGATTTCCTCATCGAGCTGATCGGGTCCGGCAACGCCTGCGAGAACGCTCAAATCAAAATTTCCCGCCGGGGTGTTCTTCCCAAAACGCTTGCCAATACCTTACTTGTGTCAGACGCGCCGCAGGTGGCGGAAACGATCCTATCAAACCCGGGCGCTGAAGTTGACCGACAAGGCCTCCTGGGGCTCCTTGAACGCGAGAACCTTGACAGCCAGGTGCTGACTTTGGTGGTCGAACGATCTGACCTGTGCGAGATGGTGGTTGAGCGGTGTCACCAAATCGGTCTTACCGATCAATTTGACAGAAAGGTGGGAGAGGGTATTCGCGATCAGCTTATCCAGAAATACGCCCTCCCCCCCGCAATGGCAGAAGCAATTGTGCAAGCCGCACTGGAGGACGCCCTGACCCAGGTCTCCAGCGACACGCACTCTGCGCGCGCTGATTTTGATCTGCTTGCCAAACGTCTGCACCCGCACGGAGACCTGACACCGTCCCTTCTTCTGCGCATGGTGTGTGGCGGGTCGCTTGATTTTGCCGTTTCAGCTTTTCATGTCCTGACAGGCAGGCCCAGCGAGCAGATCGAAACCATTTTCTCCAGCGCAGGCACGACTGCGTTGGCAGACCTCTATCTGGAGAGCGGTCTTGATTCCTATTTCCGCTTTGCCCTGACCACCGCCATCAAACGCATGGCCGCAGAAAAAAACGCCTCGCGCCACACCGATCCGGAGAGGCCGGTGGCAGATATTATCCACAATATTGTCGACTTCTATCGCGGCATTTCTCCCGCCTCAATCGACCATGTGATTGCCTGCCTGAACCATGAATCAGACCGCTGGGGCACCAGCAACGATGCCTCCCCGGATGAGGGGCCTATCGAAAATTCCAACGCGCGTTAGAAATTCACGCGGGATGTATATGCCCCATCCACAACCATGTTGATGCCCGTTGTGAAGCTCGAACGGGGGCTCGCCAGAAACACAACAGCGTTCGCTATGTCGTGAGGCGTTGCCATACGGTTGGTCGGGTTTTTTGCCATCGCGTCCTTGTACACATCCGGCATATTTTCTTTTATCACGTCCCAGACACCGCCTTTGAAATACACGGTCCCCGGCGACACGATGTTGCACCTCACGTGTTTTGGGGCAAGCTGTCTGGCGTATCCCTTGCCCATGTGAATGAGGGCCGCCTTCATCGCGCCATAGGCGTTAGGATAGCTTGTTTCGGCTGCGGAGACAGACGAGATAATGACAATCGAGGCGTCTCCTTTTTTCTCTGCCGCATTTTCAAGGTAAGGTCTGGCGGCGGTGATGGAGCGCTGCGCGCCCATAACATCCACATTGAAACCGGATTGCCAGTTCTCTTCTTCGTTCCCCACTGAAAGCGCGCTGGCGTTTGATACCAGAATATCAATACCGCCAAGAGATTTTGCGGCACTCTCAATCCATGCGGTTAGGGCTGTTCCATCCGCAATATCAACCACGGCGCCATAGGCCGACACGCCTGTGGCCTTTAGCGCCCCCACCGCGTCGTCAATCTGGCCCTGATTACGCGCACAGATCGCAACGTCTGCGCCTTCCTCTGCCAACAAGTCCGCGATTGCCCGGCCAATACCGCGGGTTCCGCCCAGCACGACGGCGCGCTTACCCTTTAACTCCAAATCCATGGCCCAGTCCTCTCTCTAAGTTCTGCTTCAGCCCTCCTGTTCGGGCGCACGCGCGATCAGCAAGGTTGTTGTCTGAGTGAAAACTGTGTCGCCTTCCTGGTTTTTGAGAATATGGCGATTTTTTACGATGCCCCGGTCGGGCTTCGATGTGCTCGCACGGCTGTCGATACATTCGATGGTGAGCTGGAGCCTATCCCCCAACCTGGCGGCCTTGTGAAAACGCACTTCGTCATAGCCGAGCGCCCCAAGTACGGCGGTTTCATGGGGCAGGCTCTGGGCGAGACGCAGCACCACACTTTGAATATGAGAGCCACATGCCGTCAATATCCCGTAGATCGAGTTCGCGGCCGCCTCTGCGTCCACGTGGAAAGGCTGCGGGTCCCATTTTTGGGCGAAGGAGATAATCTCTCCCTCGCTCATGTCGTAGATCGCGGGGAGGAGCCATACCTCCCCCACCTCGAAATCATCAAAGTACCGCATCTACTCTCCTCTGCTCGTATCGATCTCAGGAAACAGGATTGGCCGCGATGAAGGTGTTTACGACGCGGGCCAGTTCCTCACCCTTGTCTTCCTGAAGAAAGTGGCCACCATCCTTGATGTTCACATGGGCTTGTCCTTGTGTGCCTGGAATTTTTTCCTGAAACAGCTTGTCTCCACCGGCGGAAACCGGATCCTTGTCGCTGAAACTGGTGAGGAACGGTTTTTTCCAATTCCCCAGCACTTTCCATGCTGCCAGATTAGCGTCCCGCGCCGGATCGTCCGGGCTGGTGGGGACGAGCAGGGGAAACTGACGTGCGCCTTCCTTGTAGCTCTCATCGGGGTAAGGAGCATCATAGGCGGCAATAACCTCTTCACTCAGGTCTGAAACTGTCGCGCCCTGAATAATCGTACCGGTTGGAAACTCCGGCACCGCCTGGGAAAATGCCTGCCAATCCAGAAAGGCTTTTCCCGGTGCCTGATCGCCCGTGGGCAGGAACGTGTTGCCTGCAACCACCCGGTCAAAACGGTCGGGATTTTCTGCAACCAGGCGCAGGCCGATGAGCCCGCCCCAGTCCTGACAGAAGAGTGTGATCTTTTTCAGATCAAGCTGGTCAAGCACCTGCTGCATCCACTGAACGTGGCGCAGGTATGTATAGTCAGCCCGCTGCGTTGGTTTGTCGGATCGCCCGAAGCCGATCAGGTCAGGGGCGATGACCCGGTGTCCGGCAGCAACCAGTCTCGGGATCATTTTCCGGTACAGATAGCTCCAGGACGGCTCGCCGTGCATGAGGAGGACAGGATTGGCATCCGCGTTTCCCTCGTCAAGATAGTGCACCCGCAGCTCTCCCCCATCGGTGTCGTCGATGGTCAGGTAGTGGGGCGTAAAGGCATAGCCCGGAAGGTTTTCAAACCGGTCATCAGGTGTGCGTAATGCTTTCATGGGGTCCTCATTTTGGTTGTTTCTACTAAACCAGAGCGCACATTATTTTTCATCAAAAAAGGGCTGGGGTTTTTCATCAAAAAAGGCCGGGCGTTGACCGCCCGACCTTTCAATTTTTCGTGGCTGTCGGCTCATTTTTTTCGTCGCGTTTCCGGACGAAAAACCGATATCCACTTTTCCTGGAAACGCTCAGAAGATCTCGAAGAGACCTGCCGCGCCCATGCCACCACCGATACACATGGTCACAACGCCCCACTTGACGTTCTGGCCTGCTGCCTTGCGGCGACGACCTTCGAGCAGGATGTGGCCGGTGCAACGCGCACCGGTCATGCCGAACGGATGGCCAATGGCGATTGATCCGCCGTTCACATTGTACTTTTCAGGGTCGATGCCGAGCTTGTCGCGTGCATAGAGGCACTGAGACGCAAACGCTTCGTTCAGTTCCCAAAGGTCGATGTCATCCACCTTGAGGCCTGCGCGTTCCAGAAGCCGTGGGACAGCGAAAACCGGACCAATGCCCATTTCATCAGGCTCACAACCAGCGACAGCAAAGCCGCGGAAGGCGCCGAGTGGCTCAATGTTCCGCTTTGCGGCTTCGCCAGCTTCCATGAGAACCACGGCAGCGGCACCATCAGAAAGCTGCGAGGCGTTGCCCGCCGTGACGTAGTTGCCTTCGCCGCGAATAGCTTTCAGGCCTGCAAGACCTTCGATGTTGGTCTGTGGACGGTTGCACTCGTCCTTGTCGACCGTGTAATCGACGATGCTTTCTTCTTTCGTTTCCCGGTCAACCACTTTCATCTTGGTTTTCATGGGAACGATTTCGTCGTTAAACACGCCAGCTTCCTGTGCCGCTGCAATGCGCTGCTGAGAGCGCAGGGCGAACTCATCCTGGTAGTCGCGTGCAATATTGTAGCGCTCAGCCACAATGTCAGCCGTTTCGATCATCGGCATCCACAATGCAGGATACTGAGACATCAGGCTTTCTTCAGTGATGTGGTTGGTGTTCATGCCGCCCATAGAAACGAGCGAAATGCTTTCAACACCGGCACCAATGGCAATCGGCACATCATTGTTCACGATGGTGTTGGCAGCCATGGCAATGGTCTGCAGGCCGGAGGAGCAAAAGCGGTTGACGGTCGTACCCGATGTGGTGACTGGGCAGCCAGCGGCGAGAGCCGACAGGCGGCCAACATTCATGCCCGTTGCCCCTTCAGGATTGCCACACCCCATAATGACATCTTCAACATCACCCGGCTCAATGCCAGCCCGCTCAATGGCGTGCTTGACGACGTGGCCGCCCATGGCGGACCCATGGGTGATATTAAATCCGCCCCGGCCCGCTTTGGCCAAACCGGTCCGTGCGGTGGATACGATGACTGCTTCTCTCGACATGATAGGTCTCCTTCGAGTTTCTCAACCTGTTGTGGCGCTATTTGGCTTTTAGCCCCTGAAAACCTTGCCAAAAACCTTTTAAGCCCGGGATTTCTTCACAGAATCTCAGACTTCGCGCCAGTTGGGCGGCACATTAACCGCCTGGGCGGGGTTTTGGGAGTCAATTTCGCATCTCTTTCGTTTCAGCGATGAACAGCGAAAATCCGCACGTTTCCCCTTGCCGCCGCAAAGAAGTCTCAATTTTGCCCCCACACCGCCCAGAGGGGGCCGCTGGCCTGCCCAAATTTCTTGAGAACCTGCACTTGTTCCACCGGGGAATTGGCCCTGAGAGGATCAGGTTTGGGAGAGTATTATGACAGGTTGGACCCTTTTTGCCTTTGCGACAGCTTTTGTGCTTCTCAGCGCCCCTGTTGGGGCTGCCGGGGCTGCCGGGGCTGCAAACACAGCCGTTCGCGCACCGGTAACAGGCACTTCGGTATCTGACACATCGGAAGTTGCGGCGAACACGGCCAGCCCGGCCTCGATCATGGTCACGGTGCGCACCTCTCCCCTGGCGCAACCCATTGCCTATTTGGACGCAGGCCCCCTTTCAGGACAGGTTACGCATCTGATGGTTTATTTTGCACCGGGCGACATCCACCCCGGCGAAGAGGCCCGGCTGGCCCTGGCGGCCCTGGCTGATGAGGCCGCCGTCAACGCGGCAGCCCTTCTTACCGTCACCGCAACTGATGTTGCGGGGGGCAGTTCCGAGACGCAAGATGCCCGTGCAGCGGGTGTCTTCAACATGCTCATCGCCCTTGGCGTTCCCTCGCGTGCCGTGGCGCTGGACCTTCTTGGAGAGGAAGACGCGTCGGACCACGCGGACGTAGTGGCCAACGCGATCTGAACGAGCCTTTCCTCTCCGTCAACGAAAGAGTAGATAGAGTGTTCCGCAGACCTTTGCGCACAGGAGCACCCTTTTGATGACGGTTTCTACCGGGTTTGAACAATTTGTCGGCCCTATCTCTTGCGAACCCTCCCGCGCGGACATGAAGCTCGGCTTCACCATCGCCGACCATCACCTGAACGGCGAGGGAAATCTGCATGGCGGCATGATGATGACACTGGCGAATGCCGTGCTTGACCAGTTGGTCCGGGAAACCGCAGACGGGGCACCGACAGTACCGCTCTCGCTGAATTGTGATTTTGTGGGGCCTGCCCGCGCAGGCGCGCCCGTCACCGGAACCGCTGAGATTACCCGGCGCACCCGCACGGTTCTCTTTGTCTCCGCCGAGCTGCGCGCAGCAGAGCAGTTGATTATGACCGCAACAGGTGTCTACCGGATGACCCCAAAAACATGAGCAATACCACCCCGGTTATGATTACCCCCGATTTGTGAAACCCGGGTTACGCTTCCCACCATCAGCGCCCTTGAGTTTCGGCGCGTTGCCTGTTCTGCTGTTGCCAACAGCAAACGGAGGCTTCCTATGGCGATCATTTACGACGACATCATGGCTTTGAAATCTGAAGGCCAGGAATTTACCTATGGCGACAGGGAGACGATGCTCTATGCGCTGGGCGTTGGCTTTGGCAGAGATCCACTCAATACCAAAGAACTGCCCTTCGTCTACGAAAAAGGCCTTGTCACCCTTCCCACCATGTCATCGGTCATTGCCTGGGGGGCCGGAAACATGGCCCAGAGCGGCATCAACTACGCCATGGTCGTGCACGGCGAACAAAAGCTTACCATGCACAAGCCTCTGCCCGTCGCTGCCACCATTGTGGTCGACAGCAAGATTGTTGGGGCCTGGGACAAAGGCGCCGAGAAGGGCGCGCTGATCGCCAGCGAAACCAGTATCCGTGACAAGGCAAGCGGGGAGGCGCTCTGCACCATGCTCTCCACCACATTTGCGCGCGGCGACGGGGGCTTTGGCGGTCCAACCGAGGGCGCCCCTGTTCCTCATGCCATACCCGCCCGGGCGCCGGACCGCAGCTTCGATGCAGCCACAACACAAGACCAGGCGCTGCTCTATCGGCTCTCGGGAGACCGCAACCCGCTTCACGCAGACCCGGAATTTGCCAAGGCCGTTGGCTTTTCGGCCCCCATTCTGCACGGGCTTTGCACCTACGGTACGTGCTGCCGGGCGATCATCACCCATGTCTGCGACTATGACCCCCGGCAGATCACAGATTTTGACGTGCGTTTCTCTTCACCGGTCTATCCCGGCGAGACAATCACGCTCGACATCTGGAAGGACGGCAATGTGCTTTCCTTCCGGGCTTACGTGAAAGCGCGCGATGTGATGGTCATTAATAACGGCAAGTGCACACTTGCCGGTTAGGAGGTGGTGACGCTTTCTACCTGCAATATAAAACGGCAGGCGCATGAGAGAGCGCCTGCCGGAAAATATTGAAACCGGCAAAATCAGCCTTTGCCCATGATGAAGCAACAGACTTTGTTATTATCAAAGTCGCGAAAATAAGCCCCATAGAAAAAATCGGTCCGAGCGCCCGGTTCCCCTTCGCAGGTGGCACCCAGTGCGATCGCCTTGGCGTACATCTGATCCACTTCTTCCTTCGACTTGGCCTGGAGCGCTACCATGGTGCCATTGCCGGGAGCTGCCTGTTTTTCGTCGTAGGGGACGCAGAGCGAGAGCATCGCGCCGCCCTTTTCATCAGTCCAAAAGATAATACGGTCCATGCTGATTGCGCGCTTGCCGCCAAATGCGCCAAGGAAATCATCGTAAAACTTCGCGCCTTTCTCAAGGTCGTTCGAGCCCAGTGTTGCGTATCCGATCATCAAAAAAACTCCCTAAATATTGACTGGCTCATTGCTGCCGGTCACTGATTACAGTTCGGGCAAACTAGACCATCGCAGGAGGAATACAATGTCACCGCGCCATCACGGTTTGTTGATCTTTCACGGATCGCGGAGAATCAACGCAGCGGGCTGAATGATTTACCGGTTTGGCTGTAATTGTCCTAATTATGTCATTTCAGCCAGATCACATCGCGTTAAACTCCTTCAGTCAGCAACCGAAGGAGTGACCCCATGCGCATTGTCTTTTTTCTTTATGACGGTTTTACCGTGCTTGATACGGTGGGTCCTTTTGAAACTCTTAGCCGGTTGCCCGGCGCGGAAGTCACTTTTGTTGCCAAGCAGGCGGGGCTGGTCGCAAACGATAACCGGCTCATCGACATGTATGCGCCCCTTGCTCTGGAAGATGTGGAGGGCGCTGACATTCTGGTGGTCCCCGGTGGCGAGGGTGATGAAGCGGTGCGCAACGATCCTCACCAGATGGACTGGATCAAAAAAATCTCCCGGACCACCGAAGTGAATGCGTCCATTTGTACCGGCTCCTTAATCTTTGCCGCTGCCGGTCTGCTGACGGGCAAAAAGGCCACCACCCACTGGGCGCGCGTAGACGTGCTGGAGCGTTACGGTGCGATCCCGGTTGCGGAACGCTGGGTCGATCATGGCGATATTATCACGGCGGCAGGGGTGTCTGCGGGAATTGACATGGGGCTTCATCTTAGTGCGAAGGTGGCCGGTGACGACTACGCCAAAGCGCTGCAACTTGGCATTGAGTATGCGCCCGAGCCGCCCTTTCAATCCGGCAGGGTGAGCGATGCCGCCCCGGAAATTGTCGAGCTGGTTGCCGCGACGATGCAAGGCAGCGCGGAACCTAGCGCGCCGCGTGATCTTCCCGCCGGGATGCACCGGGTCAGCCGCGGTGCCTGACTTCACTGTTGGACAAGAGACAACTTCGTTGAACAGTCGATTTCCCAGACCGTTTGAAGCATCTGGCGGCAGGCATCACGGTGCACGCAATCAGATGAAAGGGCGCAATTTTTCAGGGCACACAGCCGCGCTGTGCCTTCGCTCAACCTCCCGTCTTCTTTCATCAGGCTCGCTGAAGCGACCCGGGTGCGGCATAGAGGCTCCATAATCATTCCTTTCCTGACGGCGCTGCGGATCATGGTCCGTTCTTCGCACAAAGGGCTTGACCAGGATCAATCCAAAGATCAATCCAAGTATCTTTCCCTGCACGTCTGCACTCACCAGTGCAGAAAATGATGGAGATTGGACCTGTGGCCAACGGCCACGCTACTCTGCCGAACAAAGCAACTTTGTTCAAGGTGAGGTCCCGATGTCAAACAGCAATCCCTTTGATTCCGCTCTTTTCAAAAAAAGTGCGGTTTTGGCGGAAACCACCGCCATCAACAATGCCATCATTGAAACGCTTGATGGGGCAGATGACCATTGGGATATTGGTATTGCGGAAGCCCGCGCGCGACGGGACCGGGGCGAAGGGCCTTTTCCACCAACGGAAAAATCCAACCGGGCCATTACGCGGACCATTCCAGGCAAGGGCGGTGATATTGAGCTCCGCATCATCGCACCGCAGGCACCCAAAGGGGTTTACCTTCACCTGCATGGCGGTGGCTGGGTGTTTGGCTCTGCCGATGGCCAGGACCCGCTGCTGGAAAGAATTGCCGATCAAACGGGCCAGGTGGTGGTCAGCGTTGAATACAGGCTGGCCCCTGAGCACCCTTACCCGGCCGCGCCCGACGATTGCGAGAGCGCCGCCTTGTGGCTGGTGGAAAACGCACAGGCCCAGTTTGGTACCAACCTGCTTACCATCGGTGGGGAAAGTGCCGGGGCGCACCTTGCCGTTGTTACGATCTTGCGTATGCGCGAGCGCCACGGCTTTACCGGCTTTGCAGGCGCGAACCTTGTTTTTGGAGCCTATGATCTGCGCTGGACCCCCAGCGTGCGGGCTTATGGCGATGCGCGTAATCTGGTGCTGCGCACACGCGATCTCAAAAGTTTTGGGGAATGCTTCTTGCCCAAGGGCGTCAATGCCGCTGACCCGGATATTTCCCCTCTGTTTGCCGATCTAACCGACATGCCCCCCGCCCTGTTCAGTGTTGGGACCGACGATGCGCTTCTGGATGACAGTCTTTTCATGCATGCCAGATGGGTGGCAGCGGGAAATAAAGCAGAACTTGCGATCTACCCCGGCGGGGCGCACGGCTTTATCGCGTTTCCCGGTGAACTGGCTGCTTGCGCCACCGCGCACATTGAGCGTTTTCTCGCCCAGGCGGCTGGCTGACGCTGGGGTTGGCCGGGCTTTGTGTTCCCCATGACATTTGAGGCGTGTCCGGCTAATGTCACGCTTATTTTCCACTACGTCGAGTTCTCATGACCCACTGCGTGCTCTACAATCGCGGAACAGATACACTGGCGATGACCCTCGTTTCATATACAGGCCTCGCCCCTTTCGTGATGGGGATGCAAGCGGATGGGTGAGATGATCGACACCTACCGGGGCTATGTGAACCCATGGGAATGTGACGAGATGGGCCATATGAACATTCAGTTCTACATGGGCAAAACATCCGACGCCGCTTTTCATCAGCGAGCTTACATGGGCCTGGGCCAGGAGCATCAAAAACAGACACGAACGACTTACGTTGCGCGCGAACATCACATTCGTTTTCACAAAGAACTTTTTGCAAGCGACCTTGTGGCGATACGCTCCGGCGTTCTTACTCTTGATGAGAAAACCATGCGTCTCTATCAGGAAGTGCGCAACGCGCTCACCGACACTCTATCAGCGACAATGGTTGTTGATGTGGGGCATGTTGATATGGACACACGCGCCCTCATGCCCTGGCCCGATTTTGCGCACGAACAGGCAACGAAGCTGCTCATCGAACGCCCGGCTTACGCTGAACCCCGCTCACAGCCTGACGGCTCGCTTGACCGGGATGTCTCCCTGGCGCGTGCTGAAATGCTGGGTATGGATGAAACCAATCGCTCTGCCGTCAACCGTTGGGAATGTGACAGCAATGACCATATGAACGCGCGCTTCTGTCTCGCGCGGTTTTCAGAATGCCAGGGACACATGTGGGCCCGTGCGGGGCTTGACCGCCATGCCCAGAAAGCAAAAGGACTTGCGACGGCGACGGTGGAAATGCGGCTTGCCACTTTTCAAGAACTTACCGCCGGGCAGATATTGTTTGTACGCACCGGGCTTGAGGCCCAAGGCCCCAAGACACTGCGCTACCGGCACTGGATGTTTAACGCGGAAACAGGCGCTCCTGCCGCAGCCGCTGAGGGAACGGCGCTGCTGATCTCGCGCGAGACGCGCAGAGCCGTGGCCCTCCCAGACGAAATTCGCACCCGGATCAGCTAGACGATCCCCCCTATTAGGATTGAGGAAATTCATGACCTTCACAGAGCTTTATCGCAATTCAGTCCAGACGTGGGAAACCGACGACATGGGCCATATGAACGTCCAGTTCTACGCAGAGAAGGCGACAAGTGCGCTCGCCAGCCTTGGCGCCGTGTTGGGACATGGCCCCTCAAAGGTCCGTGAGAGCGGTACGCGGCTTGTTGCCACCGATCACCATATTCGCTTTTTGCGGGAACAACGCCCGGGCGCTCCGGTCTTCATTCGCGGCGGCGTGGTGCGTGCGGATGAAGACGGGCTCACCTGTTATTTTGAAATGATAGGCACGGTTTCAGGCGATGTGGCCGCGACTTTTACAACCCAGGTCACGTTGCAGCACGCGGAGACGCGCGAACCCCTCTCTGTTCCACAAGACATTCTTGCTCGCGTCGACCCTCTGAGGGTCGAGGTGCCGGTTCACGGCCAACCTCGCGGTCTTGCTCTGGGCACACCCCGCGCTGCCCCCACGCTCGACCAGGCCGGACGCATGGGCCTGCTCACAACCTTTCAGGGCGAGGTTCTGCCTGAATGGTGCGACGGGGCAGGCCGCCTCGCCACACGGCGCTATATGGGCATTGTCTCGGATAGTATTCCAAACCTGCTGGCGCAGACGCGTGGTGATGACCGCTCGCGGGACAGCAAGACCGGCGGGGCAGCACTTGAGTACCGGTTCGTGTATCGCGCCTCGCCCCGGCGTGGTGACATCCTCACCCTTCGCAGCGGCCTGAAGGAAGTGACCGGCAAAACCTATACCTGGGTGCACTGGCTGTTTGATGTTGAAACGGGTGCCTGTGTAGCAACCGCCGAAGCGGTGGCCATAGCGCTTGACCTTGTGGCTCGCAAAGCCATACCGATCCCGGAGGAGATGGCGAAGGGTCTCAGGAAGTTTGTGGTGCCGGGGCTGGGCGTTTAGCACGGATCAGGATGCCACGCTTGCCGGCAATGCGCTGAATGGTTTTGGTGCCGCGCACCAGCCGGTACAGTTCTTCCATGTCCTGCGCCCTACGCGCTTTTTGTGCCGCTGCACGCGTGTGCTCATAGAGGGCGCGCAAGTCGGGTTCACAGAGCGCCTCCACTTCCCTTTCCTTTGCCATCCGGTCCGGGTCCGGCTGCTCGAACTTCAACACCATGGTGTTTTACCCATGCTGCCTTTGATAAGGATGGGGGTGCCTTCGACAGAAATGGGATTCACGTCCCCTCGTCACTGTCGGGATAGGCGTTCAATTCTTCGTCCATCTTTTGCATTTCACCGCCAAAAACCCGTGCGGCGCGCGCGAAACGCTTGGCCATGCTTTCAAAAAAGCCAAAGGCCTCATCCAGTTCCTCTTCCGTCGGCACGCCTGCGCGCTCTGCCGGTGTGCGCGCTTCCAGTCTCTCAAGCCGCTTGGTCAAAGAGGCAATCTCGCTCTCATAGGCGGTACGTTCATCAGCAGCGAGGTCGCAGGTGAAGCCCCCCGCCTTTTCGCGACAGTGGGAAACCTGACCGGTCTGCGTATCAAGGCGCAGGAAACCTGCATCCGTTTGCGTCATGGAATAGCGTGCATCTGCGGCTAACGCCGCGCCGCTTATCATCAGTCCGGCGCTGAGAAACAGCGCTGCCCCGGCCATTTTCATGTCTCATACCCTCGCATTATCATGCACCCAGGCTCACAGTGAGCCTTGAATGCGGCAAGAATGGGACTTGCCCCTTGAGAGAAAAATCAACTGTTCTGCTGCGCTGAAATCCGCGCTTGCAGCCCGACAATCTCGCGACGCACAATATCTGGATATTCCATCGGTAAAAAATGTGTCGCTGTGCCGAGCCGCAAAACAGTCGCGTGGGTGTCCTGCCTGCCGATGATTTGAGGCGCATCCCCCCGACAGGTGGAGCCAATGC
The DNA here is from genome assembly GCA_964573935.1 of uncultured Parvibaculum sp. GTDB lineage: Bacteria > Pseudomonadota > Alphaproteobacteria > Parvibaculales > Parvibaculaceae > Mf105b01. The sequence goes on along the minus strand of CAZNLO010000022.1, from coordinate 6,993 downwards.
CCGCATAGAGAAGTGTTATGGGGCAGACCACCTTTCGCAGAGCTGCAAATGTATCATGATCGTGACCCCGAAAATTGGCGGCCTCCCACGCTGGTGCACAGCTCAATTCGACTTCGCCGGTCTCAAGGTCATGAGTGCCGCCGTTCACATAATCTTCGATCATTTCAACAGGCCAGGTTCTGAAAGCGCCGCGCCCGGTGTATTTCTCAACAATGGTTTTGCGGGTAGGAAAAACAGAACGCCTGCGCTCGGCATTGGCGGCCAGATCGTTGGGGCCGAGACCAATGCCCAGTTTACGCATCCAGCCAAACATGCGCCCTTGTGCCCGCCTAATCATAACCGGGTCGATCAGGACAAGCCCACAGACAAGGTCCGGGCGCTTTGCGGCCGCAAAAATGCTGGTCGTGCCCCCCATAGAATGCCCTGCGAGGAGAAGTGGGCCTCCGGTTTCTTCAGCCAGCACCTCCAGAAGGATAACAAGATCGTCTGCGTACCGATTCCAGCCCGTCTGTGTCATGGGGTCTGCGCTAAGGCTCGTTTGACCATGGCCCCGCGCATCCCACGCGTGGATATGAAAGTGTTCCGCAAGGGGGGCCAGCAAGCCTCGGTAGGTCAGGGCATTGAAGCCATTGGCGTGGGCGAAATGAAGTGTTGGAAGTCCTGCCTGTGTCTTCCATTCCAGGTGGGACTGCCCCCCCTCGTGCCTGTTGAGTGTGTGACGCAGGGGATCGGGACCGGATAGATGCATATTCACAAGCGTCCTTATGCCTCCAACAGGGATTTGCGTTTCAGCCAGTCGGTAATCAACACCACCGCCTCGGCCATCTTTTCGGGTTGCCCGATATAGTAGTGCGTTGCCCCCTTTATCAAAGAGTATTCTTTATCGTCGTGGCCGATGCCCGCCATCAGGCGCGTGCCATGAGAGGGGGTGCAGCCATCGTCAGCGCTGTTTTCGATCACCAGCACCGGCACCGTAATATCGCCCGCACACTCAGGACCCTTGGCACGCGAATGTGCGATGGACCATTGTGATAACCAGGCCCGAAGCGATGAAAACCTCGCCAGGCCCGCTGGCATCATGTTCACCGTTTTGGGGTCTCCCATGAAACACCAGTTGGGGCCCTTGCGGTCGTTGGGATCAACTTTGAGGTCAAGCCAGCGCGGGTCGGCCATTGTGCCGTGCACGATAAAGCAGAATTCCTCGTTCGGTGTTCCGGCCTTTTTGAACGCATCCAGCTTTGCACACACAAAATCATCAATCCGCCTAGAGCGGGCGACCTGTGCCTGCCTGTAGCGCTCTACATAAGCGTCTGTGTAGGGAGGTTGGTCAGGGTTCTCCGGGTCGTATAGATTGAGGCCCCTGTCCCGTTTGGTGATGTCAGACTCGTCGATGATTGAAGCATCCAACCACTCGGTCAAAATAATCGCGCGGCTGACATGAGCGGCAAGCTGGAGCACCGCATCTGCGGGGATGAGTTCTGCCCCCTTCACATCCACAAAGTCACCGGCGGGCGTCGTGGTGATGGTCGGCTTTTCCGCCTGGCTCTGGTAGAATAGGGAGAGCGACCCGCCGCCTGACCAGCCCGCCAGAATAACTTTCTTAAACCCCAGCTTCTCCTTGGCATATCTGATGTACTGCCCCAGATCGAGCAGGACCTTTTCCATAATCAGGCCGCTGTCATTGTGGGGATAGCGGCTGGCACAGCACAGGCAGTGGACCCCTGCGGCGGCCAGTGCGTTGGGCATGGGCAGCAGGTTCATTGTGCCGGTGGGGTGCATGAAAATCAGGATTGTATCGGAGGGCGTCTCCGGTTTCAGATACTGGCCTTCCACGACAATCGTGTTCATGGCACCGGCATAGGTTTCTTTGAAGGGCGATGTTTCCTCCCAATGGAGAAAAACCGGCAGCCGCTCAACAGAGTGTTTCTTCATTTCGTTCCTCCTCGACACCCGGCTTGAAATACCTGTTGCGCACTAGTATCAATCCTTTGAAACAAGGCGCAGGCACCTCAAATTCGGTGCATACTCTGCCTATATGCAGTTCATCAGACAATGAGTAAATAGCTTTCGGCACCGACGATCGAGGGCGCAGGAGAAAACCCCTATGGCTTATGTGGACAGAACGCTTGCCTCAGGAGAGCGGGTCATTGCCAAGGGGCACTTTCACTGGACCTACAGCCTTGTGAGCTGGATGTGGCTCATTTTGGCCGGGTGGCTCCTTATCGGCATCTACTTTTTCTGCATCCGGCTGGCACGACAATGGACAACGGAACTTGTCGTCACGAACAGGCGCTTTGTTTACAAACGCGGCGTCTTTGCCATCAAGACGGATGAGTTTACCGCCAACCGCATACACGCCGTCACGCTTTCACAATCGTTTCCGGGACGACTACTGGGATATGGAAAACTGAACATTCGGGGTGAGGAAATCGGACACTTCGGCCTGCCTGTTATTGCCGACCCCCTGGCGTTCAGACGCGCGTTGATTGCATCGGCAGACGAAACCTCCTCACACCAGAAGGACCGCAATGTCTCGTAGAACCATGTCGCACGAAAACGGCATCGGGTTTTGAGCGACCATCATTTGGCAGAATGAAAAAAGCCTCCGCCAAAACATATTCAGCGGAGGCTTCAATATCAGGAAAAAACTTAAGGCAGACTACATATCGTCTGCTTCACCATCCTCTTCGTCATCAGCTTCGTGATCGTGACCCTCATCTGCCTGGTCATGAGTCTCAGCTTCAGCGTCCGCCTCAACTTCGTGATCGTGACCCTCAGCTTTGTGATCGTTGCTCATGTCCGCGTGGTCATGGCTCATGTCTGCTTTATCGTTGCTCATGTCCGCGTGGTCATGGCTCATGCCTGCTTCAACGTCGCTCACGCCTGCTTCAACGTCGCTCACGCCTGCTTCAACGTCGCTCACGCCTGCTTCAACGTCGTGACCCTCGTCTGCCACTGCTACGCCTTGCACGGCTGAAAACGGCAGGAGAGTGAGAGCTAGAGCCGCCAGTGTAACTTTTAGATGGTGTATCATCGCGTGGAACCTTTCACTAAATAAGGTACCCCTACCTTAAAGTACGGGAGTTTCTCATCTTTCGCACATGCTGTCCAGAAGCAGGGGTTTATTTCCTCACGGTGCCCGTGAAGGAACCACGCGGCTTCTTGTGACTGCGGTCTCGTCCCCCGCTTCAAGCGGCGGCCGCCCCCTGCTTTACAAGCAGGTTCATGCGATCACACCCTTCCTGAAGCAGTTCAATCTGAACGTCGATGTCCTTTTTCTGCTGCTCAAGGTTAGCCATCTGCTCGCGGAATTTTTCCTGCGCGATCAAATACTGCCGCTCGTCGCCGTAATTGTCATACAGGTCGATCAGTTCCTTGATCTCACCCAGCGAAAAGCCGATCGCCTTGCCACGGACAATCAGCGCAAGGCGTGCCCGGTCACGCGGCCGGTAAACCCTCGTTTGTCCCTGGCGGCCCGGATGCAGCAGGTCCTTGTCTTCATAGAACCGTATCGCGCGCGTGGTGACGCTGAATTCTTCTGCGAGCTGCGTAATTGTGAAGGTGGCCGAGTTTTCACCGTCTTTAGCAGACGCATTCTTGTAGGTGCCGGCTGCTGCGGATTCTGGGGTGCTCATCTGTTGCATGGTCGAAACTCCCTGTTGTTTCTGGGTCCGAAGCGCAGTTTTCTGCGTTTTGTTTTTCTTCCATCATTGTAGTTGACGCTTACGTCAACGTCAATTTGTCTGGAGGACTCTCAGAGGTTTATCCAAAGCCATCCTTATGATTTAGTAAGTCACCAGTTACCAAAAAAGGGAACGACGAATGGAACAGCGCAAAACGGTTGCCCGAATGTGGGTTGTTGGCCTGGTTCTTACCGTTGCCGCCTGCGCATCGACCAATAGCGGCCAGCCGCTACCTCCCGCCCCTTTGCGTGGGGTAGCACTGCCCGAGGCGGCATCTCAACAGGCCCAGATCAACACGCCGCTAGGCAACCGGCTTCTGGCTGCCGTCAATACTTACCGGACGGCGGAAAACCTTGTCACCAACGCCACGCTGCAACGCGCGGCGGCGATCCATGCCAAGGACATGGCTCTGCGCAGCTATCAGGGCCATCACAACCCGGAAGGGCTGGGTCCGAGGGAGCGGGTGCAGGCCGTTGAACGTGGTTTTCAGGGGCGGGTTGCCGAAAACATCTGGGTTGGAACGGCCCTTCCCGGAAAATCCGACGCCGAAATGGCGGCCTACATTCTGCAAGGCTGGAACAACAGTCCACGGCATCGCACCACGCTTGAAAGCAGCGCCAGTTCCCGCACTGGTATAGGGGTCGCGCGCAAGGGCAACACCGTTTATGTCGTTCAACTGTTCAGCGACTAGTTCCAGTGCCTTCTTAACTGGTTGTTTACCAAAACCCTGCTTGATAAGGGATCAGTAAGGGTTGTCCACACGACCTCGTGTTATCGGACGCTTCAAACGCCCCGAAATGGTGCTAGAATCCATATGTTGCGGGTCGGCGGCGGGTTTACACAGAATCGCGTGGTCGATACAGTCAGAAATCGTTAACAGGCATAGTGATTCGATGAGACCGGTGGTTCCGTGGAGCGTTAAGGGTATTGAACCCGAAGCTCGAGAGACGGCTAAACAGGCCGCACGCAGAGCAGGCATGACGCTTGGTGCCTGGCTTAACCATGTCATCTTGGATCAGGGCACCGACAATGCCGCCCCGGCAGCGCCCGCCTCACAGAATTTTGCCGGATTTGAGACAGCACAACACCAGCCGGTTGCCCAAGGCCCTCAGGCCTTTGGCCAGCCTTCCGTTGACCTGACCCCGGTGACCGACGCCGTGCGCGATCTTGCACAGCGCATTGATGCCAATGAGCGCCAGATTGAAGGTTCGCTGGAGGCTTTAGCCAATCGGATCGACACATCGGAACAGCTCCTGGCCTCCGGCACGCAGCCAACGGATGGCGGTCTTGAAAGCAAAATGGCGCATCTGAACGAACGGCTGGAAGCAAGCGAGCGAGAGCGCCTTCCCTTTGGCCGCCGGCCTGATGACCGGATTGCGTTTCAGGGTGTTGAAAAGACCTTGAACGCCGTGGTCAACCATCTGGAGACGGTCGATAACCAGAGCGAACAGAAATTTACGGAAATTCGCCAACTGCTATCCGAACTTGGCGAACGCGTCGATACTTCCGATGCAAGCGCCCGCGCACAGCAGGAGCAGGCCAAAGCAGATATCTTTGGCAATACGCTGCAAAATCTTTCCGAGCGTTTGGCGGAGATGGAACAATCCGTCCATGCGGTCGCTACCGGTGCAGACCAAAGCCGCCGACAGGCCGTGGAAGAAGCGGTGCTGGCGGTATCCTCAAAACTTGATTCAGATCAGCAGCGCTCAACGCTCGCCGACCTGCAAGGCACCCTTGATGGTCTTGCAACCCGCATTGATCGCTCCGAGACCCAAAGCGCTCAGTCCATCAAGGCGCTGGAAGACAGTTTCTCGGGCTTCATCACACGCCTTGAAAAAAGCCAGATCAACACTGCGGACATTGTTCCCCAGGTCATGGCTCAGCTAGACGGACGGCTTGAGGAAGTGGTCTCGCGCGTCACCGACAGCGAGGCACGCACCCTTGAGACGGCAAGCTCTGTTGAGCAGGCTTTGTCCTCTCTCGCGCAAAGCGTTTCAACAGCAGAGGCGCGCAATGCGGAAGCGCGCGAGACCATTCAGTCCATGGTCGCACAGGTTAACGAGCGGGTTGAGCATCTTGAGACCGGCTCAGGCCTGCCTCTTTCTCCAACCATCGCAGTGGGCGCCGGCCTTGCCGGCATGGCACCACCGCCTGTTTCAAGTGCGCCTCCCCCGCCACCCGGACCCCTGGATGGCCCGGTACAAGGGCTGGATGCCATGTTACGGGCTCCAGAGCCCACCCCTGAACCCGGCGCACCACCGGTTTCCCCGTCCCCTCCGATGGAAGCCCCTTCTCTGGGTGAGCTACCGCCTCCGCCACCTGTGTCCTCACCGCCCATGCCAGGCACCCCTCCTCCCTCCGCACCGCCAACCGGCGCTCCGGCGGAGTTGAATGAGAAGAAAGCGGCACGAGACTTTATTGCTGCGGCGCGACGTGCCGCGCAGATGTCTCAGCCGACCCGTGACGCCTCACCCGGTCTGGGCTTCGGAGAACCTTCCGCACGTTATGCAGCTTTTGAGGAACAAGAAGAAAGCAAAGGCAAACGCCTGGCTATCCTGATCGGCGGCACCGTTGCCGCCCTGGTGATGGTTTTTGCGATCGTTAACTGGCTTGCAGCACCGTCCGTTTCCCCAGATATATCGAGCGATATAGACATTGTGGACGACGCATTTCTGCTCAGTGACCCACAAACCGGTGAGCCTGCCATTGCCCTGCCTGTTATTCCGGAGGCCATTCCGGAGGATGCTGGAGCCGCTGATGCGGTTGAGGTTCCAGCATCCACCCTATCTGCTTCCCCCTCAACTGTCCCCACCTCCCCTGCCATCGCGCCACAACGCCCTGCCCCCGCGCCGCTGCCTGCCCCGAGTACGCCTGCGTCCGCCTCCCCGCGCTCCCTTGTTCCCGATGTTACTGATCTGCCACCAATTGAAGCCGCCCCCACCACACCGGTTACCCGCGCGCCGGCAACGCGCACGACGCGTAATGCCCTACGCTCTGCAGCAGCTTCAGGGAACTCCGCCGCCCAGTTCGAGGTGGGCCTTCGGTATGCGCAAGGCAGTGGTGTTCCGCAGGACTATGACCAGGCAGCCTACTGGTTTGAGCTGTCGGCCAAACAGAACCTGGCCATCGCACAGTACCGGCTCGCAACATTGTTTGAAAAAGGCCGGGGCGTCGCGCAGGATCAGGAGCAGGCCCGCACATGGTATGAAAATGCAGCCCAGGCTGGCAATGTAAAGGCCATGCACAATCTGGCGGTCATCTATGCTGAAGGCAAGGGTGTGCCGCAGAACTTCGCCAAAGCCGGTCAGTG
>CAZNLO010000021.1:21410-31996 GCA_964573935.1 uncultured Parvibaculum sp. | reverse complement strand
ACGAATTCGTCGTGCCAAGGTCAATGCCGATAACTTTACCCATTGTCTTCCTCTTCATGACTGCGGCAGGTCAGACGGACCTGAAATTCAGCGCCCGATTGTGGCTTTGCGAGAGCAACGGCACCATGCCATCTAGATCCTCAAAACCCTGACCCCCAGATTTGGGTTGCCCTTCGTGTTTCTCAGGGCATGTCCCTGTGACAGGGATGGTTTGGTAAAACGGTCGAAACCGATTGAGAGATATATATGTTTGGCTAGGGACTGCCGCAAGGCCACGCCGCACCTAGAATGTCTATAAGATGTCAATATCACGGATGCCCATTAAGGACATCCCTTTGCACGAAGGGTCTGAATAGCGAGATGAGGGATAAGGTGCAACAGTTAACCCCTGTCGCCCGTGGCAAAAATGCCCCATCTGCGCCGGGCAAACAGGTTTCAGCCTTTTCGCCTGTGCCGGGAACCCGCATCTGGCCGGCATACCTTGCGCGTGCCGCCCAGACGGCCCTGGTAAACGACTTGCGCACTGCCGTTGCAGAGGCCCCCTTTTTCCGGGCTGTAATGCCGCGTACAGGCAGGCCGCTGTCCGTCATCACGACAAATTTGGGGGAATTGGGCTGGATTTCGGACCGCGGGGGCTATCGGTATGAACCCAGCCATCCTCATACGGGCAAACCCTGGCCCGCCATCCCCCAGAGTTTGTTACGGATATGGAATGAGCTGACCGGTTATGGCGCCCCTCCCCAGGCCTGTCTGGTGAACCATTATGGCGATGGGGCGCGGATGGGTCTGCATCAGGACCGCGACGAGGAGGATTTGGAGGCGCCGGTCCTCTCCATCTCGTTGGGAGAGACGGCTCTGTTTCGTTTGGGAGGGCTGACCCGCCGGGATCAGACCCAGAGCTTCAAACTGGCCTCAGGAGATGTGATGGTGCTCAGCGGGCCTTCAAGGCTGCGTTTTCACGGGGTAGACCGGATTATTCCCGGCTCCTCAACCCTGCTTGAAAAGGGCGGACGCCTTAACCTGACATTGCGGCGCGTGACCCGGCCAGCCTCCGGCCCCGTCTGATCTGGTGTTGAGAGGGCATGAGCCTCACAGGCCCGGAGCAGGGCTCACGGCAAACATCCATTCATGGGTGGCAAAGAGCGTCCCCCAGACAATCAATGCCGCTGCAACGCGCCACCAGCCCAGCTCACGGATCGAAAACCGGGCGCGCCTACGTATGAGAGCCACAAATGGAATGTTGGATGAGGCCTCTGCATAGGCCTCCCATTTATCTCCAAGCGCACGTTTTCGCTTGGCATCAATGGAAAAAGTGCCGAACAGGGAAACCAGAAGGAAGGTACCGAAGAATATCTGGCTGGCCAGGTCTCCATTGACGACCATATGGAAGGCCGACCAGATGGCGGTCCCCCACAGGAACGGGTGGCGGGTGAGGGCGTAAATGCCTTTGGCGAGAGCCGCCGGATCGTCCGCCTCGCTCACAGCAGCCTCACCCCCCACTCCGGTGGGGCCGGGCGAGGTGAGCCCTGCCACCACAAAAAAGACCGCCACCAGAATGATGATGCCGCCACCTTGCAGAACAACACCGGGGGCGTGCCAGTAGAGGGTGTTTTCAGCAGATACGGCACTGGCATTGAAACTCATCACAAGCCAGGTGATGGCTCCGATCGATGCGAGGGAAAAAAGGCCCATGTAGATTTTCTCGCCAAGAGTTCCCACCAGCACATCGCGCAGGCGCGTGCCAGAGACCAGAATATGAATGGCAAAAAACAGCGTTGCTGCGGCAATGAGCTGGGTCATATAGCTTCTTCCTCCTGAGCCAAACCTTCTTAAGGTTAGTCTGGACGCGGCCCGTCCGCCAGTCTCAGAGAGTGAGACTGTTGCACAGAACCTGTTCAGGAACGATCAGATGGGAGGAGAGGTGTCAGGCGGTGGTATCGACAGAACCGCCGGGAGCTGGTCCCCCGGCAGCCGGACTGTCGCCGGCTTTGGCAATACCTACCTTGGCGGCACGTAGCAGCCGGTCGGCGATCATGTAGCCAATATCGACCACCTGAACAATTGATCCGGCAGGTTGCCCTGTCCCGGGCACCTCAAACAGGGCCTCGTGCAGGTTTGGATCAAATTTATCGCCCGGCGTGGGATTGAGGGGAGTAATGCCATTCTGCTCAAAGGCGGACAGGAGCGCGCGCTCGGTAATCTCAATGCCTTCCAGAATGGATTTGACCACCTCGTCCGAGCCGTCTTTACGGTCGTCGGGAACGGCGTCGATGGCCCGGCGCATATTGTCGGCGACAGGCAGGACGGCGCGGGCAAAGTTGGCGGCGGCGTATTTGCTGGCGTCAACCTTTTCGCGCTCGGAGCGCCGGCGGATGTTTTCCACCTCGGCGGCTGCGCGCAGCACCCGGTCTTTAAGCTCCGCATTTTCAACAGCCAGCGCCGCCATGGCGTCCGCAATTTTTTCTTCCTCAGAGCGTGTATCTGCGGGTTCCGGCTCCGCGTCGGCGCCCCTGGTACCTTCTTCGTTGACGGCGGCGGCCTTGGCCAGCAGCTCATTTGCCTGCGCCTCCAGATCTTTGGGGCTGGGCGTGCCGGGTGTGGGGTCACCGTTCTCAGGCGTGTTCTGGTCGCTCATAAACTCAATTCCTTGGATGCCCGTAATGCGGCGCAGCGGGACACGGGCAGGGGGTACGTGTACAAATGTGCCTGCCGCACAATTATTCGAGCGACACATGACCGCTTGTGCGGTTGAAGTCAACTCTCAGCGCAGCAGGCGGCCCACAACCTGCGCTGTGTAATCGACCATCGGGATGATCCGCGCGTAGTTAAGCCGGGTTGGGCCGATAACCCCCAGCACCCCCACCACCCGGCGGCTTTCATCCATGAAGGGGCTGACAATGACCGATGAGCCCGAGAGAGCGAAATGCTGGTTCTCCGAGCCGATAAACAGACGCACGCCATCGGCCTCCTGCGCGAGGCCCAGAAGCTGAACCAGATCGGTTTTATTGTCCAGTTCCTGAAACAGCAGGCGGATCTGTTCCAGGTCCTCCATCGCGCTCACATCATCCAGCAGGCGCGACTGACCGCTGATAATGAGGGAGCGCTGGAGCAGCTCATCATGAGATTTTCCGTCATTTTCCAGGCCACCCCCCGACCAGACGGCAAGCCCCGCTTCAACAACACGCTGGGTGAGTGTGGACAGTTCGGCCCTTCGGCTGTTGATTTCTTCCTGAATAATCTCGCGCGCCGCCGCCATGGTGAGGCCGCGCAACCGGGCATTCAGAAAATTGGTAGCCTCAACCAGAGCTGAGGGGGTAAGCCCACGGGGTACGTCGATCATGCGGTTTTCAACGGTTTCGTCTTCCAACACCAGCACCACCAGCGCCCGGCCACTGTCCATCGCAACAAATTCGATATGCTTTAGCGGTTGGTCGGCTTTGGGGGCCAGCACCAGACCGGCACATCGTGAAAGGCCAGATAGCAGTTGGGAGGCGTCTTTGAGCACTTCCTCGACACTGTTGGCGTTGCTGGACCGGCTGACCTGCGCTTCGATTGTGCGGCGCTCGTCGGTTGTGAGGTCCCCCACTTCAAGCAGCCCGTCCACAAACAGGCGAAGCCCCGCATCGGTGGGCAACCGGCCGGCGCTGGTATGGGGGGCGGCAAGTAGCCCCAGCGCCTCCAGATCGGACATGACATTACGGACCGTGGCGGCAGAAAGCGTCAGGGGTATGTTTTGCGACAGAAAACGCGAGCCGACCGGTTCTCCGGTCTCTAGATAGGTTTCGACCACACGGCGCAAAATCTCGCGCGAGCGCTCGTTCAAGTCTTTAACTGCCACCATCGTAAAACCTGTTACGTAGGGATTAAAGGGCCACTATATAGCCTTCTGGATGCAAAACCCCAAACGGGGGTTCTAGCCCCGGGGAGAAGCCAGGGCGAACCCCTCTCAAGGCAGTTGCGCCTGCCCCGCTTCACGCGCTAAGACCGGCGCATCAGTTCTCTTGCCCGAAATGAGGTCTCCTTTGAGCATCACCCGCCCGTCCGGTCGCGCCCTTAACCAAATGCGCGCAGTCACGTTTGAGCCTGGCTTTTCCAAAAGCGCTGAAGGCTCATGTCTCGTCAGGTTTGGGGATACCCATGTTCTGTGCACGGCCTCTCTGGAAGAGCGTGTGCCACCCTGGCTGCGTGGCGGCGGTAAGGGCTGGGTGACGGCAGAATATGGCATGTTGCCGCGCTCCACCAACGAGCGCATGCGCCGTGAAGCCACGGCGGGCAAGCAGTCTGGCCGGACCCAGGAAATCCAGCGCCTGATCGGCCGCTCTTTGCGTGCGGTCGTGAACATGAAGGCACTGGGCGAACGCCAGATCACCGTTGACTGTGATGTCCTGCAAGCAGATGGCGGTACGCGTACAGCCTCCATAACCGGTGCCTGGGTGGCGCTCCATCAGTGCTTTGAATGGATGCGTACGCGCAATATGATCGACATTTCCCCTCTGACCGACCACATCGCCGCCATTTCATGCGGCATCTATCAAGGCACGCCGGTGAGCGACCTGGATTATGCGGAAGACAGTCAGGCCGACACGGACGCCAACTTTGTGTTGACGGGCTCCGGCGGCATTGTTGAAATTCAGGCCACCGCTGAGGGGGCGCCATTTTCCGAGACGCATTTCCTTGAGCTGCTGGCGCTGGCCAAAGCCTCATGCACTGAACTTGTTGAGCTGCAAAAACAGGCAATCAAGTGACGCGGGCCTCGCTCAAAAACACAAAGCTTGTGGTGGCAAGCCACAATCCGGGCAAGGTGCGCGAGATTTCAGCCCTGATGGCCCCGCTGGGCATTGAGACCGTGTCGGCGGGCGATCTTGGATTGCCGGAGCCCGAAGAGACCGGCCTGACGTTTCGCGCCAATGCGGAACTGAAAGCACGCGCTGCCGCCTCTGCCTCCGGGCTTGCGGCACTGGCTGACGACAGTGGTCTGTGTGTTGCGGCCCTTGGCGGAGAGCCCGGGATTTATTCAGCCCGCTGGGCTGGCGATACAAAGGATTTTGGCCATGCGATGGAGCAGGTCGAACAGGCGATGAAGAGGTCGGGCAGTGCCGACCGCTCCGCGGCCTTTGTCTGCGGGCTGGCCCTTGCGTGGCCTGAGGAGGATGGCATCGACTATTTTGAAGGGAAGGTTGAGGGCACGCTGGTCTGGCCGCCTCGCGGCGCAAACGGGTTTGGCTATGATCCGGTCTTTGTGGCGACGGGGCATGACATCACCTTTGGTGAGATGGACCCGGATGCCAAACATGCGATCTCGCACCGCGCCGACGCTTTTGCGCAATTGACCGATGCCCTCCTCATCTCCTGAAACAGGGCCCCCGCCGGGCGGCCCCCTCCCGGGTTTCGGCGTGTATGTGCACTGGCCGTTCTGTCAGGCCAAATGCCCCTATTGTGATTTCAATTCGCATGTTGTGCGTGGTGTCGATCAGGCGCGCTACGCCGCTGCGCTGGTGCGCGAACTGGAATACATGTGCCGGGCGTGCGATCCGCAGCCTCTCACCAGTGTTTTTTTTGGCGGGGGCACGCCGTCTTTGATGGAAGCGCAAACCGTTGCGACGGTGCTGGAGGCGATTGACCGCCTGTGGGGGCTGACCCAGGGCGTGGAGATCTCGCTGGAGGCAAATCCGACAAGCGTGGAAGCGGGTAATTTCAAAGCCTATGCCGCCCTTGGCATTAACCGGGTGTCCCTGGGCGTGCAGGCGATGAACGACAGGGACCTGAAATTCTTAGGGCGGTTGCACACCAGCGATGAAGCTCTGAAAGCCATTGAACTGGCGCGCACATATTTTTCGCGCCTGTCTTTTGACCTTATCTACGCCCGCCCGGGCCAGAGCGTTGCAGCCTGGCAGGCGGAACTGACCCGGGCATTTGATTTTGCCGTCGATCATCTTTCGCTTTACCAGTTGACGATCGAGGAAGGCACGCCCTTTTTTGAGTTGCATGCGCGGGGCTCATTTTCTGTTCCCGGCGAGGAGGAGGCTGCACGTCTCTATGAAGTCACCCAGGCTCTGTGCGCGCAAGCGGGTCTTGCCGCCTATGAGATTTCAAACCATGCGAAAGCAGGGGCGGAGTGTCGTCACAATCTTACCTATTGGCGTTACGGCGACTATGTGGGGGTGGGGCCGGGCGCTCACGGACGCTTGAGCGCGGGCGGTGAAAAGCGCGCCACCGCCACCGAGCCCGTGCCCGCCAAATGGCTGGTGCAGGTTGAAGCGCAAGGCCACGGGCTGATCGCGCGCGAAACGATTGCGCCCGCGAGCGCCGCTGAAGAAATGTTAATGATGGGCTTGCGCCTGAACGAGGGGGTCTCCCTTAAGCGCTTTGAAGAAGTCAGTACACGGAAAATAGACCCGGAGCGGATATCCTTTTTTGCAGAGAAAAACCTGATAACCGTTACAGCGGACCAGTTGACGACAACCCCGTCAGGTCGCCTTGTTTTGAACCGCCTTCTGGCGGAACTGCTTGGCTAGGGGGTGCCTGGAAAATCCGGCTGGTTTTCCGGCGCGGCCTTTATGAAAGCCGGGTGCGTTGCGCAGGTTTCCACAATCTGTTTCAGCCGGGGATAGGCAGTGAGGTCGACGCCCAGCCTCTGGTAGTTTGCGTATTGCGGCACGAGAAAGAGGTCTGCAACCGTTGGCTCTGCGCCAAAGCAGTAGGGCTCGTCAGCGCCTGCGCGCACCACCAGCGTCTCCAGTGCAAACAACCCTTTATTGGCCCAGGTGATGTACCATTTGGCAACCGCCTTCTGATCGAGCTGTAGTTCCTGCCCCAGATATTTAATCACCCGCGTGTTGTGAAGCGGATGCATACCCGCAGCAATCGTCATAGCAAAGGCACGTGCCTGCGCGCGTTCCATCGGGTCTTGCGGGTAGAGGGACGGGGAGGGGTAAAGCTCCTCCAGATAGTCGATGATGGCAAAGGATTCTGTGAGAACCTTGCCTTCATGCTCCAGTGCAGGGATCAGCCGCATCGGATTGATGTCTCGGTAGGCATCGCTCAACTGTTCTTCTGTTGCAGGCGACATGTCGACAGACACATAGTCAAACGCGATATTTTTGAGATGCAGTGCAATGCGCACCCGCCGACCGGCGGAGTTTTCATGAAAATTGTGGAGGCGGAAGGAGGCCACTGGCTAGAAAGCCGGAACCGGCACGAAGCTGGTGGGTGCGGGATCTATGACAACGGCACCGTTTCGCCGTACTTCCAGAACCGCCAGCCCGCGTTCGTTGCGCCCGTTTGGCAGAAAGCGGAAAATGCCGTCAACGCCGGCAAACCCATCGGCGGTCTGCAAAACCTCATCACCAAAGCGCTGCCCGGGGGGGCGGGCTGACAGGGCGGAAGCCAGGCTTGTGGCGTCATAGCCAAGGCTGGCAATGCGCGGCGGCTGGCCCCCGAAGGTCCGGGCATAGCGTCGTTGGAACGCATCATGGGCTTCGCGCGGCGGTGCGGCATACCAGCCGCCCACCAGACTTGGCTCGCGCCCGATAGAGGCATCGTCCCATTGGCCGGTTCCCAGAAAACGAACCTTGCGCGGGTCAACATCAAAATAAGGCAGAAGGGGTGCCACGGAGCGCAGCTCGGTGCCGCCCACGGGCACAAAAACCGCCTGATAGGGCACCCCGCCAAATGTATCAAACCCGTCCAGCCGCTTAAGGGCCGCAAGGGAGGCGGGGTCACCTGCTTCTTTCAACCGGGCTTTCTCCGCTTTCAGGGCGCGCTTGCGCTGATCGAAAAGGGCCAGGCGCCGGGCCGGGTCGAACATCTCCTCCGCGCGGGGAGGATACGTTTCTATGCCATGCAGGGACCCCGCACGGGTTGAAACGGCGCGGGTGAATGCGGCAGCCATGCGGCGGCCATATTCATTTTGCGGCACCATCCCGGCAAAACTGTTGAGGCCCTGAAGCGTGGCATAATCGACCACCCGTTCGACTTCCTGGTCTGGCAGGAAGGACAGCAGGTAAACCCCATTGCCGGCAACCTGTGTATCGGTTGAAAAGGCAATCACGGGAATGTTCCGGGCGGCGGCAATGGAGCGGACAGCGGCTGTGGAGCCTGAGAAAAGCGGCCCGAGAATGAGTTCAGCACCTTCCTGTACGGCCTCGCGGGCAGCACCCGCCGCCCCTGTTGCGGTGCCGCGCGTGTCCTTGGGAATCAGCAGCACATTGGGATTGCCAAATTCAAACAGCGCCATCTGGGCTGCATTGAACAGGGCGTTGGCGGCGGCGCGGACAGAAGACTGTTGTGCCCCCAGAGGCAGCAGGAGAGCAATTCGGACGGGTTCGCGCTCTTCCATGTGAGGCGGTCGCAAAAACAGGTCTATATTGAGCGCCGGTTGGGCGGCTGGCGGCGGGCTGGTCGCAATGGAGGGGTGCTGCGCGGTGTGTCGGGGAGAAGGCCCGGGGCTGGACGCACACGCCGTCACAAAAACCGCCGCAGCGACGAGAAGGCCAAGCCGCGCAAAATTTTCAGACCGAAAAATGAACAATCCAACTCTCCTCAAGCATAAAGTGGCACCTGGTTTTGTGCCTCAAGATATGCGACGCAAAGATCACAAGAGGCAGCGTGCCCCTGGCGGATAATTTACACACAAATCACCTCAAAGGGAGGCCAATTTGTGGCGGGGCACCATGCCGGGTCGATTGTCCGTCCCCCCTATAGACAAACAGGCCGTCCGCGCGGCATTTTGGCAACATGGAAGTTCACCTACAGCCCGGCCTCTATATTGTGGCCACCCCTATCGGCAATGCCCGCGACATCACACTGCGCGCCCTTGATGTACTCAAGGCGGCGGACCTGGTTTTGTGTGAGGACACGCGGGTAACGTCTAAACTTTTTGCCATCCACGACATTCGCACCCGCACGCGCCCTTATCACGAACATAATGCAGAGGCGCAGCGTCCTAAAGTGATCGCCCGGATCAGGCAGGGAGAAGTCGTCGCTCTGGTCTCGGATGCCGGAACACCGCTGATTTCCGACCCCGGCTACAAGTTGGTGCGCGCTGTTCTGGAAGAAGAGTTGGCAGTCACAACCCTGCCCGGCGCAAGCTCTGTCATGGCAGCGCTGACCCTGGGCGGGTTGCCTACGGACCGGTTTTTTTTCGCGGGGTTTTTGGCCCCCAAGCAGGCCGCCCGTCGTGCTGCGTTAGCCGATTTGCGCGATTTGCAGGCAACGCTTGTTATTCTGGAAAGCCCGCGCCGACTGGCAGCAACCCTTGAGGACATGGAGGCGGTGCTGGGGG
This sequence comes from uncultured Parvibaculum sp., assembly GCA_964573935.1. GTDB lineage: Bacteria > Pseudomonadota > Alphaproteobacteria > Parvibaculales > Parvibaculaceae > Mf105b01. The sequence continues at coordinate 22,713 of CAZNLO010000021.1, read as the reverse complement.
AGCGCCAGATTGCCGTCGCCCGTGAGATCACCAAAAAATTTGAGGAAGTGCGCCGGGGAACCAGCGCGGCGCTGGCTGCTCATTACGCGCAGGCCGGTCCCCCCAAGGGCGAAGTCGTGATCCTTGTCGGTCCTCCCCAGGAGGGGCCTGTGATCGACGGGGAGACGCTGGATGATATGTTGCGCCGGGCGCTGGGCTCCTATTCCCTGAAAGACGCCGTGGCCGCTGTCACCGATGCCACCGGCATGAAACGCCGCGACATCTATGCCAGAGCGCTTGATCTCACAAAAGCGGAGAAGTGAGGGGTGGGCGCCCGCCTTCCGCCTCGTCCTCCCGGGTCTGACCTCAGACACGCGAGGGGAAAAGCGGCACACCGGCGTGGCTTGTTGGCGGAGCGGCTGGCGTGCTGGCTTCTGCGGCTCAAGTTTTACCGCATTGTTGGGGAACGGGTGAAAACCCGCGCGGGAGAAATAGATATTGTCGCGTGTAAGGGAGATACGCTGGTCATTGTCGAGGTGAAGGCGCGGCGCACATTGGGCGAGGCGGCAGAGGCGTTGCAACCCCGCCAGCGGAAGCGTCTGGCGCGCGGTGCCGAGATACTTCTGGGCCGGCAGCCGGGCGGCATGGCCTTGCGCTTTGATGTGATCTTGATAGCACCCGGGCATTTTCCCCGCCATATCAAGGATGCCTGGCGGCCCTAAACGTTTCTGTCGCCTGTGGTACCAATAAACGTACCGACGATTCGTTTCGATCAGGAGGCCCCATGGCACATGGAAAAGACCGTACGCAAACAGCCCGGACTTTAGCCCGATCAGGCTACCGGGTCCTTTCGGTCTGTTTTATTTGTCTGTTTGCGGGTGTCTCGCTTGGTGGTTGCACAGTGGCAGGTTTTTTAACCGGCGCCGGGGCCACCGCTGGAATTGCGCTGGCCGAGGAGCGCGGGGTGGAAACGTCTTTCGATGATTTCAAAATCGATTTTGAGATCAAGCAGCGCCTGCTGGAAGAAGATGAAACACTTTTTGCAAGTGTGTCGACGGAGGTACGTGAAGGCCGCGTTCTGCTGACCGGGATCGTTGAGGCTCCGGAAATGCGTGTTTTTGCCAACCGTGTTGCCTGGGAAACGCAAGGGGTTGTAGAGGTCATTAATGAGCTTCGGGTTGCGGGCGACGCCAGTCTGGCCCGGGCGTCCAAAGACCTGTTTATCACCACCCAGTTGCGTGCCCGGATCATTGGGGACAGCAATGTTAAGGGTATCAACTATTCCATCGAGACCCTGCGCGGCACGGTCTATCTGCTGGGCGTG
>CAZNLO010000021.1:0-21392 GCA_964573935.1 uncultured Parvibaculum sp. | reverse complement strand
AGTCTGCCAGCGAGCTTGAGCGTGTTATTAATCACGCGCGCAACGTCTCCGGGGTGCGCAACATTATTCCTCATGTGCGGATTAAAGCCCCGGTTGTGGAAACGCCTCTACGGGAAACGCAGGCCGACCAGTCAATCTGAGCAGATTGCTACGTATGGCAAACCGGCCTTGTCATCTGAGGTTTTGCCCCCCATCTTGCTGATTGTTCCCTACCTTGCCGGTTGATTGTGCCCGACCCCTGCCAAAGGCAATGAAATCGCAAAGACAGAAAAGAAGTCCCATGAGCCTTGATGTTGTGATCCAGATGGACCCGGTTGGCGCGATCGATATTGAGGGCGACTCGACCTTTGCCTTGGGTCTGGAGGCGCAGGCACGCGGCCACGCGCTTTCCTACTACGAGCCGCGACACCTCTCCATGCGTGACGGACGGGTCTACGCCCGGGCCAAGCCCATTACTTTACGCCGTGAGCAGGGCAATCACGTAGACGAGGGCGAGGAGACCATGATCGATCTGGCCAGCACGGATGTGGTCTTGATGCGCCAGGACCCGCCCTTTGACATGAGCTATATCACCGCCACGCATCTGCTGGAAAAAGTCCACGGCCAGACCCTGGTGGTCAATGACCCGGCGCATGTGCGCAACGCCCCGGAAAAACTTTTCGTTACGGAATTTGAAGGGGTCATGCCCCCAACTCTCATTACGTCCGATGAGCGCGAGATCAAAGCGTTTCGCGCCGAGTATAAGGACATTATCCTGAAGCCGCTCTATGGCAATGGGGGGGCTGGTGTGTTTCGTCTGCGCGAGGGGGACGAAAACCTGAGCTCCCTGCTGGAGTTGTTCTCCCACCTTTACCGTGAGCCCATCATTGCCCAGCAATACCTGCCCGACGTGCGCGCTGGCGACAAACGCATCATTCTGGTGGACGGCAAGGCTGTGGGAGCCCTCAACCGGGTGCCAGCCGATGGCGAAAGCCGGTCCAACATGCATGTCGGCGGTCGCCCGGAAAAATCGGAACTCACCTCCCGTGAGCACGAAATTTGTGAACAGATCGGCCCTGCCCTGAAGGAGCGCGGGCTGATTTTTGTGGGCATCGACGTGATCGGTGACTATCTCACCGAAATCAACGTCACAAGCCCGACCGGCATTCAGGAGATCGCCCGTTTTGGAGGGGCCGACATCGCAAGTCTCATCTGGGATGCGATTGAGGGCCGATTGTAGCCCGAATAAAATTCAACCTTTACCCGACATTAGAGAATTTCGCCGATGATCGCCGACAGGGGGCGTCTTCGTCACAGGTGGACTTCAGGTGTAAGGGAATGACCGCAATGCTGGTTCCATGTGACGAAATAAAGGTGTTGGTTTATGAATCCAGCACCGTTCAGCGCCATATTCTGGAAACAATGCTCAAAAAAGCAGGGCATGTCGCTCAGTTGGTGCAAAGCGCTGAAGAGGCTTTGCGCGAAGCACGAACCGGCGAGTACGGCATTTTTATTTCCAATATTGAGCATAAGGACATCTCGGCACTGGAGCTGTTCTGGCACCTGAAGGCCGACGAGGAGACTTGCGGGGTGTACTGCATTGCCGTCACGGCGGGTGAGGGAAAGAGAACCGTCGCGGAAGCATTGGACAGCGGCGCAGATGACTTCCTTCGCAAGCCCTACGAAGCCATGGAACTGATCGCCCGGGTCCGTGCAGCCAGCCGTACCGTTCAACTCCAGCGCAAGCTGACACGACTTGCCCTAACCGACGCTCTGACCGGGATAGCCAACCGCCGCGCCTTCATGGAACGGCTTGATGCTGAGGTGATGCGCGCGCACCGTCACGGCGGAACATTGTCGGTTATCATGCTCGACATCGATCATTTCAAACGGGTGAACGACACATATGGTCATGCAGCCGGTGATGTCGTGATCCGCGATACGGTGGCAAGAATGGGCAATGGGGTCAGGAAGTCCGACTTGCTGGGCCGTCTGGGCGGCGAGGAGTTCGCGGTCTTTCTTCCAGAGACAGGCATGGACAATGCGGCCGTTCTGGCAGACCACCTGCGCCGGGACGTCGACAAAGAGGAATTCCCGATAGCGGAAGGCTGCGCGTTGCACGTCACCGTGAGCCTGGGCGTTGCTGAATGGAACGCTGGTGACAAGTCGGCGGAAGATATTTTGAACCGCGCTGACCTGGCCCTTTACCGGTCCAAGGAAACAGGGCGCAACCGTGTCAGCCGCGCTGTTGAGGTGCTCCAGAGCGCCGCCGCGCAGGCCGTTTGAAGAAGCCCCTCGAACAGAACCTCAGTTTGTTCCTTTTTTGTTCTTGACTGAAACGTTGAGAGCATTCAGTCTCTGGCGGCCACAAGGGGTCACAAGGGCCCCACAGGGAATTGTAGACAGAGGGTGCAAATGGTCGCGCATATTGAAACCGTTGCTTTTCTGGGGCTGGAGGCAAAACCGGTCGATGTGCAGGTGCAGATTTCCGCCGGACTTCCTGCCTTCACAATTGTGGGGCTTCCAGACAAGGCCGTGGGGGAAAGCCGGGAACGGGTGCGCGCGGCCCTCACCGCCATTGGCCTGGGCCTGCCGCCCAAGCGCATCACTGTTAATCTGGCTCCCGCAGACCTGCCCAAGGAAGGCAGTCACTTTGATCTGCCCATCGTTCTGGGCCTGCTGGTGGCCATGGATGTTGTCTCCGCTGCCGACCTCGACCGGTTTGTGGCGCTGGGCGAACTATCGCTGGACGGCGCGCTTACCGGCGTGGCGGGCACGCTGCCTGCCGCGATGGCCGCCAACGCGCGGGGTCGGGGGCTGATCTGTCCGCAGGTCTGTGGCGCGGAGGCCGCCTGGGCCGGCTTTGATGACAGTACGGCCGGGGTGCTGGCGCCCGGCACCCTCATTCAGCTTATCAATCATCTCAAAGGCACGCAGGTCCTCACCGAGCCCAAACCGTTGGCGGCTCTGAACAAAGACCCCCTGCCCGGTCTGCCGGATATGAAAGACATCAAGGGTCAGGAGAGCGCAAAACGTGCGCTGGAGGTAGCCGCCGCAGGGGGTCATAACATGTTGATGGTTGGCCCCCCGGGGGCTGGTAAATCCATGCTCGCAGCCCGCCTGCCGGGTATTTTGCCACCGCTCAGCCCTCGTGAAATGCTTGATACATCGCGGATTGCCAGCATTGCCGGGGAACTGGCTCCGGGCTTGCCTGGCGGCCTGAGCCAGCGCCGCCCTTACCGCGCGCCCCATCACTCGGCCTCCATGGCAGCGCTGATCGGAGGGGGCCAGCGGGTCAGGCCGGGAGAAGTCTCGCTCGCCCATGCAGGGGTGCTTTTTCTGGATGAGTTGCCGGAATTTCCCCGGCAGGTTCTGGACAGCCTGCGTCAACCCATTGAAACCGGAGAGGCGGTGATCGCGCGCGCCAATGCCCACATTACCTTTCCCGCCCGCTTTCAGCTCATCGCAGCCATGAACCCGTGTCGCTGCGGTCATGCGGGCGACATGGTGCGCTCGTGTGCCCGGATGCCCAGGTGCGTCCTCGACTATCAGGCAAAACTGTCAGGGCCGTTGATCGACCGGATCGACATTCATATCGAGGTGCCGCCGGTAAGCGCGCGGGATCTGGGGCTCCCGCCGGCGGCGGAGGGAAGCGCTGAGATAGCAGTTCGGGTCGCCGCTGCTAGGGCGCGTCAGGCCGAGCGATATGAGACGGCGCAGGCGGGGACAGATAGTCCAGGCGGAATTGTTCAGATCAATGCCCACGCCGACGGGGAATTGCTGCAAACCACGTCAGCGCTTGAAGAGCCCGCTCGCAACTTGTTGATGGAGGCGGCAGACCGCACGGGGCTCACCGCCCGGGGCTATCACCGGGTGCTCCGTGTCGCCAGAACCCTGGCTGATCTCGACAATGTGGAGACGACGGGCAAAGTGCACGTGGCGGAGGCGCTTTCCTACCGCGCCCAAACAGGCCGTGCGCTGGGTGCGGCGGCCTGAACCCCTGGCGGCGCACCAAGAGCGTCAAAAGTAACGCTTTCTCAAGGCTGGCCCCTCAGACTTGCCCCATCAGACTTCCCGTGGACCTGGCTTGTGCCCGGGGCCGCTTGTGTTCGCCCTGTCAAAGAAATCATTTGTTCCATGTTGCTTGCAAGTCTCCCTTCAACGCCCTTTTTGCTCACGCTCGCGGGCGGACTGGCTTTGGTTGCCGCCTTTCTGTTCTATCGCCAGCGTGTGCAGAGCAATGAAGTAGAGCGCCTGCGGGATGAAGTTGAGCGGCTGAATGATGTCACCTGGGAACTGAAGGAAAGCGAAGAACGGTTCCGCGACCTTGTTGCCAATCAAGGCGACATCATCTTGCGCAAAGACCGGGACGGCTGCCTGACATTTGTGAACCAGGTGTTCTGCGACACGTTTGATCTGACCCGCGCGCAGGCCCTGGGAAAGCAATTTGCACCACCTCTACCCGATGGCGAAGCGCCCCGCATGCTGGGTAGTTTTGCAGGGCTGGCCCTTGCTCCCTACCGGGTGCGCCACGATCAGCGCGTGATGACGGTCAGAGGCCCCCGCTGGTTTGTGTGGGAAGAATTTGCCATTCGCGATGATGCCGGGCGCCTGAATGAAGTCCAGACCGTGGGACGCGATATTACCGACCGGAAGGCAACGGAAGAACGGCTGGGCGAGGCGCTCCGGCAGGCAGAAGCCGCCAACCAGTCCAAGGGGCAGTTTCTGGCAACCATGAGCCACGAAATCCGCACCCCCATGAACGGCGTGCTTGGCATGATCGGGTTTCTGCTCGACACCGATCTTACCCCCGCGCAGCGTTCCCATGCCAGCGCCGTGCAACGGTCCGGAGAGGCTCTGCTCACCATCATCAATGACATTCTTGATTTTTCCAAAATCGAATCTGGTAAGTTTGATCTGACAACGGCCCCCTTTAACATCACGACGCTCATCGAACAGGCATGCGAACTGATGGCACCCTCCGCCTTTGGAAAGAGCATCGACATTGCCGGCCATGTCAGTGCCGATGTGCCTGCTGAGCTGATCGGGGACGAAGCACGTTTGCGTCAGATACTCATCAACCTGATCGGCAATGCTGTGAAGTTCACCCAGGAGGGCGGTGTTTTCATCTCTGTGGAACTGGCGCGCCCGCGTGCGCCAGGAGACCCTGCCGCCATTGTTATGCGGGTGGAAGACACGGGCATCGGGCTCAGCCCTGCGGAGTGCGAGACAATTTTTGGTGAATTTGCCCAGGCTGAACAGGGTCATGCGCGCCGCTTTGAAGGCACTGGCCTTGGTCTGACCATAACCAGACGTCTTGCGCGCGCCATGGGGGGTGATGTTGCAGTGACCAGCGAGAAAGGGCGCGGTTCGTGTTTTTCTCTCTGCGTTGAACTGCCCGCACTTGAACAAAGCGCGCCCCGTCTGCCAAAGACCTTGCAGGGGCGTCACGCCACGGTGGCAGTAACCAATGCGATGACAGGCCGCGCGGTTGCCGCCATGTTGAACGATATGGGTGCTCAGGTAAGTATTTCCACGGCCCCTTCCGCAGGGGGCGACATGGTACCTCCCGAAGGGTGCGATCTCCTTATCACGCAAAAAGGGCTTGGCGCAGAGCAGTGGGACATGAACGGGGCAGATGTTTTTCTCCTTACCGCGCCGGGTGAAGTGCTGCCGGAACAAGAGGAACTTGGACATCGCGGCTATCTTGTGCGCCCGGTGCGCGCGGCCTCTTTTGCGGAGCGCCTGACCGCGCCATTGACCTCATGGCCACAGACGGGTGTGCCTGATCACAGCCTGTCCCCGGCTGTGGATGAAGCGATTGTCGTCCCTGCCGCGCCGAACGTAAAAGAAGATGCTTTGCAGGTTTTGGTGGCCGAAGACAATGAACTCAATGCAACCTTGACCCGCATGATGGTGGAACGCGCCGGCCATGTGCCGCACATGGTTATAAGTGGGGTTGAAGCGCTGGCCGCGCTGGAAGACGCTCCGGCTGGAACCTATGATCTGGTGTTCATGGATTTGCACATGCCGCTTATGGACGGCTATGAAGCCACCCGGCGCATTCGCGCACTTGGTCAGCCAAAGGGCACGCTGCCCATCATTGCCCTCACGGCCAATGTTATGGAAGATGATCGCAAGGCCTGCCTTGCGGCGGGCATGGATGACTATCTGTCCAAGCCCGTTGATCCCGCTGATCTGGCGGATATGCTGGAAACCTGGCGGGGCAAACGCTCGGAAAACGCCGCCTGAGCGTTGTTTGGGTTTACAGGTTAAGAGCCAGGCGCGGCAACGTGCGCCCGGGAATGGACGTAGATACGCAGGTGCCGATCAGCCGGTAGCCACATCGTTCATAAAAGCCTTGCGCATGCGGGTCTGCATTCACCTCAACGCGCCGCGCCCCCCTTTTTCTGGCACGCATTTCCGTATGGGCCATAAGCAGGCTCCCCAGGCCGGTGCCGATATGGGAGGGGTCGACGAACATGTCCTCCAGCTCCAGCACCCGGTCCTCACTGCTTCGTCTGAGCGCCACCATACCCGCGATAGTGCCTCCCGATACCGCGACGGTAATTTCTTCTGTCTCGATGCGTTCCGGCGTAACCGTGAGCTCGGCAGTCGCGGCTTTCATAAAAGCGTCGTCATATCCCCAATAGGATTTGGAGCGCAGCGCCAGTGCGGTGAGAGGTTCAGCGTCTTCCACTTTTGCAATACGAAGAAAAGATGTCGACATGATCTCACCTCATCGTTTGGGGCTCGCGTTACACCATGCTAGCAAACAAGGACGAACGGGGGGAAGGGGGAAAGGGCACCTACCAATGCACGAACGATCAAAACGAAGTGAGGTCGGCGGCGCGCGTGCGCGGGTCCGTGATGTCTGGGAGGTCTATGCCACCCGCCCGGTGCTTATCGTTATGGCGCTTGGCTTTTCTGCGGGCCTGCCGCTGGCATTGACCGGCTCCACCCTCTCGCTCTGGATGGCAGATGAGGGCGTTGATCTTGGCACCATCGGGCTTTTTTCGCTTGTTGGCCTGCCTTACGTTTTGAAGTTTCTCTGGGCACCCCTGGTCGACGCGGTGCGTGTGCCTTTTCTTTCCCGGGCTCTGGGTAGGCGACGGGGGTGGCTGGTGGCCACCCAGCTTAGCCTGATGGCAGCGATTGTGCTGATGGGGCTTGTGGACCCCCTGCGTTCGCCGGGTCTGATGGCTCTGGCGGCCCTCAGTGTCGCTTTTCTCTCTGCCACCCAGGACATTGCCATTGATGCCTTCCGCGTCGAGACCCTCACCGAAAATCAGTATGCAGCCGGCATGGCGAACTACGTGGCCGCTTACCGTGTGGCGCTGCTGGTGGCGGGTGCCGGGACAGTTGCCGCCCTTACCTTTTTCAGTGCGGCGGGGGTGCCGGTGGATACAGTGTGGTCTTGGGGCTATGCATTGATGGCGCTGCTGATGGTGGTGGGGCTAGTTGCTTCATTGCTGGCCACAGAGCCCGACGTCAGTGCGTCCATTGAGGCGGCGCAAAATGACCTGCCCCTTGCAGCCCGCTTCGGTCAGGCGGTGGTGAGCCCCTTTGCTGATTTTGTGCAAAAGCGGGGGTGGCTGAGCCTGTTGGTCTTTGTTGTCCTGTTCAAGTTTGGCGACGCCTTTGCCGGTGCGATGGTCGCCCCCTTCGCCCTTGATATAGGGTTTGATAAAACCGTCTATGCCTATGTGGCGAACGGCGTTGGCTTGCCAGCGGCCCTCGCGGGTGGCTTTGCCGGAGGGGTGCTGGGCCGGTTGGTGAGCATGAAGGCTGCTCTGTGGACAGCGGGTATTTTGCAGATGTTGTCCAATCTGGCTTTCCTCTGGCAGGCCTGGATGGGCCCTGATGCCACCGCCCTTGGCGTAACGGTGGGCATTGAAGCCTTTACCGGCGGCGTTGGTACGGTGATTTTTGTGGCTTTTCTCTCCAGCCTTTGCGTCGCGCGAGAGTTCACCGCGACCCAGTTTGCGCTCTTGTCAGCGCTGGCAGCGGTGGGGCGGACGGTCCTGTCTGCAAGTGCGGGCTTTGTGGCGGCAGCGACAGGGTGGGTCCCTTTTTTCCTGCTCACCATCCTGGCGGCCGTGCCAGGGTTGCTGTTACTGGGATGGCTCGGCAGACAAAACCTACTCAACGGAGCAAACCCGCTCCGGGGCGCCACACAAAGCGAATAAAATCAATTGATTGATTGCGACACACTTGGGTCATAATGGTGGTCCAGAGAAATGGCAAAATCGGCGGAGACCTTCCAGAAAGTGCCGCAGGTAGGCGCCACATATAGACTGTAAGTAGTATGACAGACGATGATACGAAAATGAACAAGAGCAACGTGGCGAGCCCGGACAGGCAGAACCACCCTTCATTTGTACAAGGCCCGATAAGTTTTGGGCAGCGCGGAAATCTGGAAGTCCGCCTGGCCCAGACAATGGAAGAAATCGACGCCGTTCAGGCCCTGCGGTATCACGTATTCTATGAAGAAATGTCCGCGAAAGCGGATGCGGCCACCCTCGCCTCAAAGCGCGACGCGGACCGGTTCGACGACTTTTGTGACCATCTGCTGGTGATCGACCACAGCCTTGTGCCCGACGGGCATGACGGCCCGACCCCGCGGGACGCGGTGGTGGGGTGCTATCGCTTGTTGCGGCAGGAAGTGGCGGAGCAACACGGCGGCTTTTATACCGCCAGCGAGTTTGACATTGAGCCCATGTTGCAACGGGCCGGCCCGGACGTGCGTTTTCTGGAACTTGGTCGCTCCTGCGTGTTGGAGCCCTATCGCAACAAACGCACGGTAGAACTGCTCTGGCACGGCATCATGCACTACGTTGCGCACCATAAAATGGATGTGATGCTGGGCTGTGCATCCTTTGAGACGACCGACCCCACTGCCCTTGATATGCCGCTCTCTTATCTGCACTACGAACATATGACGCCGGAAAACTGGTATGTCCGCGCACATGCTGAGCGTCATGTGGAAATGCAGCGCCTGCCAAGGGAAGAAGTGGAGTTTCGCAAAGCCCTGCGCGCCATGCCCCCCATGATTAAGGGGTACATTCGCGCCGGTTGTTTCATTGGTGATGGCGCGGTGGTGGATAAACAGTTTGGCACAACAGATGTGCTGATCCTGTTCCCCGTCGCGGAAATCAATGAACGCTATTCATCGAAGTTTTCAAAATAAAGCGGAACCATCACTCCACCGTAATGGTCACAATCTCTGAGGCAACCGGCGGGTTGTGCGGTACGTGGTTTTCATCTCCGAGCAACAGTTGCAGCGTGTGCGTTCCGGGGGCCAGCTCCAGTTGGGTTTCGGTCTGCCCGCCGCCAAAGTGAATGTGGGCATCGTCAGCCGGAATGGAGAAATCCAGGTCTTCGCCCTCAAGCATGGGTGTATTGATGAGCAGATGATGGTGCCCGGTCTTGTCCTTTGCAACTCCGGCGGGGGCCACCCCCATGCCCGAAAGGCCAAAGCGCACGGTGACCGGGCCTGAAACTGTTTCTCCGTCCAGGGGTGAAATAATGTAGGCGGTCGCACCGTCGGGTGCCGGCGTCTCGCCAGCGTGTAGAGCGGTTCCCGTCATCAAGGAGAGCGACAGAGCAACAACAGGCAGGGTGAAGAGACGGCGCATGGACAAGGCATCCTTTGTGGCGGTTGGGACCGGACCCATGACAGCGCAATGCCGCGCCCAACACAAGCTCTTTAATGAGACACGTTAGCGCACGATCTTTGATGTCTGGTCAAGATCATAGGCGGCGATGGCGGCCATGTTTACAAGGTCCGACACCGTGGCCCCCATATTGACGATCTGCACAGGCCGCGACAGGCCGACCAGGAACGGGCCGACCAGATCGGCACCCCCAAGCTCCTGCAACATTTTTGTTGAGATAGATGCAGAGTGGATGGCGGGCATAATAAGCACGTTGGCCGGTTCACTCAACCGGCAGAACGGGTACATGGCCATCGCCTCCCGGTTCAGCGCCACGTCCGCAGCCATTTCGCCGTCATACTCAAAATCAACACCGCGCTGATCGAGAATTTCCACGGCGGCCCTGGCCTTGGTTGAACGCTCGCCCGTGGGATGGCCGAAGGTTGAGTAGGCCAGCATCGCAATCCGCGGCTCATAGCCAAGACGGCGTGCAGCCTCCGCTGACTGCTCGGCAATGTCGGCAAGTTCATGCGCCTCCGGCATGTCGTGCACATTGGTGTCAGCGATCAGCACGGTGCGTCCGCGAGAGACAATCATCGACAGCCCCATAACCCGTTTTCCCGGCAGCGGGTCAATGACGCGGCGCACTTCAGACAGCGCAACCGCATAGTTGCGTGTAACGCCCGTTATCATGGCATCCGCGTCGCCCAGCTCCACCATGGCAGCACCAAACACGTTGCGGTCATTGCTCATCATGCGCGTGCAGTCGCGCGCCAGGTAGCCTTTGCGTTGCAGCTTCTTATAGAGGAACTCACTATAGACCGGCAGCCGGTCGGAAGTACGGGAGTTAATAATTTGAAGATCCGTTGACGGATCAAGGCCAATCGACTTGAGAGTGTCTCGGATAACATCTTCCCGGCCGATCAGCGTCGGAGTGCCCAGACTGCTATCGCGAAAGCTGATGGCGGCCCGAATGACGCGCTCTTCTTCGCCTTCTGCAAAGACAACATGTTTGGGGTTGCGTTTCACCTGATCAAAAATAACCTGAAGCGACCCGGCTGTCGGGTCGAGGCGTGCGGAAAGTTCGTGGCGATAGGCGTCCATATCAACGATAGGGCGGCGTGCCACGCCACTGTCCATCGCAGCCTTGGCAACAGCAGGCGGGATGTCGCGGATCAGGCGTGGGTCGAAGGGCACGGGGATAATATAGGAGGGGCCAAAGCGGGGCCGTTCGCCCTGATAGGCGGCGGCCACTTCATCGGGCACATCTTCGCGCGCCAGCGCTGCCAGCGCCTCCACACAGGCAATTTTCATCTCATCATTAATGGTGGTGGCGCGCACATCCAGTGCCCCGCGAAATATGTAGGGAAAACCCAGCACATTGTTGACCTGGTTGGGATAGTCCGACCGGCCTGTCGCCACAATTGCGTCATCGCGAACGGAGGCAACTTCTTCAGGCGTGATTTCCGGGTCCGGGTTGGCCATGGCAAAAATGATCGGTTGATCTGCCATGCTCTTCACCATGCTGGTGGTCAGCGCCCCTTTGGCGGACAGACCGAGAAACACGTCCGCCCCGTTCATCGCGTCTTTGAGGGAGCGGGCATCTGTGTGGGCAGCATGGGCACTTTTCCACTGGTTCATGCCTTCTGCGCGGCCTTGATAGATCACCCCTTTGGTGTCGCAGAGCAGGGCGCTGTCATGGGGCAGGCCCATGGCCTTGATGAGTTCCAGGCAGGCAATACCGGCAGAGCCGGCCCCGTTCACCACAACCTTAATGTCTTTAATGTCGCGGCCGGTGAGGTGCAGCGCGTTCAACAGGGCGGCGGCCGTAATGATGGCGGTGCCATGCTGGTCATCGTGAAAGACCGGAATATCCATCATCTCGCGCAGTTGCTCTTCGATGATGAAGCAGTCGGGTGCCTTGATATCTTCCAGATTGATGCCGCCGAAAGTGGGGCCGAGATACCGCACGGCCCCTATAAAATCATCGACATCTGTCGCGTCTATTTCCAGATCAATGGCATCCACATCAGCAAAACGTTTGAAGAGAACAGCCTTGCCTTCCATCACCGGCTTGGAGGCCAGCGCCCCCAGATTACCGAGCCCCAGAATGGCGGTGCCATTGGAAATGACGGCGACCATATTGCCCTTGGCCGTGTAGTCGTAGGCGCAGTCCGGGTTCTCGGCGATGGCGCGCACCGGCACAGCCACGCCCGGCGAATAGGCCAGTGACAGATCGCGCTGGGTGGCCATGGGTTTTGTGGGAATAATCTCAAGCTTGCCGGGCTTGCCCTCGGCATGAAACCGCAGGGCTTCCTCGTCACTCAAGTGTCTTTTCTTTCCCATTTGAGGCCTTTCGCGCAATAAAGGGTCTTAATTAGCGCGTAGATGTACCTCATGTTGCGTAAAAAGAAAAGCCCCAAAGCAGCGGCAGAAAGGATGGATAGGAGGGGGTATCGGGGCAAAGAATGCCCCGGATCTGGCGGGTTCGGTCGTGTCTCAGTTTGAAGTTCCGCTTTGAGCCTAATTTACTGAATTTCTGCAACGCCTCGAAGGCTGTTATTGTACCTTTTGGCAAAAACGGTGAGATCAACCGTTCTCAACAGTGTGGAATCCCGGAAGGTTTTCGTGATTCTGATGCCCATGCCCATGCAAAAGGACTTTAGTCCGCAGCAGACGTTATGATGATATCTAACAAAGTATAACGAAGTATATTTTTTTTTCTTATGATGACTTATAGATGGGTAGAATTACCTGCTCTTTGGAAAATTAAGATGGACCCCTATCGCAATCCTTTTGCCCCCGGCGCAGGAAATAGACCTCCTGAGCTGGCCGGGCGTGATGATATTTTGAACACCGCCAGAATCGCATGTGGCCGCGCGTTGCTCGGTCGAAATGCGCGATCAATGATACTTCTCGGATTGCGAGGAACTGGTAAGACCGTTTTGCTCAATGAGATCGGCCGAATTGCGGAAGACCAAGGCTACTTTATCTCAAAAATCGAGGCGCCAGAACACCAAAAACTCGCGCGCCTCCTCTATCCAGAGATGAGGAAAGTATTGCGCGCATTATCAACAATAGATGCCGCAAAGCAGCTAGCAATGCGGGGGCTCAAAGGGCTCCGTGGTTTCGCGTCGATTTTTAAAATCGACGTAGCTGGTGCTGAAATTGGCATCGAACCCGAACCGGGACTCGCGGATAGTGGCGATCTTCAATTCGATCTGCCAGATCTGTTCACAGCAATTGGGAAAGCAGCGCAAGCTGGGAGCAAAGGTTGGGTTCTGCTGATCGATGAGGTGCAATACCTGTCGGAACCTGACCTGTCTGCTCTTATCGTAGCAATTCACAGAATATCACAAGAAGGTTTGCCTATCATTATGGTTGGCGCAGGTCTTCCACAGATTGCGCGCCTAGCTGGAGAGGCAAAATCCTACTCGGAGCGGCTATTCCTTTATTCGGATGTAGGCGCGCTCGATCAACCATCAGCAAAACAAGCGGTGGAAAAACCTATTGTTGAGGAAAAAGCTTCGATTTCACCTGATGGGCTCTCAGAAATTGTTATTCGGACACAGGGGTATCCATTTTTTCTGCAGGAGTGGTCCTCTACGGCGTGGAACAATGCCGAAGGGCCAGAGATCACTAAACAAGATGTGGACAACGCCTATGCTGAAACCCTCGCAACACTCGATGAGGGTTTCTTTCGTGTGCGCCTCGACAGGCTTACCCCAAAGGAAACCGAGTTTGTTACGGTAATGGCGGGATTGGGAGATGGCCCCTATGCCATGAATGATATTGCAAGGATTTTGGACAAGAAGCAGTCCTCACTTGGTCCTGTTCGTGCGAAGACTATATCGAAAGGGATGATTTACAGTACTGAGCATGGCTTCCTTGACTTTTCAGTTCCACTTTTTGCAGATTTCATGCGCCGTCAAACGTAATTTTTAGGTTGATGGATACTTGGCTTGCAATCTCCGTTCATGCATTCTTGATCTTGCCCCCGCTCAAAGCGAACCTTAGGCTCGGCTTCAGCCGCGAGCTCTATCGCTATCATTACTGGCGAGACACCTGCCCATGATCTGCTAAGTTCCGCCCATGCCTGAGAACAACGCGCCCGAGCCCCAAAACCGGCCTGAGAAACAGGCAGCCAAAAAGCCAGACCCGGGGGCGCCCAAAAGTGTTACGCCCCAAAGCGTGACCCCGATGATGGCGCAATATCTGGCGTTGAAGGCAGGCCATCCTGAGGGTCTGCTGTTTTACCGGATGGGTGATTTCTACGAATTGTTTTTTGACGATGCGGTGCAGGCGTCCCGCGCCCTCGACATCACGCTCACCAAACGCGGCAAGCATCTGGGCGAGGACATTCCCATGTGCGGCGTGCCGGTGCACGCAGCCGACGCCTATCTGGAGCGCCTGATCCGCAAGGGTTTTCGCGTTGCGGTGTGTGAGCAGACCGAAAAACCCGCAGACGCCAAAAAACGCGGGCCCAAATCCGTCGTGCGCCGTGACGTTGTGCGCCTTGTAACGCCTGGCACGCTGACCGAAGACACGCTGCTGGATGCGCGTGCCCATAATTATCTGGCAGCCCTTGCCCGCACGGCGGCAGGAGGAGCACTGGGGCTTGCCTATGCGGACGTGTCGACCGGTGATTTTTGCGTCACGGAAGTGGCGCCTGAGACTCTGGGGGCCGAGCTTGCCCGCCTTGATCCCGGTGAGGTGATCGTGCCCCAGGCGCTTTTGGCAGACGAGGAAATCGCCCTCATTCTGTCGATGCAAAAGGCGGTGACGCCCTTGCCCGGCGAGCGTTTTGAAAGCACCCGCGCCGAGCGGCGTCTGAAGGAAACCCTTAGAGTAGGAGCGCTGGACGGCTTTGGATCCTTCTCCAGGGCTGAATTGGGGGCTGCCGGCGCGCTGGTTGACTATCTGGACCTGACGCAGGTGGGGCAGATGCCGGCCCTCAAGCCGCCCACCCACGTGCATCAGGGCACGGCTATGGCAATGGACGCCGCCACCCGCGCCAACCTGGAACTGACCCGGACCCTGGGAGGAGACAAGGCGGGCTCCCTGCTGGCCACCATTGACCGCACGGTCACAGGCGCTGGGGCCCGCGAACTGGGCAGTCGCCTATCAGCGCCGCTGATGGATGTCTCCGCCATTACGCACCGTCAGGACGCTGTCGCCTATCTGCTGGAGGCGCGCGACCTGCGCGCGGCCCTGCGCGGTGATCTGGCAAGTGCTCCCGACATGGCACGCTCCCTTTCCAGACTGTCCGTTGGCCGGGGCAGTCCGCGCGATATTGCTGCCATTCGCGATGGTCTGGCCCAGTCTCACGAGATCGCGGCCCGGTTGGCGCTGAAGGGCGCGCAGGACCAACCGTTACCGGGCGAAATTGCTAGGGCAGTGCTGGCCCTGGAGGCATGTGCGGGGGGGCTGAAGGACGAGCTTGCCCGTGCGCTGGGCCCTGATCTGCCGCTCATGGCCCGCGACGGAGGTTTTGTTGCCCGTGGGTACCATCCACCGCTGGATGAGACGCGGACGTTTCGCGATGAAAGCCGTCGGGTCATTGTGGGCCTGCAAGCCAAATATGGCAAAGAGACAAGCATCACGGCGCTGAAAGTGAAGCACAATAATGTGCTGGGTTATTTTATTGAAGTTGCACCCCGTCACGCCGATGCGTTGATGTCCGCGCCCTTGAACGAGACCTATATCCATCGCCAGACCATGGCGAACGCCGTTCGCTTTACCACTGTTGAGCTATCTGCACTGGCTGAGAAACTGTCGCGGGCAGGCGCCCAGGCGTTGGAAATGGAGCTGGCGGTTTTTGAGCGCCTGGTTGCCGCCGTTTTGGAGGAAACCGCTGCCATTGCGCGCGCCGCAGATGCGCTTAGCGCTCTGGATGTAGAGACAGCGCTGGCAGAACTGGCGGAAGAAAAACACTGGACCCGGCCTTATGTCGATGGGTCTCTTGCCTTTGACATAACACGCGGCCGCCACCCGGTGGTGGAAGCGGCTCTGGAAAAAGCCAGTGGTGGGCCATTTGTGGCCAATGACTGCGACCTGTCGGGCGACCGGGAGGGGGCATATTGCCTCTGGTTGCTGACCGGCCCCAACATGGCCGGCAAGTCCACCTATCTGCGCCAGAACGCCCTGATCGCCATTCTGGCGCAAATGGGCAGCTTTGTGCCTGCGGATGAGGCGGCCATTGGCGTTGTCGACCGGCTGTTTTCGCGGGTAGGGGCGGCAGACGATCTGGCGCGCGGGCGTTCCACCTTCATGGTGGAGATGATCGAAACCGCTGCCATCCTCAATCAGGCCGGTCCCCATGCATTGGTGATCCTGGATGAGATAGGGCGCGGCACGGCGACTTTTGATGGGCTCTCCATCGCCTGGGCGGCGGTGGAGCATCTGCACGAAGTCAATCGCTGCCGCTCTCTTTTTGCGACCCATTATCATGAACTCACGGCTTTGACGGAAAAACTGAGCCATCTGGCCAATGCCACCATGAAGGTGAAGGAATGGAAAGGCGAGGTTGTGTTTCTGCATGAGGTGGCGCCTGGTGCCGCAGACCGGTCTTACGGCATTCAGGTGGCAAAACTGGCGGGTCTGCCTGCGAGTGTTATAGAGCGCGCCCACCATGTGCTGGCGGTCCTGGAAAGCGGGGCGGAGGCGAGGGGCGCGACAACGCTGGTGGATGACTTGCCCCTATTTTCGAGTACCCCTGGGTTTTCAAGTGCCTCTGGGCGTGACCCGGCCTCTGCCGGGCCCAGTCCTGTGGAGGAAGAACTGGCGGCGATGAACCCCGATGAGCTTTCTCCCAAACAGGCGCTTGAGGCACTTTATGCATTGAAAGAAAAAATGGAGGATTTATCGAGTTGAATCAAAGGCCTGGGGCAGGTCTATTCGCTAGAATCAAAAATTTATACGAAACAGGATTCGCTATAAGAGTCAGTTACTTAGGGGGGTTACATGAGAGAAAGGTTTTTACGTTAATATTTGCTCTCGGCGAAGGTCGGAAGTTTATCATAACATATTGAAAAAATTGAGTAAAATAAGGTCAACCTGCCTGACCTAAAGAGCCGTTCACGCGACCTCAGGCAAACCGCAGAAAATATCACAGCCTTGTCCTTCGCCCCGGTGACTTCACCTTGCCCTTACCCGCCCGCCTGTAGATGATGCGCCGCAGAGCTGATCCCAGACCCCATACTAGCCCAGACCCCGCACCGCCAAAAAAGGAGCCCCCAATGGGCCGAAGCCTGCCGAACTTGCTGGAAATCATCAACCCTGTCGCGTTGCGGGACGCGCTGGACGCGGTTGTGGAAAAGCATGGGTCAGACGACGTTGCGGTTCGCCGAGAGATGATGGAGGTGCTCAAAAAAGCCCAGGCAAATGGCCGTGCCCTGGCCCAGGAGCGTCTGGAACAAGGGGCCCACCGCGGGCGAGACTGTGCGCAGAGCCTCTCTTACCTCCAGGATACGATTATCCAGGAGATTTTCGCCTTTGCCACCCGCACCCGGTTCCGCGCGACCAATCCCACAGACGCTGAGCGCCTGGCGGTGGTCGCAACCGGCGGCTATGGTCGCGGTGCGCTGGCGCCGGGATCGGATGTCGATCTCTTGTTTCTGCTGCCCTACAAGCAGACCCCCTGGGGCGAAAGTCTCGCGGAATTTATCCTCTACGCGCTGTGGGACCTGGGCCTTAAGGTGGGGCACGCCACCCGCTCCATCGCCGATTGTATCCGGCTCTCCCACGAAGACATGACAATTCGCACCTCCCTTCTGGAGGCGCGTCATATTTGCGGCGATCAAGCCCTTTTTGACGATCTAGAGGTGGCCTTCGACAAGGATGTGGTTAAAGGCACGGGGAATGAGTTTGTCGAGGCCAAACTCGCCGAACGCGATGAGCGCCATGAGCGCTCCGGCAAGTCACGCTATCTGGTCGAACCGAACGTGAAGGAGGGCAAGGGCGGTCTGCGCGACCTGCACACGCTTTTCTGGATTGCAAAATACGTTTACCGGGTGAAAAAGCCCAGTGATCTTGTCAAGGCGGGGGTCTTCACCCGTGGCGAGTACAATCAGTTCCGTAAAGCGGAAGATTTTCTCTGGGCGGTGCGGTGTGAACTTCACTTTCTTACCGGCAGAGCCGAAGAGCGCATTTCCTTTGATGTGCAGACCGAGATGTCGACCCTGCTTGGCTACCATGAACATCGGGGCCTCATGGGTGTAGAACGGTTCATGAAACACTATTTTCTGATCGCCAAGGATGTGGGCGATCTCACGCGCATTTTCTGTTCCCTCCTGGAAGAACATGAGCGCAAGAAAAAACCGGGCATCGGCAGGTTTATGAGCGTGCTCAGGCGCAAAAAGGAAATCCAGGGTTTTCAGGTTGAGGGGGGACGGCTGTCGGTCAAAAATCCGGATTTTTTTGAAAAAGACCCGGTCAATCTCCTGCGGCTGTTTCACGTGGCTGACCAGCACGCGCTGCTCATTCACCCAAGCGCCCTGCACCTCGTCACCCGGTCGCTCAAGTTGATCAATGCAAAACTGCGCAAGGACAAAGAGGCCAACCGTCTGTTTCTTGAAATTCTTACGTCGCGCAAAGACCCCGAGACGATATTGCGTAAAATGAACGAGGCTGGTGTGCTGGGCCGCTTCGTGCCGGACTTTGGCCGCATCGTCGCGCTGATGCAGTTCAACATGTATCACCACTATACCGCTGATGAGCATCTCATCCGTGCCATCGGCATTCTGGCTGAGATCGAACGCGGCGAGTGGACCGACGCCTACCCGCTTGCTCATGAGCTGATGTCGAAAACCGGCAAGCGCGATGTCCTCTATGTTGCCATGTTTCTGCATGACATTGCCAAGGGCAGGCCGGAAGACCATTCCCGGGCCGGGGCCGCCATTGCCCTCAAACTATGCCCGCAACTGGGGTTGAGCGCAGGCGATACCGAAACCGTCGCCTGGCTTGTCGAAAACCATCTGGTGATGAGCGACATTGCCCAAAAGCGCGACCTGTCAGACCCCAAGACCATTCGGGACTTTGCAGACACTGTTCAAAGCCCGGAGCGTCTGAAGCTTCTTCTCATCCTCACAGCCGCTGACATCACGGCGGTGGGTCCGGGAACATGGAATGGCTGGAAGGCTCAATTGCTGAGTGAGCTCTATCTTGAAACCAGTGCGGTCCTGTCGGGGGAGACTCAGATCAATCGGGAAGTGCGGATCGACAACGCCAAACAGGCCCTCTCCGTTGAACTGGAAGGGTGGCCCAAAACCCGCCGTGAAAATTACCTGAAACGTCAGTCCAAAAGCTACTGGCTGGCCTTTGATGGCGAGAGCCATCACCGTCATGCCCGGATGACGTGGGAGGGTCGCTATGAGGCACTGGTTGTTACCGCCCGCCCCGACGCCGCGCGCGATGTAACGGAGATCACACTCTATACTCAGGACCATCCCGGTCTGTTTTCGCGTTTCGCAGGGGCATGTGCGGCGGCGGGTGTCTCCATTGTGGATGCAAAAATTTTTACCACCCGCGACGGCATGGCACTGGACACATTGTGGGTGCAGGACGACAAGAAAACCGCGTTGCACGAAGCAAGGCGTCTGGAGCGCCTTGAAGACACCATTCGCAAGGTTCTGGCGGGAGAAATTCTGCCGCCCGATGCGATTGAGAAGCGCACCAAACGCAAAAGCCTCATCAACGCCTTCACCATTGCCCCCAACGTCTATATTGACAATGAGGCTTCAGACAGGTTCACGGTCATCGAGGTGAACGGTCTCAACCGACCGGGGCTCCTGCATGCCCTCACCCGCACTTTCCTCCATCTGGGCCTCACCATCGGCTCGGCCCACATCGCCACCTTCGGGGAGCGCGCGGTAGACGTGTTTTATGTGAAAGACCTGATTGGCCAGAAAATAATCAACACCAGCAAAAAAAGGGCGGTGGAACGCCAGCTCCTCGAAGCGCTGAATGACCCGATGAAGAAAGCAAGACCGCGAAAGCGCGAGGTGGTTGCGTGAAATCAGAGTGTGATGGTCTGGGCTATCAAAACTATTCTCTCTTCACCTATCTGCAATAGGTTTGAAGGATGGGTATTCTGTGGCGTTGATAGTTTCAATTATGTTGCTCGAAAGACTCAGATCAATCGGATTGGAATCGTTGATTTCTTTTATTAAAAGCTAACTGCTTAACAAAAAAGCAGTTAGCTTATACAAGAAAAATCTCGGTTTGTCAAGCCTCACGAGCCCAATTATAGGTATTCTAGGGCGGTCCTTCGATAAGCGCTGGGCCTGTTACTCGGGAGACAGATCATGACAAACGATGCACAACGCGCTGCGATCAAAGAGATGATCAAACAGCATACCAAAACCATTACCGCCACTCCCGAAGCTGCGAAAGCCTTTCTCATCCAGGAGGGTTTTCTGTCAAAGAATGGCGAATTAGCACCAGCTTACGGTGGACCTGAAGAAAAAGCTGTGAACACCCGTTGAGTCGTCTCCAAACATCCTTTGTGCTCGGATATCACGGGTGCGACAAGGAAGTTGGGATGAAAACAGTAAGCGGAGAGGGCGTGCTTCGTCATAGTGCTGGTGATTTTGATTGGCTGGGCTCTGGGAGTTATTTTTGGGAAGGCGATCAGCAGCGAGCATTGGAATGGGCAAGGGCAAAAAGTGTTCGTAATGACAATTACGAGCCTTTTGTGGTTGGCGCGGTAATTGATCTTGGAAACTGCCTAGATTTACTAGTCCGCGAGAACCTTAAGTTAGTGCGGTCTGCTTATGACGCAATGGCCGAGGACTACAAAGCCACCGGTGCCGATCTACCAAAAAACAAAACGGCCCCGAAAGACTCAAGTCCTGACTTAGTTCTCCGGTACCTAGATTGTGCGGTGATGAACTATCTTCACAGCATTATTAAACGAGGGGAAGGGCCAGTCGCGAAGGAACCGTTCGATACGGTCAGGGGATTGTTCAACGAGGGAAAGCCACTTTATGACGGTGCCGGATTCTTTGACAAAACACACTCCCAGATAGCAGTCCTAAATCCTGATTGCATCAAGGGCGTATTTCTGCCGCCAAACACCACAGCGTAACTCACCCAGCGCAATTAGAATGTTAGAGCACCCATGAACCTTGTTCGATCTGCCGTGACTGTTGGTGGCATGACCCTTATCAGCCGGGTGCTGGGGTTCGCGCGTGATATTCTGATCGCAGGTACGCTGGGTACCGGGCCGATTGCGGATGCGTTTTTTGTGGCGTTCAAGTTTCCCAACCTGTTTCGTCGCCTGTTTGCGGAAGGGGCGTTTAACTCTGCCTTTGTGCCGCTCTTTGCCAAGCGGCTGGAAGGTGAAGGGCGCGCAGCCGCCAAACGGTTTGCCGAAGAAGCGCTCTCGGTTTTACTCTTTACCCTCATCGTGCTCACCATCGTGGCTGAACTCACCATGCCGTGGCTGATGTATGTCATCGCGCCGGGCTTTGCAGACACGCCTGAGAAGTTCGAGATGGGTGTTCTCCTGACCCGGGTCACTTTTCCCTATCTGCTGTTCATGTCATTTGTCGCGCTACTGTCGGCGGTGCTGAATTCTGTTGGCCGGTTCACGGCGGCGGCGGCGGCCCCTATCGCCCTTAACATCGTGCTGATTGCAGCGCTTGTGATTGTTGCGCCGCATTTTGACAATCCGGGTCTCGTGCTTGCGTGGGGCGTGGCGCTCGCCGGTGCCCTCCAGCTTGCCATGCTGTTGATCGCGGTGCAGCGTGCTGGCTA